>JAFDEK010000001.1 GCA_019310385.1 Deltaproteobacteria bacterium
GAAGTACATGTGCCAGTGGTCCGAGTTGCGCCGGGGCCCCGAAGTCAACGCGATTCGCCGGGTCGTCGACCCATCGTCGACACTCGCGATCGCGTCGACCCAATAGCGGGGACTCGAGACCCCGGCCACGCTGCGCGCCAGGGCTCGCTCGCGCGTTCGCTGCCCGAGCTGCGCCAGACCGGCGCCGGCGACGCAGACCAACAAGAGCGCGATCAGCCCGCGTGCCGCCATGCTTGCAGAGCTGCGCTGCAGCCCCACCAGCAGCGCAACCAGCAGGGCCACGCCCAGCATCACCAGCGGGACCGCCCACTGCTCGAAGGGAGCCCAGCCGTCCATCGCCGTGGCGGCAAGGTGGAGCATGGCTCCGGCCCACAGGAAGGCCTGGTAGGCACGGGCCCACGGACTGCCACCGGCGCCCCGGGGCAAGCTGGTGACCAGAGCCAGACAGAGCACGGGCAGGACGAAGCGTCCCCAGCGCTGGTACTGGCGCACGAAGGAGAAGCCGGGGCTGTACGCAAAGGCGAGCAGCGGCACCACGACGGCGAGGATCGCGAGGGCGGCAGCCGGACGCCGGCGCGCGAGACCCAGCCAGGCGGGGGCGAAGAGCAGGAGCGGTAGCAGGGAGAGCAGCGAGAGGTGACGCGAGCCCGTCCAGGGGGCGGGGAAGATGCGGGCGAGCGCGGCGAGCTCACGGTCCGGGAGATAGGGGCGCACGCGCGGGCGATCGAAGTACCACGCCAGGGCGTCGGTGCCCTGGCCGAGACGCAGTCCGCCGATCTCGAGATCCAGAGGCGAGAAGGGATAGCCGGTGTGAAAGAGGTTCCAGGCAAGCCACGGCACGCTCACCACGGCGGCGGCGAGGGTTCCCACCGCCAGCGCGGCCCCCAACCCGCCCGCCCGGCTCCGCCAGGCACCGGCGGCGAGCAGGAGCCAGAGCAGGCCGGCGGCCGGAGCCGCGGTGAGCTTCACGCCCGCCGCGAGACCGAGGGACATGGCCGCCAGGATCAGGCTCCCCGAATCGTGTGTTCTCGAGAAGCGAACGCTGAAGAGCACGGCGAGCACGCAGGCAAGGGTGAGGGTGAGATCCACGTAGCCGGCGCCGACGGCCAGCCGGATGCTCGGAAGCGCAAGCAGGTACGCCACGCCGGCTACGCGGTAGCGAGCCCGCACCCCGAGCTCCTGAGCCAGGGCATAGAGCGCGACGCCGAGGAGGATCCAGATGCTGACCTCCACCAGCCCCACGGCGAAGTCAGCGGAGAAGACGAGCATCGCCCAGGCGCTCAGGATCTCGCCGCCGCCAAAATAGTCGCGGTAGAAGCCCCAGCCGCCGGGCGCGTCCAGGGTGATGGGACCGCCGCTCTGCGCCCACAGGGCGGCCTTCGCGGCGTGATACGTCACAGCGTCCCATCCGAGGGGGGGGAGCAGCGCGGCTCGCGCCAGGGTGACGAGGCCCGCGAATCCGACGACGAGGAAGAGAGCCCGCCCCAGCGGGCTGCGCTGCAGCTTCCAGCAGCGGGGGAGCCAGGCGAGGTCGCGGGCCAGCAATGCACCCCACTCCTGCAGACCCGGTCCGCCCAGGCGGCGCACACCCGCAGCGAGCAGCGCGGCGCCTACCAGGGCCACGGGCAGGCGAAAGAGCCCCAGAGGAAGCAGCAGGTGGAAGGCCGCGCTGCACAGCCACAGGCCCAGGGCGGCCGTGGCACTCCAGCGCAGGGCGACGGGAGCCCGGGGCAGCGCCCTGCGCGCCAGGCCGTAAGCGGCGTAGAGCGTGGCGAGAACGAGGAGCTGAGCGACGAGGAGCCGGATCGGAAGGGTCGCGTCGAGCTGCATCCGGTCTGAACGTAGCGCGTCGCAAGGCGGGACATGTCGCCGAATCGGACCCACTCGTGCGGAGCCCTGCTAACATGCGCCCGCCATGAAATCGCGTGTCGCATCGTTTCTACTCCTCGCGAGTACCCTTCCCCTGACCGGCTGCTCCTTCTTGCTGAGCTCCGCCACGGGCAAGATGACCGACAACCTCTCGGCCGCGGTCCTCGGTCAGGACGATCCCGCCACCGTGCGCGACGGCGCCCCCGCCTACCTCATCGCTCTGGACGGGCTCATCGAGGGCAGCCCCAGGAGCGAGAGCCTCTTGCTCGCGGGCGCAAAGCTCTACGGCTCCTATGCCGGGGCTTTCGTGGACGATCCCGAGCGCGCGAGCCGGCTCACCCTGCGCGCCCGTCGCTACGGAGAGCGCGCCCTCTGCGAGCGAGATCGAGCGCTCTGCGAGGCCACCGGGGGCAGCTACGACGATTTCGCGGCCCTGCTCACCGATACCAACACCAAGGACCTTCCCGCCCTCTACGGGCTGGGCTCCGCCTGGGCGAGCTGGGTGCAGGCCAATTCGGGCGACTGGAACGCCATTGCGGACCTTCCCAAGCTCCAGGCCCTGATGGAGCGGGTCGTGGCCCTCGACGACACCTACGACGACGGCAGCGCACACCTCTACCTCGGCGTGCTCTACACCCTGCGCCCGGCCAGCCTCGGGGGCAAGCCCGAGCAGGGTCGCCAGCACTTCGAACGCGCCATCGAGATTTCCCGGGGCCAGAACCTGATGGCCAAGGTCCTCTTCGCCAGTCAGTACGCGCGCCTCGTATTCGACCGTCCCCTGCACGACCGTCTCCTGGGCGAGGTCATCGAGGCGGATCCCCACGCCCGCGGCTTCACCCTCAGCAACGTACTCGCCCAGGGAGAGGCGACCCTCCTGCTGGCGGACGGCGACGACTATTTCTAGCCCAGGAGTTTTCTAGTCCAGGAGCTTTCTAGCCCAGGAGGGAGCGGGCGCCGCCCCTCCACTCCCATCCCTTCCCGAATCCAGGAGCCACCATGCAGCCCCGCTCGACCTTCCTGCCGACCCTGAACCTCGTGTTCTTGTTGCCGACGTTCTTGCTGACGTTCTTGCCGATGTTCTTGCTGATCCTGCTGCTCGCCGGCGCCGCGCAGGCGAAGACCCTCAAGATCGCCACGGTGGTCCCCGACGGCAGCACCTGGCTCGTCGAGATGCGCAAGGCCGGCGCCGAGATCGAGGCCAGGACCGAGGGGCGGGTGAAGCTGAAGTTCTATCCCGGCGGCGTCATGGGGAACGAGAAGACGGTGCTGCGCAAGATGCGCGCGGGCCAGCTCCAGGGCGGGGCCTTCACGAGTGGGGCGCTGGCGCAGATCTACCCCGACGCCGAGCTCTACAGCCTTCCCCTGCTCTTCCGTTCCTATGGCGAGGTCGACCACGTACGCAAGCACATGGACCAGAGCATCCGCGACGGCCTGGCGAAGAAGGGCTTCGAGGCCCTCGCCATCAGCGACAGCGGCTTCGCCTACGTGATGTCCCAGCGGCCCGTTCGCGAGGTCGGCGACCTGAAGGGCGCCAAGGTATGGATCGTCGAGGGCGATCTCATGAGCGAGGTCGCCTTCGACATCGCGGGGGTCTCTCCGATCCCCCTGCCCATCGCCGACGTCTACACCGCGCTCCAGACCCACCTCATCGACACCGTCGCCGCGCCCCCCATGGCGACCATCGCCTTCCAGTGGCACACGAAGGTCACCTACCTCACCGAGGTCCCGCTCATGTACCTGGTCGGAATCGTCGCCGTCGACCGCAAGGTCTTCGACAAGCTGAGCCCCGGCGACCAGAAGATCCTGCGCGAGACCATCGCCGCGTCGGCGACGCGCCTGGATGCAGACAGCCGGATCGGCGAGGAGAACGCCAAGCAGGCCCTGCAGAACCAGGGGATCGAGTTCGTGACCGCATCGTCCGCCGCGGAGGTGCAGCGCTGGCACGACATCAGCGCCCAGGCGCTGGTGAAGCTGAGGGAGATGGGCCGCTACTCCGAGACGATGATCTCCGAGCTCCTGCGCCTCATCGAGGAATATCGCGTCGCGCACCCGGAGCCGCGGTGAGCGCAGCGGCGACCGGCAATGGGCTCGAGAGGGCCCTCGGTCTGCTCCACCACCTGGAGGATGGCCTCCTCGCCATGATCCTCGGGCTCATGGTGCTGCTCGCGCCGCTGCAGATCTTTCTGCGCAACTTCTTCGATGCGAGCATCACCTGGGGCGACCCCCTCCTGCGCGTGCTCGTGCTCTGGGTCGGGATGCTCGGGGCCCTGGCGGCCACCCGCGGCCGGCGCCAGATCAGCATCGACGTTTTCTCCCAGTTCGCCGGCGAGCGCGTGCAGTCGGGGGTCGGCGTGGTGACGAGCCTCTTCACCGCCGCCGTGTCGGCCATCGTGGCGTACCACGCGGCCCGCTTCGTCGCCAGCGAGATCGAGTACGAGACCACCGCCTTCGCGGGCGTTCCGGCCTGGACCTGCGAGATCGTCATCCCCATCGCCTTCGGGCTCATCGCACTGCGCTACGCCCTCTACACCCTCGGCGACCTGCGCGAGCTCCTCGCCGGCTCTCCGGCCGAGCCCCGTTGATGGCGAGCGCGCCCTTCCTTCTTCTGCTCGCCCTGGCCGGAGCACCCCTCTTCGCCGTGATTGCAGCGAGCGCGCTGCTCGGCTTCCACAGCGAGGAGGTCGACCTGCAGGTGGTCGCCATCGAGATCTACCGCCTGGCGGAGATGCCGGTCCTCCTCGCCATCCCGCTCTTCACCTTCGCGGGCTACGTGCTGGGCGAGAGCCAGGCACCCGCTCGCCTCGTACGCCTGACCGACGCCCTGCTGGGCTGGCTGCAGGGCGGCCTCGCCATCGTCTCCCTGGTGGCCTGCGCGCTCTTCACCGCCTTCACCGGCGCGTCGGGAGTCACCATCGTGGCGCTGGGCGCCCTGCTCTACCCCGCTCTGCAACAGGCCCACTACCGCGAGCGCTTCAGCCTCGGGCTCATCACCACCTCGGGCAGCCTCGGGCTCCTCTTCGCCCCGGCCCTGCCCCTCATCCTCTACGGCGTCGTCGCGCAGCAGATGGAGCTGGACCAGCCCGTGCGCATCGACGACCTCTTCGCGGCGGGCCTGCTCCCCGGCCTGCTCATGATCGTCCTACTCTCGGCCTACAGCATCTGGCAGAGCCGCGGCACGCGGGTGGCCGCAGGCAGCTTCTCCTGGCGAGACGCCGGCGCGGCCGTGCGCGAAGCCGCCTGGGAGATCCCCCTCCCCTTCGTGGTTCTGGGGGGCATCTACAGCGGCACCTTCGCCCTCTCCGAGGCGGCGGCCGTGACGGCCCTCTACGTGCTGGTGGTCGAGGTCGCGATCCGCCGGGAGATTCCGCTGCGCAAGCTTCCCGAGATCATGCGCGAATCCATGGTGCTCGTGGGCGCCATCATGATCATCCTCGGGGTCTCCCTGGCTTCGACGAACTACCTGATCGACACCGAGGTGCCCACGCGCCTCTTCGACATGGTTCGCGCCCACATCGACAGCAAGCTCACCTTCCTCGTGCTGCTGAATCTCTTCCTGCTCGCCCTCGGGATGATGCTCGACATCTTCTCCGCCCTGGTGATCGTGGTCCCGATCATCCTCCCCATCGCGGTGGGCTACGGGATCCACCCCGTCCACCTGGGCATCATCTTCCTCGCCAATATGCAGATCGGCTACATCACGCCGCCGGTGGGCATGAACCTCTTCATCGCGAGCTACCGCTTCGAGCGACCGGTACTCGAGGTCTACCGCGCCACGGTTCCCTTCTTCCTGATCCTGCTCGTCTCGGTGCTGATCATCACCTACTGGCCGGCCCTGAGTCTGACCCTGGTATCCACAGCGCCCTGAGGGCCTTGGCCCCGAGCGGCGAGCGGGATCACTCGCCGCTCCACTTCTCTTCGTAGCGCTGGCGCATGGCCGAGCGGGCGAGCTTGCCGCTGGTGGTCTTCTGCACCCCGCCCGGCGCGACCAGCTCGAGGTGGCGCACGCCCAGGCCGGTAGCGTTCATGACCTCGTGGCGGATGGCGCGCTCCATGGCGGCGAGGGCCTCGCCGTCGCTCTCTTTGGTCTCCGCGACCACGGCCAGCTCCTCGGTGCCCCGCCCCCGGTTGCGGATGCCGAAGGCCACGGCGCAACCGCCGCGCACGCCGGGTACCGCGTTGACCGCGCTCTCGACGTCGTGGGGCGCGTACTTCTCCCCGCCAATGACGACCAGGTCCTTCGCGCGCGAGAAGAAGTAGAGATGGCCGTCGGCCAGGTAGCCCGTGTCTCCGGTCAGCAGCCAGCCGTCGACCCGCACCCGGGCGGTTTCCTCGGGATCGCGGTTGTAGTCGGTGAAGAGCCAGGGGGCGCTCACCCAGATATCGCCCACGCTGCGCTCGGGCAGCGGTCGGCGAGACTCGTCCCGGATCTCCACCCGACAGTCCGGGAGCGTGGTCCCGCACCCCACGATGGGGAGCCCCTCGCCTTGGGTGGGAACCGCACGGTGGCGGGTGGCCGCCTCTTTGCGGTCGATGGTTTCCACCCGCGGCCGCGACCGGGGCGAGTCACCCGTCACCGCGGTCACGCACTCGGCGAGTCCGTAGTAGGGACAGAAGGCCTCGGCTTCGAAGCCACGAGATGCGAAGCGCGCCGTGAAGTCCCGGACCGTGTCGGCGAGGACCGGCTCCGCCGCCGAGATGGCGATGCGCCAGCTCGAAAGGTCGAGACCCTCGAGGTCCCCCTCCGGGACGCGGTTGGCCGCGAGGGTGTAGGCGAAGTTGGGCGCCCAGGACATGCTGCCGCGGTAGTGGTGAATGGCCCAGAGCCAGATGGAGGGATCCCGCATGAAGTCCATGGTGGGGATCAGGATCGTGGGACAGCCGCACAACAGTGGGAGCAGGAACCCGTCCATGAGACCCATGTCGTGATAGAGGGGGATCCAGCTGACGCTGACCGTGCGGGCGTCGATCTCGAGGACCTCGCGGGTGGCGCGCAGGTTCTCGAGGATCGCCTCGTGGCATAAGCGGATGCCCTTGGGCGGCCCGGTCGTCCCCGACGAGTACTGGATGGTCGCGATGTCCCGGCCCTTCACCTCGACCCGCGCCGGTGGCGCCGAACAGGGTCCCACCTCCGCGGGAGTCAGCACCCGGGTGCCGCCGCGCAGCGCGAGCTGGGAGCGGCCCAGGGTCTCGGCCACCTCGGCGTCGCAGTAGATCACCCGCGCCTCGGCGTTGTCGAGGATGGTGTTCACCAGCCCGGTATAGACCTCGGGCCGAGCGTGGCGGTGAGAAGGTGTGGCGAGGAGCGTCGGCGTCCCCCCAGCGAACATCACGGCGAAGTAGGCCGCGATCAGCTCCGGATCCGTGGGCAGGATGAGGACCGCGCAGCCCCCCGGCTCGAGCCCGGCGGCGCCCAGCACGGCCTGGATCTCCAGTGCGCGCGCCCCGATGCCGCCGAGAGTGAAGCGTCTCTCCTCTTTGTGGCGGTCGAGGAGGGTCAGGCACTCGTAGTCCGGGTAGCGCTGGACCAGATCGGCGAAGACGCCGCAGACCGTTTCGGCGCCGAGCAGGTGATCGACGGGGATGGGGCTGGCGGGCGGGCGGACGATTTGCTTCAGGTCCATGGAGCGACGATACACCAGCCCCCCGGCTCCATGGCGCTACGCAGACCCGACCCGAGCGGACCCGCTACACGCGTCCGGGCAAGTGTCCCCACTGCCACAGCCGACGCATCTCGCTCCCCCTCTTCCACGTCGAGAGCCGCGGAACGCCGGACTGATCCAAGACGAGGCGCGCGGGGCATGACCGGGACGGCGATCTTCGCGACGGCACGATCCCTCTCAGCACCAGCTCGCCGAGTCTCCCGGCCGCTCCAGCATCTCCGCGACGTTGGCCTCGATGATGCGGTAGCCGACGTTTCCGTAGAGCTTCTGCCGCCCCTGGTTGAGGTAGTAGCTCGGGCTGCCTTCGAGCTTGTATTCGTCGCGCAGCTCGACGTCCCGGAAGAGAGACGCGAGGGCCTCTCCGTTGCTCATCTGCTCCAGGATCGTCTTGCGAGGCAGCTCGAGCTCGTCGGAGACGCGGAGCAGCTCGTTCAGCTCGGCGATGTTGCGAGCGTCGCGAAAGAAGGCCAGGCGCACCCGCTCGATCGACTCCTCGAATACGCTGCGGCCCGCGTAGTCCTCGACGCCCTCACGCGAGAGGATTCCCTTCTCCTCCAGCAGCTGAACGGACGCGAGAAAGTGATGGGCCGTGGCGGAGGACTTCGGAACGTTGCGGCGCCAGACCTGCGGCGAGATCTCGACATGGGGAAAGCCCGCACAGACCTCGCGTACGTGCTCACCGAAGCCCTCGAAGCCGCCGCGCTCCCGCCAACCCTCACCGATGCGGTGATCGGTGCAGCCGAAGACGGGTAGGAAGTGGTGGCTGATCACGAGGCGATCGCCGAACGCGCGCTCGAGCTCGTCGAGGCGAATCTGGGACACGTAGGCCCAGACGCAGAGGACGTCGCTGAAATAGGAAAGACGAACCGGCTCGGTCAAGACGGACTCCTGCTCGGGGCCGGGCCGAGACTAGCGCTCCCGGTCCCAAGCCTGCTGGCCGGCTCCTGCCGGGAGCCACGCGATCGACCCGGGTCCGGTCGCGCGGCGGATCGATGTGCAGTTCTCGCGCATTGCGTCGGGCAAAATGTGACAAATATTGAGGATTTTGCTCGTTTGTGTTACAGAACAGCAAGTCCCCACGTGAAGGAGTGGATCCGACCGAACGCCCCCGAGTCGCCGGCTCCCGCGCCGAGGACTCTCAGGGACATTTCACCGAGACCCGCCATGACGGACTCCCGCCCGGTAGCGAGGGTCTTCGAGGCTGGGCGAGTTCCCAGATCGACCGAGGTTTCAATCCCGTGTATCTCGCAGCTCACTCTGACCGAAGGCTCTGCCCCCAAACCCCGACCGCAGTCAGTTCCAGCGGGCTCGGCTGCCTGCTTGCGCTCACCACCTTGCTTCTCGCTGCCGCGCCCCTTCACACCGCGACCGGCGGCGAACCCGGCAGCGAGCCCTGTGTCGGACTGAGCGGCCTCGATTACGACGCGGACGGCTATTGCAATGACCGGGACGTCTGTCCCCTGACCCCCGACCCGGGCCAGGCCGATAGCGAGTTTCCGTTCCTCATCGCGCCTCAGGAGGAGTTCATCCAGCTGGCACCGGAGGTGGGCTTCACCGCCTTCGGGCCCATCGTGGGGACGAACCTCGAGTTCTCCTGCGCGCCCTGCGCCGAGGCGACCTTCCAAGACGCGGTGACGACAATCGGTGACGTCAAAGGAGGAGGCGGCGATTTCTGCGGCTTCTCCGCGGGCATTCCCCGCCAGATCATCCAGAGCGAGAGCGTCATCTGCGCGCGGAGCACCCTGTTCATGGAAGGGGAAGAGCCGCTCTACGAGCTGCGGCTGCGATCTCATTACAGCAGTGGCAATTCCGACTGCTTTGATGCGGAGAACGGGGCCGCGTGCGCGGCCGCCGGAGGCGAGACCTCTTTTGGGGGTGGCGATTTCGTCGGCGACGCCTGCGACAACTGCCCCGAAGTCCTCAATGCGGATCAGGCGGACTTCGACGACGACGGCACCGGCGATGCCTGCGAGGACTCGGACGAAGACCTCGTCCTCGACGCCGTGGATGTCTGCCCGGCGGACTTCAACCCCGAGCAAGCAGATGTGCTCGACAGCGACCTGCCCTTCATCATTGCCACGACCGGCGAGTTCCAGCAGCTCGCACCCGGCGTGGGCCTGACCGCCGACCGGTACATCGAGGGGACGAACCTCGAGTTCTCGTGCGGGACTTGCGCCGAGGCGACCTTCGAAGATGCGGTGACCGTCATCGGGAACCAGTATTCTCTCTGCGGGTACTCCTCACAGATTCCCCGCAACATCATTCAGAACGGAGACACCCTCTGCGCGCGGGAGACCCTGCCCATGGAAGGCGAGAACTACTTCCAGCTGCAGCTGCGATCTCATCGCGGCGGTGGCGGCGAAGGCGGCGGTCCCCTCTGCTTCGATGCAGACGGGGGAGCCCAGTGCGCAGCCGTCGGAAACCAGACCTCGTTCGGGGGCGGTGATTGGGTCGGCGACCTCTGCGACAACTGCCCGACGGTCCGCAATTCGGACCAGGCGGACTTCAACGCCAACGGTACCGGCGATGTCTGCGAGGACTCGGACAAGGACCAGATCCTCGACGCAGCGGATGTCTGTCCGGCGGATTACGACCCGGGCCAGGCCGACAGCGAGAGCGGATATCCGCTGCTCATCGCGGCCAGAGGCGAGTTCGTCGAGCTGGCGCCGCAGGTGGGCTTCACCGCCACCGGGCCCATCGAAGGAATCAACCTCGAGTTCGCCTGCGCGCCCTGCGCCGAGGCGGACTTCGCGGGTGCGCTGACGACGATCGGGAGCATCAACGGAAACGGTGGCACTTTCTGCGGCTACTTCTCGAATATTCCCCGCCAGATCATCGAGAACGGGGACGTCGTCTGCGCCCAGAGCACATTGCCCCAGGAAGGTGGGCCGCTGCGCTACGAGCTGCTGCTGCGATCCCACCGCAGCAACTACGACTGCTTCGATAACGACGGAGGTGACCAATGCGCGGGCGTCGGCGGCGAGACCTCCTTCGGGGGCGGCGACTTCGCCGGTGACCTCTGCGACAACTGCCCGGCAGTCTTCAATACGGACCAAGCGGACTTCAACGACAACGGTGTCGGCGATGCCTGCGAGGACTCGGACAAAGACCAGGTCTACGACGCGTGGGACGTCTGTCCGGCGGACTACGACCCGGGCCAGGAGGATAGCGATCTACCCCTCGTCATTGCGCCATTCGGCCAATTCATCGAGCTCGAGCCCGGGGTGGGCTTCACCGCGACCGGGCCCATCGAGGGGACGAACCTCGAGTTCTCCTGCGGAGTCTGCCAGCAAGCAACCTTCGAAGATCCGGTGACGACCATTGGTGCCGTCAAAGGCGGCAACGGCGGTCTCTGCGGCTACTCCCGGAGAATTCCCCGCCAGATCATCGAGAACGGGGACGTCATCTGCGCACGCAGCACCCCCGTCCTGGAAGGCGGAGCGTCCTACTACGAGCTGCGACTGCGGTCTCATTCCGGCAGCGGCAAGGGGGCATCCGATTGCTTCGATGCGAACGACGGGGCCCAGTGCGCGGTCGCCGACGACGAGACCTCCTTCGGGGGCGGCGACTTCGTGGGCAATCTCTGCGACAACTGCCCCGACCACCTCAATGCGGATCAGTCGGATCTCGACGAGGACGGCGTGGGTGACGTCTGCGACCCGGAGCCGATCCCGGAGCCCGCGGCCGGCCTGCTGGGCGCGGGCGCGCTGGTGTCCCTCGGCCTGCTGGCGCGCCGGCGCGGGAGCCTGCGAGGAGGTCGGAGAAGCTCGAATTTCTGACGTCTTTTCGGGACCTTACGAGACTTCTGTCAAGTAGACTCTTGATCCGCGGGGCGCCCTGGGCGCGCCTCGCGGATCAAGGCTCGGCGCTCGGCCGTGTAGCTGGGCGCGTGATCTCGTCCTCGGCCCCGGGTCGATGCACGCGCTTTTCGACCAGCTCGCCTCCCTCGCCATAGCGATAGTGCTCGCTGCGGACGAGCTCGCCGCGCACGAATTCCTTGAAAAGCGTCACCCTGCCCGCCCCGTCGTAGCTCGCCTCGTAGTAGCGATAGAACTGGTAGACCTCCTCGAAGTTCTTCTCGGCGGCTAGATCACCCACCCCGCCCTCTTCGACGTAGTCATCGGAGTAGTAGCTCACGCCCGGACGAACGCGCTCGGGACGCGCGCCGCCCACCGGCGGCAGCAGCATGGGCACACAGACCAGGCCGAGGAGCAGCGAGCTCGTGACGAGCGGGCGAGGTGTCGGCATGGAAGGCCTCCAGGGCTCCCGCCAGGAAATTGGCCGCGGGGCGGACAGTCTACCATCTGCTTCCGCGCTACAGTCGCCTATCAGCGCATCAGCGCATCCACCCCATCTCCCCATCACCCCAGGACCCCATCGCGCCCGCGGGAGGCAAGTGCTGTGAGAGCTGGCGTCGAGCTGTCTGTGATTGCGCTCCTTACGGCAGGCCTTTCGGGCTGCGACGGATCCGCCCCCGACACGCGAGATCCCGGCCCAGCACACACCGGGACCGGCAGTGCAGTCGAGGTCACGGTGGACGTGCAGGTCGTCCCGGTGCGGCGGGGTCAGATCCTCCAGCAGATCTCGGCACCGGGCAGCCTCGTCGCGCGGCGCCAGAGCCGAATCGGCCCCGAGGTGCGCGGCCGCATCAGCCGGGTCCACGTCAGCGAGGGCGATCGCGTAGAGGAGGGACAACCGCTCTTCGAGATCGACCGAGAGATCTACGAGCTCGCCCTCCTGCAGGCGGAGGCGGCCCTGGATCGCACCAAAGCCCAGAGAGGCCAGGTCGAGACCGACCTCGCCCGCGTCACGGCCCTGCGCAAGCAGGACGTGGTGGCAGAGCACGAGGCCGAGAGCCTGAGGAGCGCCCTCGCCGTCGCCGGGGCGGCGCAGCGCGAGGCCGAGCACGCAGTCTCCCTGGCCCGCATGAATCTCGCGAAGACGGTGGTGCAGGCCCCCTATGCAGGCTCCGTGGCCATGCGCCTCGCCGACGAGGGCACGACCGCCCTGGTACAGCCCCAGACCGTGGTGATCGTTCTCGAGGAGACCCATGAGCTCGAGGCCCAGGCCTCGATCCCGGAGATCCACTTCGCGGCGATCCGTCGCGGCGACGTCGCCCTGCTCCACGTCGAGGGCCTCGCCCTTCCCATCCAGACCGAGGTGAGCGCGGTCGCGGATACGGTGGACCCCGCCACCCGCACCTATCTCGTCAAGATGCCCGTCGCGAACCCCGACCATATCCTCAAGGCGGGCGTGTTCGCGCGGATCGACATCCTGCCCAGCGCGAAGAACGAGGTGCTCCTGGTGCCGCGGGAGGCGGTGCGCCACGAAGACGGGCGCAGCTACGCACTCGTGGTCAGCCAGGGACGGGCCGTGGCGCGCACACTCCAGCTCGGGGTGGTGGGCGAGAGCGAAGTAGAGGTGCTCCACGGCGTGCGCCTCGGCGATGACGTGGTCGTCGGCGAGGCGGCCCGCACCCTCGGTCCGGGCATGCGGGTGCGCGTCGTCGGGCGCGACGGCGGCGCCTCGTCGTGAGGCTTCCCGACACCTCCATCCATCGCCCGGTCTTCGCGGTGATGCTCATCAGCGGGCTCGTGGGTCTGGGCCTGATCTCGATCCCTCGCCTGGGCCTCGACCTCTGGCCGCGGGTCGAGCTCCCCATGGTGACCGTGCTGACCACGCTGCCCGGGGCCGCACCCGAGACCGTCGAGCGCGAGGTCTCTCAGGTCATCGAGGAGGCGGTGAACACCATCGAGGGCATCCGGACGCTCCACAGCGCCTCGAGCGATTCGCTCTCCATCGTCTTCGTCGAGTTCGAGCTCCGCTACGACATTCACGAAAAAGCCCAGGAGGTGCGCGAGCGGGTGGCGGCCGCGCGCCGGGACCTGCCCCACGAAATCGAGCCTCCCGTGGTGGATCGCATCGACCCGGACGCGGTGCCGATCCTCGGCATCATGCTGGCGGGTCCCCTGACGATCCGGGAGCTCAGCACCTTCGCGGACGAGCAGCTCAAGCCTCGTCTCGAGCGCATTGCCGGCGTGGGCAGCATCGCGCTCCTGGGCAGCCGGCCCCGGGAGATCCGCATCTGGGTCGATCCGCTCCAGCTCGCGGGCTACTCCCTCGCCGTCGACGACGTGCTCGCCGCCATCAGTCGCGAGCACGTGGAGCTGCCCGGAGGCCGCATCGACACCGGCCGCCAGGAGTTCGCGATCCGCACGGAGGGGAAGTTCACCAGCGCTGCTGGCTTCGGCTCCATCGCGGTGGCCGCGCGCGGCGGCCGCACCATCCACCTGCGGGACGTCGCCGTGGTCGAGGACGGGCTCGCCGAGGAGCGCACCCTCTCCTTCCTCAACGGCCGTCGCGGCGTGGCGCTGATGGTGCGCAGGCAGTCCGGGGAGAACACCGTAACGGTTGCGAGCGCGGTGAAGCGCGCCCTCGAGGATCTGCGCCCGAGCCTGCCGGCGGGCAGCGAGATGCTCGTCGCCCTCGACACCTCCGAGTTCATTCGCAGCGCGGTGCGCGATGTCGCCATCGACCTGGCCTGGGGGGCCCTCCTCGCCTCCTTCGTGGTGCTGCTCTTCCTGCGCAACCCCCGATCGACGCTGATCGTCGCCGTCGCGATCCCCTCCTCCATCGTCGCGACCTTCTCGCTCTTCTACTACTTCGGCTTCACCCTGAATACCATGACGCTGATGGCGCTCTCGCTCTCCATCGGTCTGTTGATCGACGACGCCATCGTGGTGCTCGAGAACATCTACCGCCACATGGAGCGGGGCGAGGCTCCCATGGAGGCGGCGAGCCGGGGCGCGGACGAGATCGGCCTGGCCGTGGTGTCCACCACCCTCGCGATCTGCGCCGTCTTCGTCCCCATCGCCTTCCTCTCGGGCGTGGTGGGCCGCTTCTTTCGCGAGTTCGGCATCGTGGCAGCCTGCGCGGTCGCGCTCTCGACCCTGGTCGCCCTCACCCTCACCCCCATGCTCTGCTCCCGCTTCTTGCGGGTCCGGGAGAACCCGGGGCGCGCGTACCACGCTCTCGAGCGGGGCTACGTGGCCCTCGAGCAGCGCTACCGCGTCTTGCTCGCCTGGGGGCTGCGCCACCGCCCCACGGTGGTCGCCGTCGCCCTGGCGAGCGTGCTGGCCGCCTTTCCCGTCGCAGGCCTCGTGCCCGTCGACTTCATGATCGAGTCGGATCGCAGCGAGTTCAACGTGTGGCTCAAGCTGCCCCTGGGCAGCACCGTCGCCCAGACCCGCATCGCGACCGCCGCCGTCGAAGCGCAGCTCGAGGAAATTCCCGAAGTCGTCTCGCTCTTCTCCACCATCGGGTCGGGCAGCAAGAAGCGTATCAACGAGGCCCAGATCTTCGTGCAGCTCAGCGACAAGCGGCAGCGCGAGCAAACTCAGGACCAGATCATGGAGGCGGTGCGCGCGCGCCTCGCCTCCCTCGACATTGGCCTGAAGGAGACCAGCGTCGAAGACCTGCAGCTGATCGGCGGCTCCAGCGGCCGCAGCGCGGACATCCGCTATTCGGTGCGCGGCCCCGACATCGGTCGGCTGCAGTATTACGCCGGCACCCTGCTCGAGCGGCTGCGACAGTCCGGCGGCTACGCCGACCTCTCCCTCTCCTACGAGACCGGCAAGCCCGAGATCGCATTGGAGATCACCCGGGAGCGGGCCGCCAACCTCGGGGTACCCGCGAGCCAGATCGCCCGCACGGTCTCCGCCCTCTTCGCCGGGGTCAAGGCCACGACCTACGAGGAGATGGGCGAGCGCTACGACGTGCGCGTGCAGATCCGCCCCGAGCACCGGGACGATCTCGGGGCGCTCGACCTCGTGCGCGTCCGCGCCAGGAGCGGCGCCCTGGTACCCCTGCGCAATCTCGTCACGCCGCGCATCGGAAGCGGACCGATCCAGATCGATCGCGAGTCCCGCAGCCGCTCCATCACGATCTACGGCAACCTGATCGAGAAGGGGGCGGCCGAGGCCGACGAGGAAATCACGCGCTTCGCCCGGGAGCTCGGTATCCGCGGCGAGTACGAGTTTGCAGCCGTCGGGCCCTCCAAGCGCTTGCGGGAGACCGCGAACGCCATCTTCTTCGCCTTTTTCCTGGCCCTGCTCTCCATCTACATGATTCTCGCGGCCCAGTTCAATTCCTTCGTCCACCCCTTTACCATCATGCTCTCGGCGCCCCTCTCCTTCATCGGCGCCTTCGCGGCCCTGGCGATCCTTGGCCACTCCCTGGACATCATGGGACAGATCGCCCTGCTCATGCTGATGGGCATCGTGATGAAGAACGGGATCCTGCTGGTCGACTACATCAACACCCTGCGCCTGCGCGGCGCCGATCTCTACGACGCCGTGCTCGAGGCGGGCCCGACCCGCATGAGGCCCGTGTTGATGACCGCGCTCTCGACCATCTGTGGCATGTTGCCCGTGGCCTTCGGCCAGGGTGACGGATCCGAGTGGCGCAACCCCATGGGCGTGATCGCCATCGGGGGCCTTGCCGCCTCGACCCTGCTCACCCTGCTCGTGGTCCCCATTGCCTACACGCTGGTCGACGATCTGCAGACCGCCGTCGTCGGCCGCTGGCTCCGGCCGAGCTCCCGACGCCAGGCCTGATTTCGTCCGGGCTAGCGCGCGGCTTCGCGCAGATCACGGGCCCGGATCGGGCGGAACTCGTCGTAGCCAGCCGGGTCGGTACCCGATAGGGACGCGCCCAGGCGCTCGACGCAGCCCTGCCAGCCTTCCTCGTCGAGGCCTTCGATGGCCTCGGCAAAGGCCTCGGACTCGGCATCCCCCGAGATCTGCGAGACGTAACGCCGGTAGATCTGCACGACCGAGCGCAGCATGGGGAGATAGGGCTGCAGCTCGGTCGTGGTCGAGGCGGCCTCGCTATCGATCCAGGCCACGGGCACCACGGCGGTGGAGCGTGGCACGGCAAGCTCGGCGCGCAGGAGCAGCTCGATATCGAAGGCAAAGCCCTTCTCGATGCAGCCTTCGAGGATCTCCCGGGCGAGGTCGGCACGGAAGGCCTTGAAGCCGCACTGGGTGTCGACGATGCCGCTCAGCTGGGGCAGCAGGCGCTTCCACAGATAGATGAAGAGAAGTCCGCGGTAGTTGCGTGAGCCGGATTTGACCGCAACGGAGAGCGGGGCCCGGCGCGAAGCGATGGCGGCCGCCTGAGCGCTGCGGGCGATGGGATGCAGCAGCAGTCCCAGCTGGCCGAGGTGGGTCGAGAGGTCCGCGTCCGTGAACGCGACTGCGTGGTTTGGCCCTTGCGAAGAGTTTGGCCCCGGCAAAGAGTTTGGCCCCGGCGCAGAGCCGGATCCGGGCGACGAGACGGCCCGCCACATGCCGTACTCGATGGATCCCCCCTTGCGGCTCTCGTCCGTCGACGAGAGCGGGGCGGCTCCCGCCTCGCCTCGCCGAATGGCCTGCTCGAGGTACGCGACCTCGACCGGCGCAGCGCGGTGCCGCTCGCGCAGGATCTCCCGAGCGACGTCCCCGCTGCCCATGGGACAACCGTCGTCTACGAGAAGCAGATCCCAGGAAAGCTCGGGCCGACCGGCGAAGAGCCAGCTCAGCTCGGCCAGCTTGCGGGTGAGGAAGTTCTCTCCGTGGGGATGCTCGGAGCGAGAGCGAATGCGGTTGTGCTCTCCGTAGAGCGCCACCACCACGGAGAGGTGCCACGGCTCGTCGACCTCCGCGAGGAGGCGCTTCGAACGCGCCAGCTTGACGGCCACGTGGGCCATCAGGGGCCAGGCGTCGCGCTCGCCGAGCAGCTGGGCCTCGAGCTCGTCGAGAGCGCCCTGCTCCTCGCAGCGCGCCAGCAGGGCGTCGGCTGCGGCGAGCAGCGCGTCCTGCTGCGTCTCGTCGGTAAGATCGAGCTCAGACGGAGCCGCCTCGAGCAGCCCGGGGGGGAAGCAGGCGCGGGGATCCTTCAATCGGACGCCCTAGTCGTTCACCGTGCGGGCGTCGCTGGCTCCGCGGCGACGCACCTTGACGGCCGCAAGAACCTGCAGCTCGTGGCTGAGAAAGGGGCGGGTGAGGCCGTTCTCGCCGTCGATGGCGACGTAGTATCCGAGCGGGATGGCCTGGGAGTCCCTGCCACCGGGCCGCTCCGAGATCGTCCCCCTGCAGCCCGTGTAGGCACTGTCGGGCCGGGTGACCCGGACCCGCTCTCCCGCCCGGTAGGACGCGCGCTCCATCGACATGAGACCCCCCATCTCCTTCTGCTTCCTTCCGGCTCGCTCCGGCCGGTCCTTCTCGGACGGCCCTTCTCGGGCGGCCCACCGCGAGCTAGACAGGTAGCGGATCGACCGAGCGCCCGCACAGTCCGCTCCGCTGCGTCTCTCGCCGAGCGCACTTGTGCACTATCCTGCCGCTCCTGAGTCGACCCAGAAGCGGGGGGCGACTAAAATCGGACCCTGCGACGCATTGTCATGCCGCCCGGCTCGCGTCAGAACCCGATTCCTGGTAAACACGCACTGCAAACTTCCTCGGAGAGGCTTCGCTTGAGTACGTCGACATCCTGTTTCGGGATCTGGATACGTCGCTCCATCGCTGCCGGGTCAGCTCTACTCTTCGCCGCTCTCTGCGTGGCCCCGTCCGGGTTGCTGGCGGCCGACGACCTCGAGAAGGTCCTCGCAGCCGAGGAGAAGACCACCACGGCCTCGGCCGAGTCGCAGAAGCGAATCGACAAGGTCGTAGACGATACGGACCGTCTCGTCACCGACTATCGATCGGCACTCACCCAGATCGACTCCCTGCGCACCTACAACGCTCAGCTCGACAAGCTCGTGGCTTTCCAGGAGGCCGAGCAGGGCTCCCTGCGCGAGCAGATCGAGAACGTCACGGTAATCGGGCGCCAGGTGACCCCGCTCATGCTGCGGATGATCGACGCACTCGGGACTTTCGTCGAGCTGGACGTCCCGGTGCGCATCGAGGAGCGCCGCAAGCGGGTGACCGAGCTGCAAGAGCTGGTCGATCGCGCCGACGTCACCGACGCCGAGAAGTATCGTCGCATCCTCGAGGCCTACCAGATCGAGAACGAGTACGGACGCACCGTCGAGGCTTACCAGGGCGAGCTTACTACCGGGGGCAACGTGCGCACCGTGGACTTCTTGAGCTTCGGCCGCGTGGTCTTGATCTACATGACCCTCGACGGCGAGCAGTTGGGTCGCTGGAACCAGCAGACCCGCGCCTGGGAGGAGCTACCCAGCCAATACCGCAGTGAAGTCAGAAAGGGCATGCGTATGGCGCGCAAGCAGATGGCGCCAGACCTCGTACGCCTCCCGGTCCCCGCCCCCGTGGAGGCCAGGTAGATGCTGCGAAGAACGCGAACGATCTTCCCGCTGATCTGCCTGTGCGTCGCCCTGGGCCTGCCCGCCTTGCCGGCCGGAGCCCAGGAGGCCGAAATCAAAGCCTCCTCCCTCTCCGAGCTGCTCAAGATGGTGCAGGAGGGCTGGCGCAGCGAGCAGCGCAGCAACAAGAAGCGCGAGGCGGAGTTCAAGGCGGCGAAGCAGGAGCAGGCGCGCCTGTTGCAGGAAGCCCGAGCCACCCAGGCCTCCGAGGAGCAGCGCAGCGAGAACCTCGAGCGCTCATTCGAGGACAACGAGCTTCGCCTGGCCGAGCTGGAAGAGCTCCTTGCCAGTCGCCTGGGCAACCTCGGTGAGCTCTTCGGCGTGGTGCGCCAGGTCGCCGGCGACACCTCCGGCCAGGTCGAGAACTCCCTGATCAGCTCCCAGGTTTCGGGCCGCGAGGAGTTCCTCGGCCGGCTCGGCCAGAGCAAGGCGCTTCCCTCCATCGAGAGTCTCGAGCGCCTGTGGGCGGTCCTCCTCGAAGAGATGACCGAGTCGAGCAAGGTGACGCGTTACACGGCGCCGGTCATCTCCGTCGACGGCTCGGAGAGCGAGCGGCAGGTGACCCGCGTGGGGGTCTTCAACGCCGTGGCGGACGGCGCCTATCTCAAGTGGAGTCCCGAGCGAGGGCGTCTGGCCGAGCTGGGCCGGCAGCCGGCTGCCAAGTATCTCGACACCACGGCGGAGCTCGAGAGCGCCACCGGGGGCTTCGTGAACTTCGCCCTCGATCCCGCCCGGGGCGCCATTCTCGCGCTCCTCATCCAGGCGCCCAGCTTCCAGGAGCGCATCGAGTTCGGCGGCGTGGTCGGCTACACGATCATCGTCCTCGGCGCCTTGACCCTCCTGCTCGGGATGGTGCGCATGCTCGCCCTCGTATGGGTCTCCACGCGAGTCAAGCTCCAGCGCCGCAATCCGGGTGAGCCGGGCGCCAATCCCCTGGGCCGCGTGCTCGCCATCTATGCCGACGGCCGCTCCCTCGATACGGAGGCTCTCGAGCTCAAGATGGAGGAGCAGATCCTCCACGAGTCCACGAAGCTCGAGCGTTTTCTGTGGATGATCAAGGTGGTCGCCGCGGTCGCGCCCCTCATGGGGCTCCTCGGCACGGTCACCGGCATGATCCGCACCTTCCAGGCCATCACCCTCTTCGGCACCGGCGACCCCAAGATGATGGCCGGTGGCATCTCCGAGGCCCTGGTGACCACCATGCTGGGGCTCTGCGCCGCAATTCCGCTGGTGCTCCTGCACTCCTGGCTCAGCAGCCTGAGCAAGGGCGTAATCGACGTACTCGAGGAGCAGAGCGCCGGCCTCATGGCCAAGCAGGTCGAGCGGGAGACGGCCGGGCGGGGGGCGGAGGGGGCCGACGGTGGCTGAGGTGCTCGAGCGCGTCGGGGACTTCATGCAGGCCGGCGGCGACGTCCTGCTGCTGATCTTCGCCATCACCATGGTGATGTGGACCCTGATCCTCGAGCGGCTCTGGTATTTCCGGATCACCCAGCCGGGCCGCACCCGCCAGGTCATCGACGAGTGGGAGGCGCGCACGGACCAGGTCTCCTGGAGCGCCCATCAAATCCGTCGCCTCCTCATCTCGGAGGAGTCCCGCCAGCTGAACCACTCCCTGCCCTTCATCAAGACCCTGGTCGCCATCTGCCCCCTCCTCGGGCTTCTGGGGACCGTGACCGGCATGATCGAGGTCTTCGACGTCATGGCGGTGGCGGGCAACGCGAATCCCCGCGCCATGGCGTCGGGAGTGTCGCGCGCGACCATCCCTACCATGGCGGGCATGGTCGCGGCCTTGTCCGGCATGTACTTCAGCATCCAGCTCGAGCGCTTCGCGCGCCACGAGACCCAGCGGGTGGCCGACCACCTGATCCACCAGTGAGGCCACCATGCGGAGCCGACGCAATCGAAACGACGATGAGGCGGAGATCAATCTCACGCCCATGCTCGACGTCGTCTTCATCATGCTGATCTTCTTCATCGTGACGGCCTCCTTCGTGAAGGAGGCGGGAATCGAGGTGAACCGACCGGATGCCGCGACCGCCGAGCGCAAGGAGCGCGGCAACATCCTCGTGGCGATCACCGCCAACGACCAGATCTGGATCGACCGCCGGCAGGTCGACGTGCGAGCCGTTCGAGCCAACATCGAGCGGCTGCATGCGGAGAATCCCCAGGGCGCGGTGGTGATCCAGGCGGACAAGAACTCGAAGAACGGCCTGCTGGTCCAGGTCATGGACGCGGCGCGCCTGGCCGGCGTCTTCAGCGTCTCCATCGCGGCCCAGGTCGTGGAGTGAGTCCACCATGGCCCTGCGCTACACCATCACGACGGGCCTGGCTCTGGCGATCACCTTCGGCCTCTTCTTCCTGATGCAGTACCTGATTTCCATGCAGGCCGGGAAAATCGAGGAGGCGCCCGGAGGCAGGGTGATCGACTTCGTGCGCCTCAAGCGTGAGAGCGCGCTGGAGCTGCGCAAGCGCAAGCTGCCCGAGAAGGTCGAGCCCGAGAAGCCGCCGCCGCCGCCCGACTTCGACATGAGCAACGCGCCCAAGCCCAGCAGCTCGGACCTGGCGGTCGCGGTTCCCTCCCTGGACACCGCATTTGCCCTCAGCGGCGAGCTCAACCTCGGCGCCGCGCCCTCGGACACCGACGCGACCCCCATGGTGCGCGTGCAGCCCACCTACCCGCCGCGGGCACTGGAGCGCGGCATCGAGGGGTGGGTGATCGTGGAGTTCACCATTACGCCGCAGGGAACGGTTGCAGACCCCAGCGTGATCGAGGCTGAGCCGGGCTCCATGTTCAACCGCGCGGCCCTGCGGGCCATTCGCAAGTGGAAGTACAAGCCGAAGATCGTGGACGGCAATGCGGTGGCGCGCCCTGGGATCCGCACCCGTCTGACCTTCGAGATCAACGAATGAGCAGAAGACCTCACTCGCCGAAGCGGAGCGCAGAGCAAGGCCGCGCCGGATCGAGCGCGGGAGCGTTGTTCTTGCTTCTCTGTCTGCTGCTCGGTCTCCTGCCGGGCGTCGCGGGCGCCGCCGAAAAGGGCGAGGACAAGCAGAAGACCAAGAAGAACTACACCGTCTCGCCGCCGGTCTTCAAGCGCCTCGACGCAGCCCAGCAGCTCCTGGCTGAAGACGACTACGCGGGCGCCCTCGCCCAGCTCGATGCCCTGGGAAAGAAGAAGCTCAACCCCCACGAACAGGCGCTCATGTGGCAGATCTACGGCTACACCCAGTCGAGCCAGGAGCGCTATGGGGAGGCCATCAAGAGCTTCGAGAAGTGCATTGCCGAAGACGCCCTCCCCGCGTCCACCGAGGCCACCATACGCTACAACCTGGGCCAGCTCTACATGGCCGAAGAGCGCTTCGAGGACGCGTCGAAGATTCTCGAGACCTGGCTGGCCGGCGCCGAGAACCCTGCTCCGAGTGCCTACTACCTCATCGCCATCGCGTATACCCAGCAGGATCGCTACGAGAAGGCCCTGTCCTTCGTCGAGCAGGCGCTCGCCAAAGCGAAGGTGCCCAACGAGTCCTGGCTGCAGCTCGCCCTCTCGCTCTACTTCCAGCTCGAGCGCTGGACCGAGGTTGCCGAGACCCTCGAGGTGCTGGTGACCCATTTTCCCAAGGCGAGCTACTGGAAACAGCTGACCAGCGCCTACGCGTCCCTGGGCAAAGAGCGCAAGTCCCTGGCCGCGCTGGAGCTCGCCTACGCCCAGGGCTTCCTCGTGAAGGAATCCGAGCTCGAGAACCTCGCGCACATGTATCTCTATCACGAGGTCCCCTACAAGGCCGCCCGGGTGGTCGAGAAGGCCCTCGAGGAGAAGCGGATTCCCGAAGACGAGCAATCCTGGGAGCTGCTCGCGAACAGCTGGCTCCACGCGCGGGAGTACGAGCGCGCGCTCGATCCGCTGGAGCGGGCCGCCTCCCTCTCCGAGGACGGCGACGTCTACATCAAGCTCGCACAGCTCCATCTCCAGCAACAGCGCTGGTCCGCCGCGCGCAAGGCCCTCGAGGCGGCGCTCGCCAAGGGCGAGCTCGAGGATCCTGGGGGCGCCCTCATTCTCGCCGGGATCACCAGCCTCAACGAGAAGCGCTACGCCGAAGCCAAGCGCTCCTTCACGAAGGCCAAGAAGTACGAGAAGAACCGGAAGGCCGCGAGCGACTGGCTCGAGCACGTCGAGCGCGAGATCGCCAAAAACGAGAGCTGAAGCCTCGCCACGGCGATCCCCGAGATTGCCCGGTAGAATGGACTCCTCCCCAGCGAGGGCTTGGAGCCCAGGGCGAGGATGCGGATGACACTCGCGGCCAGCACCCGGTACCTGCGCGACTACGTCGCGATCCCTTCGGTGAACCCCATGGGCCGCAGCGATCTCTCTGCTGATATCGCCGGCGAGGCGCGCTATGCCGGCCAGCTACGCGAGCAGCTACGCGGGCTCGGCCTCGACGCCGAGCTCGTGGGCGATCCGGCGCGCCCCAGCGTCGTAGCCGAAGTCCGGGCCGCCAAGGGCTCCCCGTCTCTGCTCGTCGCCTCCCATCTCGACACGGTGCCCGTCGACGACATGGAGATCGATCCCTTCGACCCGCGCATCGACGGAGATCGCCTCTACGGCCGGGGAGCCTGTGACACCAAGGCGGGAATGGCGGCTCTCGTCGCCGCGCTCGAACGGGTCCTCGCCGCCGGTCGCCTGCGGCGCAATGTCGTGGTGGTCGGCGAAGCGGACGAGGAGTATGCGAGCGTCGGCGTGCGGGACGTGATGCAGCACCTGGGCAGCAAGGGGCGGCCCGACTGGGTGCTCGCCACCGAGCCCACCGACCTGCGCCCGGTTACCCGACACAAGGGGATCGCGGTTGCGCGCCTGGTCGCACACGGCGAGGCCTGTCACAGCTCCAACCCCGGCGAGGGAAGCAACGCGATCGTGACCCTGTCCCGAGCCGTCCTCGCCATGGACGAGCTCAACCGGGATCTCGCAGGGCACGCGGACCCCCGGCTCGGGCCCGGAACCCTCTCGGTCAACGTCGCGGGCGGCGGTCAGGCGCTCAATATTGTTCCCAACGAAGCCTGGCTGCTCCTCGATCGCCGGCTGCTCCCGGGAGAGGACGGCGAAACCCTGCGCAAGGAGCTGGAGGCCTCCCTCGCGGCCCACGGACTCACACGGGTCGACATCGCCGCATGCAGCGTCGCCAAGGGGCCCCTGGGCACTCCCGACGATCACCCGCTGCTGCGCAGCTGCCAGGACGCTCTCGCTCGCTGCGGCCTGTCGACCGAGCCCGCCACCGCGGCCTTCGCAACCGACGCCGGAGTACTCGAGTCGGAGGAGTCGCTGCCGGGTATCGTCATGGGGCCCGGCTCCATCGCCCAGGCCCATACCGCACGCGAATTCGTCGATCTACGGCAGGTCGAGAAGATGACCGAGTTCTTCGTCCAGCTCCTGGAGAGAC
Organism: Deltaproteobacteria bacterium; assembly: GCA_019310385.1. Classification (GTDB taxonomy): domain Bacteria; phylum Myxococcota_A; class UBA9160; order UBA9160; family UBA4427; genus JAFDEK01. The sequence continues at coordinate 24,322 of JAFDEK010000001.1, forward strand.
CGGCGTGACGCGGTAGGGTTCTCTGAAAGCGCGGCGAGGGCGCCGGTAGGACGGGAGGGAACAGGGTGGCAGCGAGCTTCGTACTGACGATCAGCGGACGGGATCGGCCCGGCGTGGTAGAGGCTGTTGCCGACGCCGTCACCCGCTGCGGCGCAAGCTGGCAGGAGAGCCGGATGGCGCGCCTCGCCGACCGCTTCAGCGGCATCGTACAGGTGAGCGTTCCGGACGATTCCGTCGACGCGCTGAAGGGGGCCCTCGAGGAGCTGCGCAACGACGAGCTCGAGCTCGCCCTCGAGGTCACCCGACCCGAGTATGTGAGCGACGACTATGTCAGCTTCGTTCTCGAGCTGGTGGGCCAGGATCACACCGGGATCGTTCGGGAGATCTCCGCCGCCCTCGCAACCCACGGCGCCAACGTCATCGAGCTGATCACGACCTGCACCAGCGCGCCCATGTCGGGCGAGATGCTCTTCAGCGCCAGCGCGCGGCTGCGCTGTCCCAGGGACCTGGGCTTCGATGCCCTGCGCGAGACCTTGGAGCTCCTCGCAGACGACCTCATGGTCGACATCAACCTCGAAGAGAATCCAAGCCCGGAAACGAGCCTCGCCCCCCACAAGAGCCTTCAGCCCTGACAAGAGCCTTCAGCCCTGATAAGAGCCTTCAGCCTGACAAGAGCCCTCCGTCCCCCCGGGTCGCCTCCCCAGCTCCGCTGTATGAGATTGTGGCAAAAGTCCGCATTTTTCCGAACCCATTCTTGCCTAATCGCGTACTATTACGAAAGCGTGAGCTATCAAAACTGCGGTAGGAAGGGCTGCCAGTAAGCCCAACCTGATTCGGCTGCCGCTCCAGTGACGCCCACGCCGCACTTGGAGGACGGGATGCCGACGAGATCAGACCCCGAACGGGGCAGTGGTGCAACACGCGAGAAGATCCTGGATGTGGCCGAGCAGCTGATCGCCCGCCATGGGATGGAGGGGTTTCAGCTCAAGGAGGTTGCGGCCCGGGTCGGAATTCGGCCGCCTTCGATATTCGCCCACTTCAGCGGCCGGGACGCGATCGCCGAAGAGGTTTCGGATCGCCTGATGGAGCGCATCGCCGAGCAGTTCGACGATGACCACTCCGGACGTCCGAGCGAGGTGCTGTGCCGCTGGATCCGAAACGTGGTGCGCTACCTCGCGGAGAATCCCGCCCACATCCGGCTACTCCTGCGCGACATGGGCCAGGTGGGCTTTCCGCAGATCCACGAGTGCCCGGACAGCCTGGAGCTCTTCGACCAGATCCGCACGGAGTTCGAGGCGCTGGTGAAGCGCGGCGAGAGCGAGGGGGAGTTCCGCAGCGTTCGCATCCCCGCCCTCATCGCCCAGATCCTCGGCGCCTGCATTTCGAATCTCGTGTGGGGCGGCTGGGACGATGAGGGCAACCCCATCCCCGGCGTGTCCGTTTCGGTAATCGAACGGGAGACCCAGGAGCTCGCCCTCGGCTTCGTTCTGGCTGCAGGCTACGAGGCAGACGGACGAGCCGACACCCTGGCCTCCTGAGCAAGACGGGCCATCCCGCGAGGACGGCGCCATTGGAAGCGGGCACCATGAAGCCGGCTCGAGCCTCGATTCGAGCCGGCTTCTTCGTGTCTTCCCCTGGCGGCGAAGGACCCCTGGCGGTGCAGGACGGGGCAGCGCGGTGACGGCTCGCACCCGCCACGGAACAGCGTACAATCTGCCTCCGGGCCGGATTTTTCCCTAGAGAGCGGCCGCAGCGACCGATGCGGGGAGCGCACACGACCGATCTGCTGAAGCTCTTGTTTCCCGCAGTGCGAGGCGGCGAACGGCAGCGCTTTCTCTTCTTCTTCTCGCTGGCCGCGATCCTGAACCTGGCCCAGACCCTGGGCCTCGTCTCCAGTGAGGCGCTCTTCCTCTCCCGTCTGGGCCCCTCCGAGCTGCCCCTGACCTTCGTGCAAGCCTCGGGCCTCACCGTCGCGGGATCGCTGCTCTACTCGATGGTCGTCGGTCGCGCCCGCAACGATCGGCTCTACGTTGCCATGCTAGGCGGAGGAGCGCTGCTGATCGCGAGCGCCAGCTTGCTCGTCTGGCACGGCAACAGCTCCGTGCTGCGGCTGCTCTTCTGCGCCGCCTATCTCACCGAAGCGGTGCTCATCGATCTCCACTTCTGGACCTTCGCTACGGACTTCTTCGACACCTCGGCGAGCAAACGGCTCTTTCCCTACCTGGCGGTGGGCGCCAGTGTGGGCGGCATCCTGGGAGGCGTGGCAGGAGCGGCAGTGAGTGGGATCGCGACCACGGTGGCGATCGTGGGGCTTTGGTCATTGGCTCTCCTCGCGGCGGCGCTGCTGGTGGCCAGCAACGCGGGCAACCTCAAACGCTGGTCTCCCGTGGGCGCCGTGGAGGCCGACGAGAGCTCGGCAGAAGGGATGCACGGAGCGCTGCGCTTCCTCCGCCGCTCTTCCCTGGGCCGTTGGCTCGTGGTCTCCGTGGTGGGCATGGTGCTGTCCATCGTCCTGCTGCAGTACCTCTACATGGGCATCTTCGCCGAGCGCTTCCACAGCGCCGAGGCCCTCTCCGTCTTTCTGGGCAGCTATCTCGCCATTACGAACACCATCGAGATCGTGGTCGGGCGCTGGATCACGCCACGCCTCCTGCGACGCTACGGCGTCGGGCGGGCCAATCTCGTCCATCCCATCTTGACGCTGCTCAGCTTCGCTGTGGTGGCCTTCGATCCGCGCCTCTACGCCGGCGTTCTCGCCCGCGCGAACCACGAGCTGGTCGAGAACGCCCTGTCGGGACCCATTCGGCAGCTCTCCTACAACGCCCTGCCCTTCCGCTTTCGGGGCCGCTTTCGGGCGCTGCTGGAAGGCGTCATCGTCTTCGGCGCCATGTCCCTGGCCGGTCTCGTCCTCATTGCCGCGGGCCCCCAGGCCGATCTCCGCTGGCTGTGCGCCCTCGGAGGCCTCGCGGCGCTGCTCTATCTCACCGCCAACCTCGGCGTGCGCAGGGAGTACCTGCGAAGCCTCGTCGGCGGACTGCGCAGCGGCCGCATCGACCTCGAGAGCATTCCTTCCGGACTGGGAGCTCAGGAGATCGAGAGCCTCGCCGGCCAGTGGGAGACGCTCCTGCGCGAGGAGCCCGAGCACCCCTCTCCCGCCCTGCTGAAGCTCGCTGAGCTCTTCGTCGAGCGGGGCCACCATGACGTGGTGCGGGGAGCCATGAGCCATCGAAACCCCCATGTGCGAGGCACCTGCCTGGAGCTCCTGCTGCGCGAAGAGGCCGCGGAAGTCGACGATCTGCTCGCCGCCGGGCTGGGCGATCCGGATCCGGGCGTGAGGCTGGTTGCGGCGCGCGGGGCGGACGTGGCCGGCAATGTCTCGTGCTTGAGGCCTCGCCTCGCCGCGTGTCTGGAAGACCCCGACCCTGGCGTACGCGCCGAAGCCGCGAGACACATGGGCGAGCCCGGCCTGGACACCCTGCGCGCAATGCTGGCCCGGGGCGGCTCCCACGACGCTATCGAGGCTCTCGCGCGAATTCCCGCCTCGCTCCTCCCGCGCGCGACCGAGCGCGTTGCCGATCGCGACCCAGAGGTGCGCGCCGCGGCGCTCGCGTGCCTGGCACGCCTCGGTGCCGCGAACCTGCTGGCCGAGGCCCAGCTCTTCGAGCAGCTCCGGGACGAAGACGTGGGCGTGCGTCAATCCGCAACCCAGCTGGTCGCGAGCCTGGGCGGCGAAGTGGGGACCGCGGCCCTCGTTCACGCCCTCGACGACCCCGCACGACAGGTGCGCCGGGCGGCCTCCGAGGCCCTGAGCTCCATGGGAGAGGAGGGCGCCCGGGCAGCCGCACAGATTCTCGACAGCCTGCGCCTGTGGACGGTGGACGCCGCCATGAGCGCCATCGCGAGCTCGGGCAGCGCCGACTCCCGTCGCCTGCTGGAAGCGGCCTACCGCAAGCGCGTGGTCGAAGCCTGGCAGCTGCGTCTCGCCCTCGAGCTCATGATCTCCGACGAGAGCCCCGCCTCGCGAGTCCTGCACGCCGCGTTGGAGGATTCCGGCTCCCGCAGCCTCGGGATCGCCTTCCGCATTCTCGATCTGCTGGAAGACCCGGCGGTCGTGCGCAGCGTGCGCAAGGTTCTGCTCGGCGGGGCCTCGCGCAGCAAGGGCGACGCCCTCGAGGTGCTCAGCCATCTCGGCGACCGCGAAAGCTCGGAGCTGCTCGCCCTCCTCCTCGAAGACATCCCCGTCGACGACAGCATCGGCCTCGTCCGGCGCTTCCTGCCCCAGCCCATGCTCGGCGGGAGCGAGCTCATCGAGATCGCGGAGCGCTCGCCGGATCGCTGGCTTCGCGCGGCCGCTCGCGCCTACCGCAAGAGCCGCGCGGCCCCGGCGGAGCACGTCGGCACCGAGGACTACGAAGATCACGAAGACACCCTCCTCGCACAGGAGATCCGCACCATGGAGAGACTACTGGCCCTGCGCAAAGTCCCCTTCTTCGCACAGCTCAGCTTCGAGCAGCTCGACGCGATCCATCGCTTCATGCGCGAAGTCGACTATCTCGAAGGTGAGATCATCGTGCGGGAGGGAGAGGTGGGCAGCGAGCTCTACGTTCTGCTCGACGGCGAGGTGGGATTCTTCAAGAGCCACGGAAGCCTCAACCAGCGTCACCTGGGAAGCGCCGAGGCGATCAGCTACTTCGGCGAGATCGCGATTCTCGACAACGCGCCCCGCAGCGCCACCGTCGTCGCATCCCGGGACGCCCGCCTCCTCGCCCTCGACGGAGAGCGCTTCAAGGAGCTCGTTCTCCAGGCCCCGGAGATCGCCTTCGAGGTCTTCGGCGTCCTCACCACCCGGATCCGCGCCGCCGAGGAGCGCCTGCCGACCTGACGCGGAGCTCAGTCCCCGCTGCCCTGCCCCTGGCCGAACTCCCCCACATGGCGCGCCGCGGCGGCGTAATCGGCCTTTCCGTTGGGTGCCCTGAACATGGTCGCGACCGGGACGATCCGCTTGGGACACTTGTAGTGGGCCAGGCGCTCGCGCACGTGATCACGCAGCACCTGCTCGTCGAAAGACGTGTGGGGCAGCAGCTCGACGACGGCCATGACCGCCTCTCCCCAGCGTGCGTCCGCAACGCCGACCACCAGCGCGTCCTGGACCTCGGGGTGGCGCTTCAGCTCCTCCTCGACCTCCTCGGGGTGCACCTTCTCGCCCGCCGTGTTGATGCACGCGCTGCCGCGGCCGAGGAGGGTCAGATGGCCGTCCTCGGCGACGGTGCACCAGTCGCCGGGGATCGAGTAGCGAACGCCGCCGATCACCGGAAAGGTCTGCGCCGTCTTCTCGGGATCCTTGTAGTAGCCGTCGGGGATGGGCCCCGCTCGCGCGATGAAGCCTCGCTCCCCGCTGCCGGGTACCACCTCCCGGTGGTCCTCGCTGAAGACCTTGCAGCGCTCCCCGATGCGGAAACGCGCGGTTCGACTCTCGCCCCGGGACGAGGTGAGTGAGCGCCCGAAGCCGATGGCCTCCGAGGAGCCGAAGAGATCCGCGAGCAGCATCTCCGGGTTGTGACGCAAGAGCCCCTGCTTCGTCTCGCGGCTCCACATGACGCCCGAAGAGACGATCAGGCGCAGGGAAGAGATGTCGTGAAGATCCGGATTGGCGTCGAGAAAGCTCAGCATGGGTCGCGCGAAGGCATCCCCGACGATGACCAGGGAATCCACCTGCTCTGCCTCGACTGCGGCGAAGAGCTCCCCGGCGTCGAAGCCCGGGCTCGACAGGGTGACGAGGCAGCCGCCGCCGGCCAGGTTCCCCATGGCAGTGAAGAGCCCCGTCCCGTGCATGAGCGGGCAGGCCGGGATCTGCCGGGAGCCGGGCCCGTATGCCGCCACATTGGCGAGGTGCTCGCTGACACTCTCCGGCGCATTCCCGGCGTTGGCCTCGATGGTCCTGCCTCCGCCGAGGGCCTCCCACAGCGCCTCGTGACGCCACATCACCGCTTTGGGTCGCCCGGTGGTGCCGCCGGTGTAGACGAAGAGCATGTCGTCGCCACTCCGCTCGACGTCGAGGGCCTCCCCCTTCCCTTCCACACTCAGCGCCGCGAAGTCTTCGACGCCGGGCCCCGGCCGGCCGCCAGCCTGGATCCAATGGCGGACTCCAGGGGAGCGGCCGCGGATCCCATCGATCCGCTCGGCGAACTCTGCGGCAAAGACCACGAAGCCGGCATCGGAGTTGTCGAGGATGTAGAGGAGCTCCTCGTCGAGATAGCGGAAGTTCACGTTGACCGGGATCAGACGCGCCTTGAAGCAGGCCACGATGCTGACCCCATACGCCGGACAGTTGCGCATGTAGATACCGAGCTTGTCCCCGGGCGCCGCGCCGCGCGCGACCAGGCTCGCTGCGAGGTTGTTGCTGCGGCGGGCCAGCTCGCTCCAGCTGATGCGCTGCCCGGCGGCCGGGCTGTCGATTCCGGACCCCGCGCCTCCGGGTTCGGTACCAAAGTGGATGAGGGCCGGCGCATCGCCGGGAAGGGAGTCCTCCACGCCCTCTAGAATGTCACCGAAGTTCCAGCTCATGGGGCCGCAGGATACCGAGGCCAGCGACACCCGGCAGGGCGGCACGACTCGACCAGGGAGCTAGGATCTCGCCCCTGGCCGCGAGCGGCGCCTTTCCAGCGAGAATCGGTCCAGGGAGACTCGGCGCGCTCCGTGACGACGACCCCGGCGCCGACGTGAGAGGCTCGAGATGCGGAATCCTGTGCTGCGCACCGCGCTCTGGCTCCTGTGTGCGGTCGTGCTGCTGCTCGGAGGACTGCTCCTCGTGCTCTACGGGTTCTGGACAGGCGGACACGCCTTGGGTGCGATGGGCGACGCCAGCACCCGACAATCCCAGCTTGCCCTGGTGACCTACTACCGGGTGGTGGCCCTGAAGGGCCTGCTTCCCCAGCTGCTGCTCGTTCTGGCGCTCTGGCCCGTGGCATGCCGCCTGCTCCCCTTCGCCGAGTCGAGCCGTCGCGGCCTCGCCGGGGCCCTCGCCATCGTGGCGAGCCTCGCCTTCGCGCTGGTCGCTCCCGCGCTGCTCACCAGCGAGCTCGCCGGCCTGCCGGCCCTCCGCATGCGGGGCCCCCGCGACGCCGTCTTCAGCTTCCTGCTGATGACCGCGGCGGTAACCCTCGCGGCCCTCGTGCCACGACTTCTGATTCCGGCCCTGCGTCCCGCTGCGCCCGCGCGGCTCGACGGGCAGCTCCTGGAGGCGGAATGAGTCCCCACGCCCAACGCCGACAGGTCCTTCTCCCGCTGATCGCCGCCCTCCTGGTCGGCTTGGCCTCGGGCGCCCAGGCTCAGGAAGCCGGGCAGCCAGGGGCCGTGCCGGCATCGCTCCCCGGCGCCGAGCCCTTTCCCGCAGACCTGCGGCTGGAGCTCGCGGCGCGTCTCGAGGCGCTCGGCGACGACTATCGTCCCCGCAGCCAACACTTGCGGGAGAACGGCTCGCCCCACTACAGCAACCGGCTCCTGCTGGAGAGCAGTCCCTATCTACTGCAGCACGCCCACAACCCGGTGAACTGGTATCCCTGGGGCGACGAGGCTTTCGCCGCCGCCGCCCGTCTCGGCCGACCGGTGCTCGTCAGCATCGGTTACTCCACCTGCCACTGGTGCCACGTCATGGAAGAGGAGTCCTTCGACTCTCCCGAGCTGGCCCGCTACCTCAATCAGCACTTCATCGCGATCAAGGTCGACCGGGAGAGCCGGCCGGACGTCGACTCCGTCTACATGGCGGCGGTCCACGCCATGGGCCAGCGCGGCGGCTGGCCGCTGAACGTCTGGCTCACTCCCCAGCGCCAGCCCTTCTACGGGGGAACCTACTTCCCGCCCAAGGACACGGGGCAGCGGCCGAGCTTCCTGCGCGTGCTCCAGACGATCTCGGAGCAGTACGCCGCCGATCCGAAGAGCGTGGCCCAGCAGGCCGAAGAAGTCGCGCGAAAGATCCGCCGCGGCCTCGAGAGCCGGCCACCCCTCTCGACCCGGCTGCCCGACGCCCGAACCATCGAGCAAGCCCTGGAGCTCTACTCCGCTCGTAGCGACCGGGGCTGGGGCGGGGTCGGCCAGCGGACCAAGTTCCCCTCCTCGCTCCCGCTACGACTGCTGCTCCGGCACCACGGCCGCACGGGCGACGAAGACTCCCTCGCCATGGCAGTGCTCACCCTCGACCGCATGGCCGCAGGCGGCATCCACGACCAGCTCGGCGGCGGCTTCCACCGCTACGCGACGGACCGGCGCTGGCTGATCCCCCACTTCGAGAAGATGCTCTACGACAACGCGCTGCTCGCCCGAACCTACGTCGAAGCCTGGCAGCACACCGGACAGGAGAGCTACGCAGGAGTAGCCCGCGGCATCCTCGAATACGTCCGGCGCGAGATGACCTCGCCCGACGGGGCCTTCTACTCGGCCACCGATGCAGACAGTCTCACGCCCTCGGGCGAGCGCGAAGAGGGGTGGTTCTTCACCTGGACGCCCGGCGAGATGGTGCAAGTGCTCGGCAAGGATCGGGCCCGCATGCTGGGCGCCTGGTACGGCGTGAGCGAGCAGGGAGATCTCGAAGGACGCAGCGTCCTGCGCGTGTGGCGACCCACCGACGCGGTCGCGCAAGAGCTCGGCGTGGCACCCGAGCAGCTGGCTGCCAGCATCGCCGGAGCGCGCCCCGCTCTCCTTGCCGCCCGGGCCCAACGTCCGGCACCCTTGCGCGACGACAAGATCCTCGCGGCCTGGAACGGCCTCATGATCTCCGCCTTTGCGAACGCGGGCTTCGCCTTCGACGACGCGAGCTTCATCCGCTCCGCCGAGCAGGCGGCCTCCTTCCTCCTCGAATCCATGCGTCACGAGGGACGCCTGCAACGCATCTACCTGGACGGCCGAGCGTCGGGACCGGCCTTCCTCAGCGACTACGCCTTCGTGATCGCCGGCCTGCTCGATCTCTACGAGGCCGCCTTCGACCCCCGCTGGCTACGCGAGGCCCTGGCCCTGCAGCAGCAGCTCGACGCCCACTATCGCGATCCCATCGGCGGCTACTTCGAAACTGCCGACGACGCAGAGCGCCTGATCGCCCGGGAGAAGCCCAAGCGCGACGGCGCCCTTCCATCGGGCAATTCTGTCGCGGCCTCGAATCTGCTCCGGCTCTACGAGCTCACCACGAAGCCCACCTATCTCGAGGCCGCCGGGCGCCTCTTCTCGTCCTTGCAGGAGACCCTCGAAAGCGATCCCGGCGCTCTCTCCGAGCTGCTCCTCGCCGTCGAGTACCATCTCTCCAAGGTGAAGGAGATCGTGATCGTCGGCCCGGCCCGGGGCGGCGACATGGCCGCCATGCTCGCGCCCCTGCGCGTTCGCTTCCTCCCCAACAAGACGCTCTCGGTACTGCGCGAGGGAGAGGCGAAGGCCGCGGACACTGCGATCCTGCCCCTGACCGGGGGCAAGCGCGCGATCGGCGGCCGTGTCACCGCCTACGTGTGCGTGGACCGCGTGTGCGCCTACCCAACCAGCTCGCCCGAAGAGCTTGCCAAGCAGCTCGCAGACGAGCCGCCCGCCCAGCCCTAGCTTCCCCTTCTCCCTCCTCCCTCCTCACTCGACCACGCCGTAGCGCTCCCGGAGCGAGGCGAGCAGCGCGCGCAGGGCCCGCTCGCCCCGTTCCCGCTGCACGGCGTCCAGCACGCCCACGCGCAGCTCCTGCAGCCCGGGGATCCGGGTGGCCCGACGCTCGTGGACCCAGACCAGATGCACGCCGTAGGCAGAGGGCACAGGGCCCTGCCAGGACCCGACCGGCAGGCCCATGACGCCGCGCCCGAAGCGGTCGCCGAAGGTGCGGGCCAGCTGCTCCTCGGAGCGCATGGGCACCGCGGTCGGGAGCGGAAGGGGGTCGCCGAGCTGCCGCAGCTCGGCGTCCGCGGGCGCTTCGCCCTCGCCCTTGCCCGCGCCCGTGCGCAGACGTGCCAGCAGGGCGGCGGCGTCGGCCTCCAGGGTGTCGCCACGCCGCTCCCCGCTGAGGAAGACCTGGGAGATACGCACCTGCTCCGGCTCGCGAAAGTCCTCGGCATGGCGCTCGAGATAGGCGACGAGCTCCTCCTCCCCGGGCTCCGGCGTTCGAGCCCCGGCGTAGACACCGAGCTTCATCCTCTGCACGAGGCGCCGGCGCACCACGAGATCGCTCTCGTGCATCTTCAGCGCCAGGGCCTCGCGATAGAGCTCCGCGTCCCGCGCGTTGGACGCCTCCTGGGAAGGGGGATCGCCCGCGCGATCCGCCTCCTCTTCGTCGAGAAAGCGCATGTTGCGGATCAGGCGACGCGCCACCAGTGCGTCGTCCTGGTGATATCCCCGGGTGAGGGCCTCCCGATAGAGGATCTCCTCGTCGAGGGCCTCCCTGCGCAGCGCCCGCCACTCTTCCTCGTTCGGCAGACGACCGCTGCGTGCGAGCCACTCGCGACGCAGGCGCTCGCCGGTCTCCGCCCTGAGCTCGACGGGAGCCAGTGGCGCCCCGGGCTCGGGAAAGAGCCAGCGCTGGCCGGCCAAGAGGACGGCGCCCAGGACGAGAAAGTGGAGCAGCGGTGCTCTCACGAACCGGGCTGCTCGGCCGCGGCGCCGACGCGATTCTCGGGTCGATACCAGATCGGTGAGCTCCAGGCCCGCTCCTGGATCGACCAGTGATGCTCCGGTGAGCAACAGGTCTGGAACTCCGGGGCGACCTCGTCGGGCTCGCTGCAATCGACCTGGTTCGCATTGCACACGTAGGCGCTCCAGCGGCAGCTCGGGTTCTCGAGCACTCGCGCGTAGTAGAAGGCCCGCTGATCGGAGCGGAACTCGGGGTCGCGCCATACGGTACAGAGGGAGTCCGCGCCCCGGCCCCTCGGCTCGCAGCTGCGCAGATCCACGCTGGCGCCGTTGTCCGCGTCGCCCGCCACCTCGAAGATCTTCTCGTGCCGCTGCCCCCCTTCGATCCAGCCCTTCACGATCTGCACCTGCTGCAGGGGCGTACCCGGCCGGCCCGCGGGTCCCGGATCCCGCAAAGCCCACACCGCAAAGGCCGGCGGGCCCGCGGCCGCCGGACGCGGGGGCAGGTCGCCGCCCATGGGAACGCCGCCCGCGTATCCCTCCTCGACGAAGCTCCCCGACGCGCACAGATCATCGGGATAGTGCCAGCTGGCGAAGAAGCGCAGCTGGATGCGCGGGCCGCTGGTGCCGTAGGTCTCCCGGCGCTGCATCGCGTTGAAGAGGGAGTCGCGGGAGTTCTCCTCGGCCCAGACCACCGCGAGACCGCCGGGGTTGTTCTCGAGGTCTTCGGGCAGGCCCTTGGGCAAGCCGTCCGGATCGAGTGCGCCCGCTCCGCCGTGGCCCTGGTGGCTGTCCTCACGCACATTCCCCGGCGTTCCCAGATGGCTATCGGTGCTCGCGATGATGCCGTACTTGAAGGGGTTGGCTCCGATGCGCTGCTCCAGCGCCAGCCCCTGCAAGAGAGCATCGCGCACGAAGCTCTTGGACTCGGGCGGCGTGGCCTGCCAGGACATGAACTTCCCTCTGAAGCTCGCATAGGGGAGCAACTCGAAGTCGCAGTACTCGTCGGCGCTGCCTCCCGCACCCAGCAGGCACTCCGAATCGCCCTTGTGCTGCATGATTTCGATGAGCGGCTCGTTGCGGGCCTGTAGCTCCGCGTCGGCGCGCCGCAGGGGAGTGCCGTCGGGCAGCGTGCTCTCGAAGATCGAGCCCCCCGAGAGGTTCGAGTTGTGGGGAATCACGAGGAAGTCACAGCCCCGCCCCGGCTCGGTACACAGGCGCGACAGCTCACCGGAGAGCTCCCGCCCGTTGTAGATCTCGATGAAGCTGGGCGGGAGCCGCGGCACTTCGGCGTTGCGGAAGATCACGTTGCGGTGGGTGTTGAAGAGCTCCGGGTCGGCCCCGGTCCATTCGTAGGCGACAAAAGAGCTGAAGCGGCAAGCCGCACTGCGGTCGTAGGCGGCCTCGGCGGACTCCTGGGTCACCCGCCAGGGAAGCGCGGCCGCCTCGAGGCAGCTCTCCCCGCCCTCGCCACAGAAGTCGAAGCGCGGCTTCCTGGAAGAGGCGCGGTGATTGATGAGGAAGAAGGCGCCCCGGGGCCACCAGCGATAGAGCAAGCAGGCCAGCGAGCCGTGGCCCACCGCGCCCGGCGTAGTGCAGATGTGGGTTTCGCCGAGGAGCTCGGCGTGATCCGTGACGGCGGCGAAATCGAGGGGGCGGAGCAAGCGAAGCTCGCGCAGGGGCTCGCCCTCCCGGTCGTAGGGCTGAATCCCCAAGGCCGCGCCTCGGGCGAAGCGATAGGCGTCGTGGGGGTCGTTGCGGGTCCCCTGGGTACTCGCGTCGAAGGAGAAGGTCGTGTGAACGTGGAGGTCCCCGAAGTAGGCCTTACGCAGCGGGTCGTAGTCGCTGCAGAGCTCGCGCTCCTCGCTCGGCGTGTAGGGACGTGCGGCCGGCGCCGGCTCCGCCTCGGCGGCGGCCGACTGCTCGCCTGCGCGGGCAGGAAGCTGCTCCCCGGCCCCAGGCTCCTCCTCGGCCTTCGCCTCGGACGGCGTCAAAGCGAGGCCGGCCAGCAGGCAGCACGAGATCAAGGCGAGGGCGCGCAGCGCGTGACGCGGCCCCTCCATGGCCGACCCGGTCCGAGAAGCGCATCTCGGGGTCAGGGGCAGGGTCGGGGTCGGGATCAGGGTCGGGGGCATCGGGTCTCTGCTCGCTCGCGGCGCCGGGCGCCCGCGTCGGGCCGGCCGTCTCGGAGGGCGATGTCGCCCTGATTCAGACGTTAGCAGGATGCTGAAGACCCCCGGACCGAGGCCCCGTCAGGGCAGCAAATCCCCCTGCGATCGCGAGACGCTGCGAGCTATGAGATAATCCTCCCGTCGATCCATCTTCGAGCCGGACATTCGACCCAGACGATCGACCCAGATAAGGGAGTCCCAGGCATGCAGGAGCTGCGCGAAAAGACCGCCGTCGTGACCGGAGCCGCGAGCGGCATCGGCAGAGCCCTCGCCGAGCGCTTCGCCGAGGAGGGCATGAAGCTCGTCCTCGCGGACGTGGACCGGGGCGGCCTCGAAGAGGTCGCGAAGAGCCTGGAGGCCCGGGGGACCGAGACCCTGCTCGTCCCCACCGACGTGAGCCGTCCCGAGGAGGTCGACGCCCTGGCGGACAAGGCCTTCGCGGCCTTCGAGCAGGTCCACGTCGTGTGCAACAACGCAGGGGTCTTCAGCGGTGGAAACTCCTGGGAGACGCCCATCGAGGACTATCAGTGGGTGCTCGGGGTCAACACCTTTGGTGTCATCCACGGCATCCGCAGCTTCGTCCCCCGGCTCATCGCCCAGGACTGCGAGGCCCACGTGGTCAACACCGCCTCCATGGCGGGGGTCACGACCATGCCCTTCGTGGCGGCGTACAACATGAGCAAGCACGCGGTCGTCGCCCTGAGCGAGGTGCTCTACCACGAGCTGACCCTGAGCCAGACGAAGGTCGGAGTTTCGGTACTCTGCCCGGAGGCCATCGCAACGCGTATCGACGACGCCGAGCGGAACCGACCCGACCAGTACCACAACGACCCGGCCAGCGCGGCGCCCAACCCCGCCAAGGAGGTCGTCGCCAATGCGCTCAGCGAGACGGTAAGAGGCGGCCTGGACCCCTCTGTGATGGCCGACCGGGTGGTGAAGGCAATCCGGGACCGTCGCTTCTACATCCTGTCGCAAGAGGATGGGTGGCGGCGCTGCTGCAACACCCGCCTCGACGACGTCCGCGAGGGACGCAATCCCACCTTCGCGCCTCCTGCCGAAGGGGAATGAGGGGAGTAAGGGGAGCAAAAGGAGTGAGGGAACCCATCGCTAGCTTGCGCTGCGCCCCGCGATGGTCTGGTAGACCATGCGCGCGCAGCTTTCGATCAGCTCCTCGCGCGTGACGCGGAAGGTCTGGAGTTCGCGGTAGTGAGCCGAGAGACGCTCGAGCATCGCGGCCAGCGCGGCAGCGGCCACGTGGGGGTGGATCGAAGGCGAGATCCGACCGGCGTCCCGCGCTTGGGCGATGACTTCGGCCAGGCGGTCGAGCACGGGCTTCAGCGCCATCCGGCGCACCTTCTGGAAGCGCGGGTCGCCGTTGTCGGCTGCCAGGTTGCGCATGAGCAGGACGGCATGGTGCTCGTCCCAGTGCTCGATGAAGGCCGACACCAGGGCGCGGGAACGCTCCAGCCCCTGACGCCCGCGCCAGCTGCCGTCGATGATGTCGAGCAGCGCGGGCATCTCCGCGGCGGCCTGCTCGGCGAGCAGCAGCACCGCGCTGTCCACGTCCTTGAAGTAGTGATAGAAGGTGGCGGGCGAGGTCTCGGCCTGGCGCGCGATCTCGACCACCGAAATATCGAGGACGCTGCGCTCCTTCAGCAAGCGCGCCGTGGCGTCGAGCAGGCGCTGCCGGGTCGCCAGGGCGCGGGGCCCGAGCTTCCTCCCCGTCTGTGCAACCGCGCTCGGGGACGCCCGCTTCGCTCTCTTCGGCCCTCTTGCACTCATGGGCCGCGACCTTAGCCCAGGGGCCGCTACGTGTAAGCGGGTACCGGGCTCATGACGCCGATACGGGCCTCTTGCGTCGAATCTGACGATGTATCAACTTCCGGGCGACGAAGCTCGAAGCGGGTGAAACTTGGACGTCCAGTTCAGCGAAGAACAGGTTCTGCTGAGGGAGAGCGCACGCGACTTCCTCGAGAAGGAGTGCCCGCCGGCCCGGGTCCGGGAGCTCATGGACGAGCCTCGCGGCAGCAGCGACGACTTCTGGAAGAAGCTCGCCGATCTCGGCTGGCTGGGCCTCACCCTTCCGGAAGAGCATGGCGGGGCCGGCCTGGACCTGCTCGACCTCGCCATCGTCCTCGAGGAGATGGGACGGGCCCTCGTGCCCGATCCCTTCCTCTCGACTCTCGCGCTCGGCGCGCGCGCCATCGAGCTGGCGGGCAGCGCGGAGCAGCAGGCGCGTTACCTGCCCGCCGTCGCGCAAGGCAGACTCCGGATCGCCCTCGCCTTTCTCGAGGAGGAGCCGAGCTGGAGCCCGGAGGCCCTGCGACTCGCCGACGGCGCAGGGGCGGACGGCTTCCGCCTCGAGGGTGACAAGTCCTTCGTCTCCGACGCTGCGAGCGCCGACCTCCTCCTGGTGCCGGTCCGCAGCGAAGCGGGAGTGAGCTGCCTGCTGGTCGAGACCAGCGCCGCGGGCGTCGAGATCGCGCCCGTCGCGTACAACGACATGACGCGCAAGGTCTCACGCGTGTGCTTCAGCGGCACGGCCCTGCCCGCCGATGCGCTCCTCGGCGAGCCCGGCCGGGCCTGGCCCTGGCTCCAGCGGGTCCTCGACTTCGCCAAGGTGGCCCTGTGCGCCGAGATGCTCGGCGGCGCCCAACGCGCCATGGAGATGAGTGTCGCCTATGCGAAGCAGCGCGAGCAGTTCGGCCGCCCCATCGGGAGCTTCCAGGCCATCCAGCACAAGTGCGCGAACCAGCTCGTCAAGGTGGAGGGCATGCGCTCGGCCACCTGGTACGCCGCCTGGTCGGTCGCGGGCGGCGAGCCCGACGCCCACACTTCGGCGTGTCTCGCCAAAGCCTACTGCTCCGAGGCCTACTCCGCAGTCGCCGGAGACGCCATCCAGATCCACGGCGGCCTCGGCTTCACCTGGGAGCAGGACCCCCACCTCTTCTACAAGCGCGCCAAGGCGGACGAGCTGCTCTTCGGATCCCCCAGCGCGAACCGCGAGCTCGCCGCGCGGGAGATCATCGACGGGCGCGGCGCCGGTTGAGGCGCTAACGCGGCAGTCCCAGCACCCGCGTGCTGATGATGTTCCGCTGCACCTCGGAGGTGCCGGCGTAGATCGTGGCGGCGCGGGACCAGAGCATCTCGTAGGCCCAGTAGCCGTCATCCACCGCGCTGGGGTCGCCCTCGGGCACCATGGCGCTCGGGCCGAGGATGTCGAGGGCCGCGTTCTTGACGCGTTGGTCGAGCTCGCTCCAGAAGACCTTGAGGGTGGAGCCTTCGGGCCCGGGGACGCCGGTCTCCTCCAGCACCTGGGCGTTCCGGTAGACCGACATGCGCATGATCATGGCCTCGCTCGCGAAGGCGGCGAGCTTCTGGCGCACCAGGGGATCGTCGGCCGCCGTCTTGCCCTCGCCGCGCGGGCTGCGTTTCGCGGCTTCGATGAGCAGCTCCACGTCGGCGGCCAGGCGGGCGTGCTGGGAGGAGGAGCCGCGCTCCACCGCCAGGGTCGTCATCACGATGTCCCAGCCCTTGCCGATCTCACCCACCACGTTCTCGACGGGCACCCGCACGTCGTCGAAGAAGACCTCGTTGAACCACTGGTGCCCGGTCATCTCGATGAGGGGCCGGATGCTGATGCCGGGACTCTTCATGTCGACCAGCAGGAAGCTGAGGCCCTTGTGCCGGGCGGCCTCGGGGTCGCTGCGTACGACCAGAATGCACCAGTCCGCTTGCTGGGCGAAGCTGGTCCAGGTCTTCTGTCCGTTGACCACGATCTCGTCGCCCACCACCTCGCCCCGGGTGCGCAGGCTCGCCAGGTCGGAGCCGGCGTTGGGCTCCGAGAAGCCCTGGCACCAGACCTCCTCGCCCTTCAGGATGGGCTGGAGGAAGCGCTCCTTCTGCCACTCGGCCCCCTCTGCGATGAGGGTCGGACCCACGAGGCTGGTTCCCACCGACATGCTGATCTGATTGGGCCCGCGGGCTCGCGTGTACTCTTCGTTGTAGATCAGGCTCTCGACGATCCCGATGCCGCGGCCGCCGTACTCCGCGGGCCAGTCGAGTCCCGCCCAGCCGCCGTCGTAGAGCGCGCGCTGCCACTGCCGTAGAAAGGCGACCTCCTCGGCGGGGGTCCGGGGCTTCTCGAAGCCCGGCCTTCCCCAGCCCTCGGGCAGGTTGGCCTCCAGCCAGCTGCGGGCCTCCTGGCGGAAGCTCGCCTCTTCGGGACTATCACGCAGATCCATCCCACTCACTCCTCGTCGCGGGCGGGAGACCCCGCCGAAGATCACTCGCCCCGCTCGCCGCGGCCCCTCACACCACGACCTCTGCGTCCACCAACGCGTCGATCTCCGCGCTGCTGAGGCCGAGGACCCCGCCGAGAATCTCGCGGTTGTGTTCGCCCATGAGAGGCGCCGGCCTCGTGTACGTTCCTTCGGAGCCCGCGATGCGGAAGCCCGAGCGCTCGAAGGCCAGCTCGCCCAGGCTCGGGTGCTCCAGCCTCACGAAGTGCTCCCGGTGTGCGAGCTGCGGGTCGCGCAAGAGATCGGCGTCGTTCTGCACCACCCCCGCCTCGACACCCGCCGCCTGCAAGCGCTCCATCAGCTCGTAGGCGTCGAAGCCGGCGCTCCAGGCGGCAAGCTTTTCGTCGAGCTCCCCTTGATTCGCAATGCGGGCCCCGGCATCCATGAAGCGGGGCGAGCCGGTCCAGTCGGGCTCTCCCATGACCCCGACCAGCGCGTCCCAGGCACACTCGTCCAGGACCGCAATGGCGATCCAACGGTCATCGCCACTGCAGGGATAGACGCCGTGGGGCGCTGCAAACTCGTCGCGGTTCTCCCGGCGGGTTTCGATCTCGCCGTTGGCGCTGTAGCGCACCACCGCCTGAGAAAGGCTGTAGACGCCGGTCTCGATCTGGGAGAGGTCGATGTACTGCCCGCGCCCGCTGTGTCTTCGCTCGAGCAACGCGGCCGCGATGGCGACGGCGACGTAACGCGGCGCCAGGGAGTCGGTGATGGTCGCGTAGGGTCCGTGGGCCTCGCGCCGCGGGTCTCCGGTCAGATGATTGAAGCCCGCGATCGCGGCCCCCTGCCCCCCGAAGCCCGGGTAGGACTTCTGGGGCCCCGTCTGCCCGAAGAGGCAGCCGCTCACCATGATGAGGTCCTCGCGCTCGGCTCGCAGGCTCTCGTAAGCGAGGCCCCAGCGCTCCATGACGCCCGGCGCAAAGTTCTCCGACACCACGTCGCACCAGCGCGCCAGGCGCTTCACCAGGGCGACCGCCTCGGGCTTCTTCATGTCGAGGGTGATGCTGAGCTTCTCGGGATTCAGCAGGGCGAACATGGGCGCCTTGTCGAGGATGCCGGGCTCGTCGCGGTTGCTCGCCGTCACGTGGAGCAGGCGAAGGAAGTCCGGCCGCTTCGCGGACTCGATCCGCAGCACCGTGGCACCCTGCTCGGCGAAGTAGCGGGTGGCCACGGGCCCCGCTGCGCCCGCGCCGAGCTCGAGGATCTTGAGCCCGCGGTAGATGCCGCCCTGCTCTTTCGCCCCCGAGCCGCCCACTCTAGATAACCCCCTCACGAGCCAGACGCTCGAGCTCCCGGGCGTCGAGGCCGAGCTCGCCGAAGATCTCCCCGTTGTGCTCACCCACCCGCGGAGCGGGCCAGCGGATCCCGATGCGGCCCAGGCCCGCGCGGGCGAAGAAGTCGGGATGCTCGATGGAGGCGCCGAGCTCGGGGTATTCGAGGGTTACGAAGAGCTCGCGCTCGCGCAGCTGCGGCTGCTCGAGGATCTCCCGCGCGTCGTTGCAGGGCGCCAGCAGGATGCGCCGCGCGAGGGCTTCGTCGTAGAGCTCACGCATGCTGCGAAAGCGGAAGAAGCCGCCGAAGGCCTCCTCGAGGCGCGCGAGCTCCTCGTCGCTGGCCGTGATGTGGCTGTACTGCTGCCAGTCGTAGTCGCGCAGCCAGTCCGGCGCAGCGCCGCACTCCGCCATGTACTCCACGGTCGCGACCAGGTTGGGGATGCGGCTCGGCCCCCCCCGCAGCCCGAAGGAGACGTAGCCGTCCTTCGTAGGCCAGATCTCCCTGGTTCGCCCCATGTAGGCGCCAGCGCGCTTGCCCAGCCTTCCGCTGAGGGCGTGCTGGCCGGGCCCCGAGATCAGCGTGGCGAGCTGGCACTCGTGCATGGAGACGTCCACGTAGTCGCCGCGCCCCGTCTCCTCCCGGGCGTACAGGGCCATCAAGATGCCGAGCACGGCCTCGGGAGCAGCGTGGTAGGTGGAGGTCGGCATGCTGCAGCGCAGGGGAGGCCGCGCTGCATCGCCGGTCATGGCCTGGTTGCCCCCCATGGCGACGATCACGAGATCGTGCCCCTCGTAGGCGGCATAGGGTCCGTCCTGGCCGAAGGGCGTCATGGCGCACATCACCAGGCCGGCGTTCTCTTCCCGCAGGCTCTCGAAACCGAGGCCGCAACGCTCCAGGGCCCCGGGCTCGAAGCTCTCGAGAACCACGTCGCTGCCCGCGCTCAGCCTGCGGAAGATCTCCCGGCCCTCCCGGCTTTCGAGCTCGAGGGTGATGCCGCGTTTGCTGGTGTTGAGAGCCATCCAGGGCAGGCTGCGCTCGCGACCCGGCTCGGCGTGCAGGAAGGGACCGCGCCCACGGCTCGGGTCGCCGTCCGGCGGCTCGACCTTGATTACGTCCGCGCCGAGATCGCCCAGGATCTTACCGGCCAGGAAGCCCCGCTCGTCGCTGAGGTCCAGGACACGAAGCCGCGAGAGCGCATCCATGACGGGTCTCGCCTCCCTCGAGCGGGCCGCTCGCAAGCGCCATCGCAAGCACCATCCGCAAGCACTATCGCAAGCACTATCGCAAGCACAATGGGCGAAGTTAACACTTCGTCAGCTTTCTTCACGCGGCGCGGCGTTCGCGTCCGGCGGCGTGGTAATCTCGGCCGGGGAGGCGTCCTTCCATGCGGACTCCGGAGCTCTTCGATCTCACGGGCAAGCGGGCCCTGGTCACCGGCGGTGGACGCGGCCTCGGCCGCCACATCGCCATCGGCCTCGCTGAGGCCGGCGCCGAGGTGCTGGTTGCATCCCGCAAGCTCGAGGCTTGCGAGGCCGTGGCCCGGGAGATCTGCGAGGCGGGCGGCAAGGCCAGCGCCCACGAGGCCGACATCGCCGAGCCGAGCTCCGTGGATGATCTGGTGGAAACCGCCTTCGCCGGCGGTGCAAAGCTGGACATCCTGGTGAACAACGCTGCCCGGGTGTGGGCGGCGCCCATCCTCGACTACACCCTCGAAGCCTGGGACAAGGTCTTCGACCTCAACGTGCGCGGGCTCTTCCACCTCTCCCGTCTGGTCGCCAGGCAGATGAAGGAGATCGGCGGAGGCGCGATCCTCCACATCAGCTCCATCTCGGCCTTTCGCGGCGCGCCCGATGCCGAGCAGCCCGTGGTGGCCTACAACGCGAGCAAGGGAGCGGTGACCTCCCTCACCATCGACATGGCGGTGAAGCTGGCGCCCTTCGGCATCCGCGTCAACGCCATCGCGCCGGGGCCCTTCATGACCGACATGATGGACCCCATCAGCCACGACGAGGAGAAGCTCGCGGCCTACGACGCCCAGCGCCCCCTCGGCCGCTCGGGTCGCGCCGACGACATCAAGGGCGCCGCCGTGTTCCTGGTGAGCCCGGCCGCAGCCTACGTGACCGGACAGACTCTCATCGTCGATGGCGGGACTATGACGGTCGGTGCATGACCGTCGGCGCATGACAGACGGTGCATGACGGTAGGTGCGTGAGCGTCGCCGTACAGGGCGGCGGTGCGGGCACCGCTCAAGTGACGGCGTAGCGGTGACCTTCGATCTCCGCGCCCTCGGCCTCGAGGCGCGCCAGGGCAGCGTCGCGCAGAGGGCCCACCTGCACCTTCTGGGTTCCGGTGTACTGGAGATCGCCGGCCGAGAAGAAGAGCACCCTGCGCGGCACCTTGTAGACGGCCAGCTGGCCGCGCAGGAAGCCGCGGAGCTCCTGGGCGTCGAGCTCGGTGTCGGCCGCGGGCACGACGCACAGGACGATCACCTCGCCCAGCACCGGGTGGGGGACCCCGACCGCGAGCGCGGTCTTGATGTCCGCACGCGAGGCGAGTGCGTTCTCGATCTCGAGGGGCGAGACGTTCGCGCCTCCCGTCTTGATCAGATTCGACAGGCGACCCTTCCAGTGGAGGTAGCCAGCGGAATCCATGAAGCCGCCGTCCTGGGTGCGGAAGAAGCCCTCCGCGTCGAGAAAGTGCTCGGGCTCCAGCTTGTAGTAGCCCCGCATGAAGGTGACACCCTTGACGGCGAGTTCACCCGATTCGCCCGGCGCCACGGGCTGCCCGCTCTCGACGTCCACGATGCGCAGCTGCATGCCGGGTAGGGGCTTGCCGCTGGTCTGGGCACGCAGCTCCGCGGGCGTCCAGGACGGGAGGGACGAGGCCAGGGTGAAGGTCTCGCTCATCCCGTAGGATCCGTAGGTCCCCCAGACGTCTTCCTCGATGCCCGCCAGAGCCGCCATGGGCGAGGCGAACTCCACCTTGCGCAGCCTGCTCAGGTCTCGACCGGCCGCGCTGGGATGCTCGGCCAGGGCCTTCTCCTGGTGGGGCCAGGCGTGCAGGGTGGTGACCTTCTCCCCCTCCATGCGATCGAGGGCCCGCTCGGGGTCGAAGATCTCCAGGGTATGCAGACGCGCGCCGGCCGCGAGAGAGGCGCCCAGGGACATCGCCATCCCCGCCGTCCAGAAGAAGGGCTGCGCAGTAAAGACGACATCATCGGCGCTGAGCGCCATGTCCTCCGCGAAGCGCCAGCTCTGGATGACGGGCGCACGCTGCAGGTGCAGGATGCCCTTGGGATGGGCGGTGGTTCCGGAGGTGTAGATGATGACCGCGTCGTCGGCCGGCGTGATCTCCTCACCCACGGCATCGAGGAGCTCGTCCGAGACGTCGTCGCCCAGGGCGAGAAGTCCCTCCAGGTCGTCGATGCCCGGGGGTCGCCCGTCCTTTGCGAGGCTCCAGGCCACCACCCTCCGCAGCTGGGGCAGTGCGGGGCAGCGAAGCCGGCCCGGGTTGCCTCGAGCCAGCTCGGGATGAGCCGAGGCCAGATCGTCCAGAAAGGCATGCTTGCCCAGCTGCTTCTGCATGAGCAGCAGCGAAGCGTCGCTGTGGCGCAGCATGTAGTCGAGCTCGCCTGGCGTCGCGAAGGTGTTGATCGGAACGAGGACGGCACCCGTCAGAGAGACCCCGAAGGCCGCGACGGCCCACTCGGGCCCGTTGGCCATGAGCAGCGCAACCCGGCTTCCCTTGCCCACCCCCGCACCCACGAGGCCCCGCGCGAGGGCACGGGCGCGCGCTTCGAGCTGCGTGAAGCTCAGCTGGGAGCTTTCCCCGCTGATCGCCGTACGCTCGCCGTGGAGCCGGGCCACGTCCGCCAGAAAGCGCGGCAGGGTGAGGCGCCGCGAATCGGGCTGCAGGCGAAGTCCGAGGGGATCACTCACGGCTGTCTACCTGGCTGGCTCACGGCTGTCTACCTGGCTGGCTCACGGCTGTTTACCTGGATGGCTCACGGCTCTCTACCTGGATGGCTCACGGCTGTCTCAAGGCTGTTGACCTGGATGGCTCAAGGCTGTGCCGGGAGATTCTCGGTAGGCAGCTTCACCTTCGCGACGCCCGAGGCCAGCACGTCTTCGTTCTGGTTCGTCATGACCACCTTCACCGAGGCAACCGGCTGTCCGGAAGGATGGTCGTGGTGCATCTCGATCACCTCGCCGTCGAGCAGGGTGAGGTCACCCGTCATGGCGGGCGAGCGGTAGGACATGTTGCTGTGGAGCACCTCGCCCCACTCGCCGCACCAGTTGGTGATGTAGTCGAGAATCCACGCCCCCATGGAGGCCCCGTAGCCGTAGCCCCGGGGCAGCCCGATCAGCTGGGCGTACTCCTGCTGCACGTGGCCGCGAGAGGGCCCGTGGTAGAGGCCGTCGCCCAGGCTGGGGTCCACCTTGGCGCCTTCGAGGTCCCGGGACATCTCGGGCAGCCAGCCCGCCTGCATGAGGGAGTTGGGACCGCCGTCGTCGCGAAAGGCCGACCATACGCTCATCAGAAAGGCGCGCCACTCGGTGGTGAAGCTCGCGATGCTGTGGGGGCCGATGGGGCGGGTCGGCAGCTTTTCGCCCACGTTCACGAAGAGGCGCCGGTCGTGCCCCAGGTCCAGATAGGAGCGGAAGTACTCCCAGCGCTGCTGCTCGATCTTTTCGAGCTGCTGCTCGGTCCAGACCGGATCCTGGTCCTCGGTGAACTGCTCTCGCTTGCGCGCCTCCTCGGCGAGGTAGCGGATGGAGGTCGAGCGCTGCTTGCAGACGATCTCGCCGCGCTGGTTCACGTAGGTGGTGTCGCCGCGGGAGAACATGGTGGGCCCCGCGAACTTGGTCTGGGTGACCTTGTAGTCGAAGAGCATGCGGTCCCGGGTAATGCAATCGCCCGGCTCCATGCGAGGGCCGAAGAACCACCACTCGTCGCCCCCGAAGAGCATGTGGGTGCCGGGGATGGTGCCCTGGATGGCGGGCGCGGCGCCGTGGCTGTCGTCGGTGCACACCGCAAAGGACTGGGGCGCGATCAGCCGGCCGAAGCGACTCTCGGCCGCGAAGGCGTCGTCGTAGTAGAGCGGGTTCGGGTTCTGCATGCCCTGGGACCAGCGGCGGATGTCGTTTGCCGCGACCGGGTCCTTGAGCTGGCCGCCACCAAGGGGGACGCCGACCCAGGGATCCACATAGCTGGCGTCGAACTCGATCTCGCTGCCGTCGGGGGCTGCGCTCATGGGGCTGATCTCCTGGCTGGATGCTCTACCGGAGTATTTGACGATGCGTCAGATTCGTCAAGTCCCCTCCCGGGGACGGCTCCGGGCCCCTTCCGAGCCAGCGCGGAGGGGCGTGGACGAGCGGCGCTCAGCTGCGCCCCCCGAGCCCGAGGCCCTGCCTGGCCACGACGCCGCGCATGATTTCCGAGGTGCCGCCGCCGATGGTCTCCCACATGCTCTGACGCCAGAGCAGATCGGGCCGGCCCCCGTCCACCAGCGCTTCGGGACCGCCGAAGTCGAGCACGGCCCGCGCGATCTCCTGACACACCACCGTGTGGATGACTTTGTTGGCCGCCGCCTCCACCATGGCGGGGGCGCCTCGCTGCATGGCATCGAGGACCCGCAGACCGTACATCTCCACCTCGAGCACCCTTACCGCGAGCTCGCTGAGGCGCCGACGCACCAGGGGATCGCCCGTGAGCCCGGCCTCGCCCACCCAGCGAATCATCTCTTCGAGGTCGCGGCGCACGCGACCGGGCGGGAACTGGATGTGGCGCTCGTCCGCCAGCGCCTCGCCCATGATCGTCCAGGCTCCGTCCTCGGGTCCGACCCGGTTCTCCACGGGTACCTTCACCGCATCCAGGTGCACCTCGTTGAGCTGATCGCCGTCGAGGGTCGGGAGCGGCGAGACCGTGACCCCGGGCGCGTGGATGTCGGCGATGAGCAGGGTGGTTCCGCGCCCGCGGCTCTCCTGGCTTCCGGTGCGCACCAGGAGCCATAGATAGTCCATGTCCTGAGCGTAGGACTGCCAGCACTTCTGACCCGAGACCACGTAGTTGTCGCCCACGTAGTTGTCGCCCGCGGAGTTGTCGCCCGCGTAGTTGTCGCCCACGCGCTCGGCGCGCACGCGCACGCTGCCCAGGTCCGAGCCCGCCTCGGGCTCCGAATAGGCCAGGGAGAAGTGCAGCTCCCCCTTTGCGATGGGGGGCAACCACTTCGCCTTCTGCTCCTCACTGCCGTAGCGGATGATGGAGCGCGCCACGATCCCGGCGCTGAGGGGGTTGCGAGCCGCGCGCGCGTAGGCGACCTCGTCCCACAGGATGTACTCGTATGCGGGCCCTCTGGACAGTCCACCGTACTCCTCGGGCCACGCCAGGGCGAGCCAGCCCCGCTCCCCCATGGCACAGAAGAGCTCCCTCACCTGCTTCCAGCGCTGACCCTGGCAGAAGAAGCCGTCGAGCTCGCGGTAGTCCTCGAGGAACTCCCGCACCTCGCAGCGGAAGGCCTCCTCTGCGTCGGAGAAGCGCACCCTCACGAGCGCTTCCCCGAGCGGGCATTGGGGTCCGGGTTCCAGCGCGGCTCGCGCTTCTCCGCGAAGGCGCGCGGCCCCTCCTCGAAGTCCGGGTGGCCCCAGTGCAGGCGCAGCAGCGACCAGGCGTGCTCGAGGGCCTCGCCGTAGCCGCGCTCGAGGGATCCCCAGACGGCCTGCTTGGAGAGCGCCATGGCCTGGGGCGAGTTCTGCAGCATGAGCTGCGCCATCTCCTCTGCGGCCGGACGCAGTGCGGCGGGATTCTCGACGAGCTCGTCCACCAGGCCGAGCTCGTAGGCGCGGCGTGCAGGCATGCGGTAGTGGCGACCCATCAAGGTCATGCGCAGGGCGGCGCCCAGGGGCAAGCGCTTGGCGAGGCCGACGTTCTCGAGGGCGCCCACCATTCCCACGTTGACGTGGGTGTCGACGAAGGCGGCGTTCTGCGAGGCGATCACGATGTCCGAGTCCACGACGAAATGCAGCCCGCCCCCGACACAGAGGCCGTTCACCGCACAGATGACCGGCTTCCAGACGCGGTTCTGGTGGGGAGACCAGTGGACGGCGTCACTGAGGGGGCGATTGTTGAAGACCTCCTCGGCCTCCTCCCCTTCAGCCTCGCCTTTCTTTCCCCCCGCCTCAGCCTTCTTGCTCCCCGCCTCGGCGATGTCGAAGCCGGTACAGAAATGCTTCTCGCCCCGGGCCAGCACCACCGCAACGCGGATCCACGGGTCGTCCCGCACCTCGCTCCAGATGGCCCGGAGAAGGGGCTGCATGGCGGGCGTCAGCGAGTTGCCCCGCTGCGGCCGATCGAGGGTGATGAAGGCGATGTGATCCACGCGCTCGTACTCGACGCCTTCCAGGGGTTGGGTCAGATCGATTGCCCGACGCTCGCTCATGCGACGACTCCTGGCTCGCTCACGCCGAAGTATCCGAGCAGCCTCTCCCGGCCGGGGCCCTCGCCGGGCGGCTGGGATACGAGCTGACGGATGCGGCGCGAGATGTGAAAGGCGGGGCCTTCGAGAGTGATCCCCACGGCCCCGAACACCTGGTGGCACACGTAGGCGGCCTCGAGTGCTGCACTGCCGGCAGACAGCCGCGCGGCGGCCGCCATGGGGCGCGCGTCTTCGTTGTTGTTGTCGCTGTTGTTGTTGTCGTCGCTGTTGTTGTTGTCGTCGCTGTTGTCGTCGAAGCGGCAGGCCGCGTTACGAGCGAGGGTCGTCGCCGCAGCCAGGCGGATGTGGCAATCGGCCAGTGGATGGGCGACCGCCTGGAACTCCCCGATGGCGCGCCCGAACTGCCGCCGCGCCCCGGCGTGATCGCTCGCGGCGGCTACCAGAGCATGGCCCGCGGCGGCCAGGTAGGCCGCCCGGGCCACGTCGGCCAGCGCAAGCGCGCGGGGAGCGCCGGCAAGCTCCTCCTCCGGCACGAGCCTGCAACGCCCCCACGGCTCACCGCCCAGGGTGCCGACCTCTTCGATCTCCCCTGCGACCCGGGCCCGCCAGATTCGTTCCCCCTCGACGAGCAAGAAGAGATCCGCACACGGTGCCCAGGGCACGAGCGCGCCCTCCCCCACCGCGACGACCCTGCCTCCATCGGCGACCGCGCTGCGCTCGGCCGCGGGCAACACCTGGCTTGCGAGGAAGCTCGCCACCAGGGGGCCGGGAAACACGCCTCTCCCCAAGGCCTCCATGGCGGCGGTCAGCTCCAGTGCGCCGCCCTCGCCCTCGGGCGTCGCGATGGCGAGCACGCCCAGCTCGGCGAGCTCGCCCCAGAGCTCGCGCGGAAAAGCCCCGCTGCCCGACTTCACCGCCTCTTCGCTACAGCGCTCCGCGCAGAACTGTCCCAGGGCCTCGGCGATGGCGAGCTGCGCGTCGTCGAATTCGAGGTCGAGGCTCACCCGGCCCCCCAGCGCGCTTCGACCAGGGCCCGCCGGTGGCCCGACACGCCGTCGAGCTCGAGGCGCAAGGCCTGCAGCCCCATGGTCCACACGTGGAGGTCGTGCTCCCGGGTGAAGCCGATGGCTCCCGAGAGCTGATGGGTCTCGGCGAAGAGCTGCGCCGCGGCCGCCATGGTGTAGCTCGCGCTCGTGGCGGCGGCCTCCTCGCTCACGCCCTTGTAGGCCGTCTCGTAGCAGAGCCAGCGGCTCCCCTCGAGCGCAATCGCGCACTCGGCCAGACGATGCTGTACAGCCTGGAAGGACGCGATGGCGCGGCCGAACTGTCGCCGCTGCTTCAGGTAAGCGACCGTGTACTCCAGTGCGGCCTCCATGCGTCCCAGAGCCTCCACCGCCAGGCAGAGCCGCCACCCGCTGCGCATGCGCTCGGCGCTCCCCGCGCCGAGGCCCCGGCCGCGGCGCTCCAGTCCCGGCGGCGCGCACCCCATGGGATAGCCGAAGTTCGACGCGACCGGAGTCGCCTCGCCCGCCTCGAACTCGACGACCCGGGCCTCCTCGTCACCCAGCACGAGCAGTGTGCGCGCGTGGGCGGCGAAGCGGATCGGGCCGGCCCCCCCGGCATGCACCAGGGCAATGGGTGTCGGCAGCGACTCGTCCGTGAGGATCGGGGCCACCAGAGCCGCCGCACCGATGGCGCTCACGCCGGCCGCCTTCGCGACGGCCTCGACGATCAGGGCCGCTTCGAGGCCTCCCGTGACCTCGCCCCGCGCCACGTCGGCGAAGCCCGCGTCGCCGAGCGCCTGGTCGAGGTCGAAGTCGTAGCCCCCCTTGGCCTGGAGCTCGACCGCCCGTGCGGCACCCGCATGGCGTGCCAGCAGCCCCTTCACCGCTTCGAGGATGGCGCGTTGATCGTCGTTCAGCTCGAAGTCCACCTGCCTCCCTCTTCCTGCCTCTTGCCTCCAGCTGCCTGCCGCTGCCTGCGAACGACGCTACTTCTCCCGCGGAAGATCCAGGAAGCGGCTCGCGATGAGATCGAGCTGTACCTCCGTGGCGCCGACCGCGACCCCCGCCGTCATGGCGAGACGGAAGTTCGCGTCCGCGAAGGAGCCGTACTCGAGGGCCTCGGGGCCCAGGATCTCCAGCGCCAGGCCGCCCACCGCGGTGTCGACCCGGGTCCCCGCCACCCGGGCGATCTGGGTGTCGGCGGTCGGCGGCGAGCCCTTGGCGCGCAGATCGATCACGCGATACGTGAGAACCCGCGCCGCCTCGCACAGGGCCCGGGCCTCGCCGAGCTTCTCGATGACGATGGGGTCCGTGAGTCGCCCGCGCTCCCGGGCCAGCTCGGCCAGTCGATCCAGGGTGAGGGCCGCGCGGGCGTAGCGGGCCGCGCCCACCCGTTCGAACTGGAGGGCGTAGCTCACCACCGCCCATCCCTCGTTCTCCGGCCCCAGCAGCGCCGAGACGGGAACCCGAAGGTCGCTGAAGAAGACTTCGTGGAAGTAGCGCTCTCCCACCACCGAGGGGATCTCGCGTACCTCGATCCCCGGCAGATCCATGGGAACGAGCAGCACCGAGATGCCCCGCGCGCGCCGGGAATCGGGATCCGTGCGTACGAGGAGAATCACGAACTCCGCGTTCTGCACATAGGAGGTCCAGATCTTCGTGCCGTTGACGACGTACTCGTCCCCCTCGCGCCGGGCCGCGGTGCGCAGCGCCGCCAGGTCCGAGCCGGCCTCGGGCTCCGAGAAGCCCTGGCACCAGAGCACCTGGCCCGCGGAGATGCGCGGCAGGTGCTGGGCCTTCTGCTCCTCGCTGCCGAACTCCATGATGGCGGGACCGATCCAGTTGACATTCATGTACTGGGCGCCCCGCGGCTCGCCCGCCGCCCACATCTCCTCGCCGATGATGGAGTGCCGCCAGGGCTCCGCGCCGCAGCCGCCGTACTCCCTGGGCCAGTGCTGGGTGAGCCAGCCCTTCTCGGCCAGCTTCGCGCAGAAGCCCTTCGAGAAGGCCGACTGGGTGTCGCTGCCCGGGCCGTGCTTGGAGATCTCCTCCCAGTCGCCGGGCAGCTCGGCGTCGAGGAAGGCCCGCACCTCGCGGCGGTGCTCCACGTCGGACTCGGACCAGTCGAACTCCACCGAGCTTCCTCCCCTCGCTTCGCAGGCCATGCTAGCAGTGCAAAGCCGGAGAAAAGCGCTTTTCCAAAGGGTGGACGTGGTAGCATGAGAGCCCGATCTCGGTGAGCCGAACCGCTTTGCGACGACGCGACGAGAGTCCAGCCACGCTTGCATGAGCCTTCCCGACGACTCATCCTCCAGCACACCGCTCGTCGCCCGCATACGCCGGGGCTGGCTTGCTGCCTGCTCAGTCCTGCTCGTCGCGGCCATGCTGGCGCCCGCGCAGCGCGCCGCGGCCCAGGCCATCGAGCGGCCCGCCGACGACCGCCCGCAGCTTCCCACCTTCGAGACCCCCGAAGAGCAGGAGCCGGTGCTTCCTCCCGTGGAACCTCCCTCCGCGCCGCTGGAGCAGCTCACGACCGGGCTCGGAGTCTTCGTCGAGCGCTACGACATCGAGGGCAGCACGGTCTTCACCCAGGCAGAGCTGCAGGCCGCCGTTGCGCCGTGGACGAACAAGACCATCCGCTCCGAAGACCTGGTGGACGTGCGCAACGCGCTCACGAAGCTCTACGTAGAGCAGGGCTACGTCAACTCGGGAGCCTTCCTTCCGGACCAGGACGTCCAGGACGGCAGCGTCCGGCTGCGCATCATCGAGGGGTCGCTGGAGCAGCTGGACATCAGCGGCAACAGTCAGTTTCGCGACAGCTACCTGAAGCAGCGCATCGCGCGCGGGGCCAAGGCGCCCCTGAACGTGCACGATCTCGAGACCCGGCTGCAGATCCTCCAGCAGGATCCCCAGATCGAGCGGGTGACCGCACGCCTCGTGCCGGGGGAGGAGCCCGGCGACGCCGTGCTGAAGCTGGATGTCGAGGAGGCCAGCCGCTGGCGCACGAACCTGGAGTTCAGCAACTACGAGCCGCCGGGCATCGGGGCGCTGGGCGGACGCTTCGAAGGTCTCTTCGCGAATCCGGCGGGCCGGGGGGACATGCTGCGCTTCCTCTTCCACGGCACCGAGGGCCTGCGCCGCTATCGCGGCTACTACGACATCCCCTTCACGCCCCGGGATACCCGATTCTCCCTGGACGCCCGGTACTCCAGCGCGGAGGCCGTGCGGAGCCCCGGGAAGGAGCTGGACATCGAGAGCAGCTTCCAGTCGTACCGCATCGGCCTGCGACAGCCCGTGTTCCACACCCCCAAGGAGCTGCTGGAGGTCGAGATCATTGCGGACTGGCGGCACACCACTACCGAGCTGCTCGGCAATGGATTCTCCTTTCCCGGCTCGGGGGCCCAGGACGGAGAGGCGACCGCGATGGTGCTGCGCTTCGTGCTCGACTGGCTACGGCGGGACCGGACGCAGGTCCTCGCGGCCCGCGCCCAGGTGAGCTGGGGCATCGACGCCCTGGGCGCCACCATCAACTCCGGAGGCAAGCCGGACGGCCAGTTCGTCTCCTGGCTGGCCCAGCTCCAGTGGGCGCGGCGATTCGGGCGGATGGGCATCGAGACCCTCTTTCGCACGGACCTGCAGTTCAGCAGCGCACCGCTGCTGACCATGGAGCAGATCGCGGCGGGCGGCTACGCCACCGTGCGCGGCTACCGCCAGAACCAGCGCGTGCAGGACCAGGCCGTCATCGCATCCATCGAGACGCGGATCCCCCTATGGCGGCACCCCCAGCGCTGGGGCGTGATCCAGCTCGCCCCCTTCTTCGACGTGGCTCATCTCTGGGACCATCACCGACGCTCGGAGCGAAGACCGGCCAAGACGCTGGCCAGTGTCGGCGTCGGACTGCGCTGGACGATGGCGCGCTACCTCAGCGCCCAGATCTACTGGGGTCAGAACCTCACCGAGGTCATCACCTCGGGCACGCTCCAGGACAAGGGCGTCCAGTTCAAGATCGAGGCGAGGTTCCCCTAGCCCGAATCGTGCACACAGAATCATGCACACTTGATTATGCAGAAGAGTGGCGGCAGGGCCGCCCTTCAGAGCCAGCTGTTCAGAGCCAGCTGTTCAGAGCCAGCTATTGATGAGGAGGAAGGGGGCCCAGTAGCCGGGATGCCGGTAGTGGCGGGTGCTGAGCATCTTGACCTGGGCGATCTGGAGGGCCTCGGCCCGCGAGTGCCCGCCCTGGCTCAGCTGGCCGTAGAACTCGAGGATCAGCTCGGTGGTGGCCTCGTCGTTGACCGACCACAGGGTAGCGAGCGCGCTACGGGCGCCGGAGCGTATCGCGACACCGGCCAGGCCCAGGGCTGCCCGGTCGTTGCCGGCGGCGGACTCGCACGCCGACAGGGTGAGCAGCTCCAGGGGCTGATCCGCCCGGAAGCGAGTGGCTGCGACAGCGTTGGCCAGCCGCTCCATGGAGAGGCGGCCGTCGTAGGCCAGCAGGAAGTTCTCCGAGGGGTCGCCCCCGAACTCGCCGTGGGATGCGATGTGAACGATGCCGAAGGGCACGTTCGTGAGCTCGCTCTGGAGCTTGTCTGCGGAGAACTCCTCGTTCATCAAGGCCTTGGCCCCGTACATCTTCTCGATCGCCTCGATCTCGACCACCACCGAGTCGAGCTCGGGATAGCCCCCGACCGCCTCACTGATGCCGGCGGCCAGAACGCGGACGCCTCCCGACTCGATGGGCCGCGGATCGGTGAGCGTGAGGCTCGGCGTCACCGCGATGGGGTGCTTCTCGATCAGGAACTGTTTGCTCTTCGCGTCCCGCAGCACTCCGAAGGGGATCGTCCGCAGGGCACCGTCGGGAACGAAGACCAGGGTGGTGGATTCGTCGGCACCCCGGAAGGTCGGCTCGACGGGTCGGATCAGCCGTTCGTAGAGCTTCTCGGCCAGGGGCCGGTAGCGTCGGCTGGTGCGCTTCTCCAGCAGGCGCCGGAAGTCCCGGATCTCCGCCGTCAAGGTCTCCCGGTCCACGCCCAGGTCGACCTGCTCCAGCCGCCCCCCCTGGCTCACGATCATCACGACGCGGCTCTGCAGCAGGACGGGATAGAGCACGATGGTGTTGGGAATCGTGTCGGGCGTGGCCTTGCGCTGGGCATCCAGACACGGGTCGCGGAAGTAGTCCCGCAGCTCCGACGCCTTCAGGTCCTCCAAGGCGTCGCGCGCTTCGACCAGCAGGGTCTGCTGCTCGGAGGGTGCCTGGCTGCGCGCCGAGCGCTGGAGCAGAAGGTCCACGAACTCCCGGTAGAGGGACTCGATGCGGCGCTGAAGGGCTCCCTCCTGGGCTGACGCCAAGGCGGTCTGGGCACGGACATCGCGGAGCGTCGCCACCGCATCGCGGTACGCACCCAGCCCGCGATCGACCCGACCGGCGGCGATCTCGAGCCGGGCCAGCCGCCACTGCCAGCGGTAGAGGGCATCGGGTGCGTCCGCGCTCTGGGCCGCCAGGATGGCCCGCCGCGTGAGCTCCGCCGCGTCTTCCTGGCGCCCGCGCAGCTCGTAGAGCTCGGCCAGATACCCCAGCGCGTAGGAGCGCAGGCGCTCGTCGCCGGCCTTCTCCGCTTCTTCACGGGCGCGCCCGAAAGCCTCTGCGGCCCGGCGCAGCGCGCTGCGCTTGCCCGCCCCCTCCTCGCGCGACGCCAGCAGGGCGTAGCTCCGCCCCGCATGGATCAGGAGCTGGGCCCGGGCTCCGGCCTCGGGAAGCTCGCCCGCGGCCGCGACGACCCGCTCCAGCTGGCTCGCGACGCCGTCGCTCCGATTCGCCTGCAGCGCGGCGCGAGCCGCATTGGCGTCCGCGAGAAGGGCCAGCCGCCGGTCTCCGCTTTCGCGCGCCAGCCGACCACTCTCTTCGTAGGCAGAGAGGGCCGCCGGGTACTGACCCTCCCCCTCGAGGGTGTTGCCCCGGGCTAGTGCGGCCGCGGCCTTCTGCTCCTCCGAGATCTCCTCGGCCGTCGCAGCCGGCGTCTCACAGATCTCGGCCGGGGCCGGAGACTGCGCGCTCGCGGCCGCCACGTTGATGAGCGCCGCAGCCAGCACGACCAGGCTTCTGCACGCCCGAGAGTAGATGCGTGCCGCCCCTGCCCAGGGCACCTGGGCCTGGCTCATGGATCCTCGCGCCTTCTCCGGAGCCGATCGAGCCCCACCAGCCCCGCCAGCCCGCTGGCCAGCAGCATGAACTGCCCCGGCTCGGGGGCCGGCACCGGTCCTCGCGCGACGATCTGCCCGTCGCCCTCACCGCTTCCCAGGGTCACCAGCATGCGCTCCTGCAGGCTTGCGCCGGCCGCGATGAAGTTCCTCATCTTCACGACCATCGGGCTCTGCACCGTGGAGCCTACCGTGTTCAGGCGCAGGTTGGCGATGTGCCGAGGCCCCAGCAGGCGTTCGCCCTCGCCACGCCGGAAGTTCATGCGGAGCTGGGTGGTGGCGGGCTCGGAGGGAAGATCACAGTACCCCTCGCCAGGCTCGCTGCACTCTGGGTTGTGGACGAGGGTGCTCTCGAAGGGCCGGATCTCCGTAAACCGACCCGAGCCGTCGGTGATCTCCAACAAGATGTCGGCGCCGCAAACATAGTCCCCGGTGTTGCCCCCGGGGCTCATCTGGCAGTGGTTTCCATCGCCGTTGTCCGAGCCGCCGTCCACCCAGAGCTCGATCACGTCGTCCTGGCTGCCGGTGATGGCGCAGTCCAGGCCGCCGCCGCCGTCGAAGGTGAGGTCGTCGTAGGCGATGCCGGCTGCCGCACCCGTGAAGCTCGCCACCACGGTCTTGATGCCGGACCCGCTCACCTCGAGGGTTCGGTAAGGGTTGCCAGTCCAGCTGGAATCGTTCTCCTCCACGCTGTCGATTAGACCTCCGACGGAGTCGAAGGCCTCGAGCTTCCATCGATCGATGTCCTCGCCGGCATCCCCGGCGGCCAGGGTCACACCGTCCTGCAAGGAATCGAAGGTGAATGTGATCGGGTCTCCGATGCTGCCGGACTGGCTCGAGACCGACGTGTCGGGTGACTGGAAGCTCGCACCGGCACGATTGCCCTTGTAGACCTCGACGGTCCCGCTCGCGGCGGTGGCGGTGACGCCACCCAGGTCGACGCCGTTGAGGTTCTGTCCGTCGCTGAACCCTTCGAAGTCGATCACGACCGGGTTGCTGCCGGCGATGGCCTCGCATCCGGGGGGATTCGCCGGGTTGGGCGCATCACCCTCCGAATCCGTCGAGTGGTAGACCAACACCGTCGCCGTCGTCGGCTGCGGCCCCTCCTGCGCTTCGGCGGGCAAGGCCACGGCCAGCGCCGCGATTGCCATCACGCAAATACCGCTCGCAAGGGTCGGGAGCTTGTGGATCGAAAGGGAAGTGATCGCTCGAGCTGCGAACATCATGAACTCTCCTCGAGAATTGCGCACGGTCCGAAATCGGCGGCAGCGGGATTTTCGCCCCCCAGGAGGGAGGGCGAGAGCGGTGAATCGGGCGGGGGCGCCATCGTTGGGTGTCTCTGTACCACGAAGCTTCCGCTGCGCGTCGTGCGCGCCGCGCAGGGCGGAAGCAAGCGATCCGAAGGATCGATGAAGTTGCCCGAGAGTGGCGTGACCTGGCTGACGAGGGTTCCGTCCGGGGAGGTAACTCGGATCACGCCGTTGACCCCTTCCTCCGAAGTCGCCTGGATGAGGCTGTCCGACGAGATCAGGACGTTGTGACCGGTAATGGTGATGTTGCCCGCATCGTCGGCCACGGCGTTGGCGCGGATCGTGCTGCGGTTGATCACGATGGACTCGGGAATCGCCGGCTCAGGCAGATTCTGCGGCGCGCCCTCGGCGCCGGCGACCGACAGGCCCTCCTCTTCCGAGCTCCCTTCGTCTCCGCGCAGCGGCATATCGATGTCTCCGGCGTTCGCCCCGGCGATGCCCGTTTCACCCTTCACCGTCGTCTCCACCAGGGACTCGAAGAGGTGGACGAGCTTGCCCCCCTGGATGGAGATCCGACCGCCGCCCGCGTCCTCCGCGGTGGTGGTGATGGAGCTGTGCTCGGCCTCGAAGGTCTCCCCGGCCGCGATGATGATGTTTCCCGCGTCGCCCCCGTCGCTTTTTGCCGTGCTCTTCGTAGTGATGCTCGAGAAATCCGAGAGGAAGACGTCACCCGCGCTCTGGACGGTGATGGTGCCACCCGCCCCCCCACCGTGGGTCTCCGCGCTGATCTCGCTCCGGGCCAGACGCAGCAACTTCCCGGTTTCCACGGAGATGTTGCCCGCATTGCCGCTGTCCAGCGCCGTTCCCGTGCTGCGGGCCGTGATCACCGCCTCCGAGAATTCGGCGATCTCCGCGATCACGCCGATGGAGCCACCCTGCCCGGTGCCGCTGGTCTCGGCGGTCATGGTTCCGCCCGTCATCTGGAGGTCGCTGGCAGTGATGTCGATGGAGCCACCGGCTCCGCTCGCGCGGGCCTGGGCGGTCATCGTCGAATCGATCAGCTCGACGCTCGTCGCGTCGACCGTGATGGTGCCGCCGACGCCGTCGCCCGCCGTCTCGGCGGCCAGGGTCCCCTGGTTCATGCGCACGATATCGGCGTCGATGATGCGGATGTCACTGGCGAGATCATCGGGTTGCTCGCCCTGCTCCAGGACGACGTTGCGCACCGTCGCGTTGATTCTCCCGCCCTTGCTCACCTCGATCAGCGCTGCATCCGTGATCTCGATGACCCCGGCGGCGTTCTGGACCGATTCCACCGAGAGCGCGGCGCCGTCGCGTACGCGGAGCGTCAGCTGCTCGCCGTCGCGGGGCGCCAGGGAGATGTCGCCGGCCCGGCCGGCGCCGATGTTCTCGAAGTTGCTCTGGGCGAACACGCCGGAGCCTTCCCCGGCGATGTCGATCTCTCGAGCGGCCACGCTGAGGTTGCCCGAGGCCCCGGTTCCACTCGTGCTGGCCGTGACGATGCCGTTGTTGTGTGCCTGGAGGAGATCGGCGGTGATGCTGAGGCTGCCTCCCGCTCCGTCGATGGTCCGCACCGAGATCGCGGAGGTCGCGTTGGTCTCGGGATCTCCCTCCACCAGGACGGTATCGGCGACGAGATCGAGACTGCCTGCGTCCCCCTCGCTGTCCGCGGCCGCCGAGATCTCGGCGCCCGCCGTGAGGATCACGCTCCCGGCCGTGATGTCGACCTTGCCGCCGGCTCCCGTCGTCGGGGGGGCCGGGGGCCGGGTATCCGGGTCGGGTGGAATGAGCTCCGACTTGGCGAAGATGCCCGACGGAGTCGCAGCGGGCGGCGTACCGTCCGGAGCGAGAGGCGGAGCAAAGGTTCCGTCTGCGGAGAGAATGCCGTCCACGACGACTGTGAGGATTCCGCCCGGCGCGTTTACGCCGCCTCGGGTGGTGGCGCGGAGCTGGCTACCGTTATCGAGCTGGACGGACTCCGCACGGATCGTCAGGTTCCCGCCCGGGCCCTCTCCGCCCGACCAGACGCCCGGCCAGACTCCGTCTTCGTCCGGTTCCTCCGCGCGAGTGAACTTCCGGGTAGTCAACGCGCTGATCTGCGGATTGCTGTCGGCGGTGTCGAGGGTGCGGTTCAGGGCGACGGATCGGGCGTGCACGGTCACGTCCCCCCCCGCGCCCTTTGCCGTGGTGACGCTCCCGATGGCGCCGTCGGTGATGCTGAGATTCTCGACCCGGTTCTCCGCGGATCCGATCTGGATGGAGGCACCGTCGATATCCGTCGAGGTGGTCGACACGATTGCGCCGCGGTCGAGGACGCTCAGGTTCTCAGCGAGAACCTCGATGCCACCCGCCGCGTCGGGGACGTTGGAGGCGAATACGCTCGGAAGCCGATCCGCCTGAATCCGGGCCCGACCCTCCAGCACGACGTCGGTGGCGTCGACGAGGATCGTGGCCCCGTTCCCAGTTCCGTGGCTCGCGGTCGAGATCGCGGATCCCGGACCCGAGACCTTCACCCGATCTGCGAGCACTGAGATGTCCCCGACCTTCCCCCAGCTCAAGCCCTCCCTATTGTCCGACGTCTGGATCATGGACCCTTCCCGGACCTGCACTGTCGTTGCCTCGACGTGGATGTCCGACCCGGGGGCGTCGTCGAAGAGGAGCGCTATCCGTGCATGGACATTCGCCGCTTCGAAGAGATCGATCGTCTCTCCCACCAGCCGGATGTTGCCGCCCGGGGTGCCATTGTTCACCGACTCGATCTTCCCCGCGTCCAGGGAGATCGTTCCGGCGACCTCGATGTCGATGGCCGCCGGATCCGTGGTGCCGGCCCCGGTGTTCTCGACCTTGAGCACGGCAATCGACGCGGCCACGCTCGACTGGACCGTCTCGAATCGCCCGGCGCGGATCACGATCCGCGCCGGGCCCGAGGGACCGGCGCCGCTTACGGAGATTTCGGAGTTCTGGGCCATGTGGACAACCGCGGCGTCCGAGGCGAGGTCGTCCACATCGACGCTCTCGACATCGACGGGAACGCTGCTGTCGGCCGGAGCTGCGGCGAGCTTGATCTGCCCCCCGTTGGAGACGATCTTCGCGGAGGTCCCCGCGCCGTCATCGATCTCGATACTCCCGGCCACAGCGGTGAGCGACGCGCCCGGCCTGCTGGACAGCAGACCGGTATCCGAGTCGAAGACGATCCTCGCCGGCGCCTCGGCGTCCACCAGGAACCCGAAGGTGATGGGGTCTCCCACCTCCAGCAGGGGGTTCTCCATGGGGACCCCGCCGCCCGCCCGGGTCTCCAGGACCTGCCCGTTCTCGAAGCGGACCTCGTCCGCCGTGCTGACGTAGAAGGTGCCGCTGACGTCGATCTGGGAGGTCGAACCGAACACCAGGCCAAAGGGGTTCAGGAGATAGATGTCGGCGTCGAGCTCCGAGCGCAGGACACCGTCGAATTGGGTCTCCTGGCCGCTCGTAATGCGTGCAAACACGTGGTCCACGTCGACGCCCGCCTGCGAGACCGCGAAACGCGCGGCGTCGTCCGCCGGAACGTCGATGTCGCGCAGGCTGTGGAAGAGGCTCGAGTCCACCAGTTTCCCCTGGGACCCGAAGGGGTGGGTATCGGTTCCGCAGCTCGGGCAGTAGTCGATCTGGTACTCGACGCCCGTCGAGTCCGGATCGGGGATGCTGTGCGCCGAGCCTTCGAAGTCCCCGAGGCTGCCGTCGAAGTAGACCGGCGCAGCCTCCTGCGCTCCGGCAGGGGCGGCGGCCAGCAGCAGGAGCGCACTCGCCCGGCACGCGCAGTGCGCCAGGCGGCCGGTCCTTCCCGCTGCCGGGTCTACAGGTTCCCTTCGGCCGCGTCGCATGACTGCAGGCTCCCTGTCTTGGGGTCGCCCAGGCCCGAGCTCCCCGGATCGGCGGTGTCGGCCTCGAGCACGAGGATGTCGATGATCGAGAACGACCCTCCGCTGGGGGTGACCTTGCAGAAACCACTGTCCTGGCCCTCAGGAAGCTCCTTCCCGGCGAGCGCTTCCTGGCACGTGGACACGTCGTCCTGAAGATCGAAACCCTCCGAGTCCTCGGCCTCGCCGTTGTCCCCCACCCCGTCGCGGCCCGGGTCAGCGCACTGACACGCATCTCCGATAATGTCGACGATCCCCTCTGGGATGGTGACGAAGCCCACACCGCCGGTATTCGTCTGTTCGGCATTCTTGACCCGGCTGCAGTTGTCCAGATCGTCGGGCTCGCCGTCCTTGTCGAAATCACTGCTGGAGGAAGAGGTGTTGATCAGGGTGACGTTGTCCACTGTGATCGCATTCGGGTCGGCACTGGCAGGAACGACCGGAGCGGCTTCGTACCCCGGAAGATCTTCGGTGCCCTGGAAGGTGATCTGGGGCGGATCTACCGCCCGGGGGATGCCGTCACCATCAACCAGGTTGAACGCCACCACGCCGATCGCCTGGCTGGTTCCGGTGCCGTTGAGACCAGGTTGACCCGTGAGTTCAAATCCTGAATCCAAAGCGACGTACAGCGTGTTCGGAAGGCGGTTGCTGCCCGCCGGAATCACTGCGTCCGGTCCCACCGTGTAGGTTGCGACGACCGGCGCCCCGTCAGAGCCAATCCCCAGAAACGTTGGCGTCTTCACGTTGCCGCCCAGGTCCGGGTCGTCCGGGTCCAACACTGAACACCCGAGCAGCGATTCCAGGCCGGTGATCGGCGTGCTGCCTGGGGGGAGGGGGGTCTCGTCGTCGCACTGGCCGAAGACCATTTCGCCCGCTGCGACCGGCTCGCTGGCGGTGAGCCCGAAGGCGATCCTGCTGACCTTCTGCGGGCCGAAATCGTCCAACACCTTCTGATCGACGATGATGCTGAGCTCGTAGC
Source organism: Deltaproteobacteria bacterium (assembly GCA_019310385.1). GTDB lineage: Bacteria > Myxococcota_A > UBA9160 > UBA9160 > UBA4427 > JAFDEK01. Next base: position 63,433 of record JAFDEK010000001.1, read on the forward strand.
GCCTGTCCCCGTCCGTCTCGGCGCGTCGCAGCTGGAGAGCGATCAGCGGGTTGTCCGGCGGATTCACCTGGAAGACCACCTGCTCGTCCGAGATGACCGTGCCTCCCGGCCCGACCAGCTGGGTCAGCGGCGGGTCCGGCGACGGGTCCCACGGCGTGTCGAAGGTGGTGAAGCCGGCGATGGAGAGCGGATTGGATCCCACGATGAAGTCGTCCAGCCGGAGGACCCCGAGCTTGACGTCCTTTTGCAAGGACGAGCAGATGAGGCCCCCCCCAGCTCCATGCAGCTGCAGGATCACCATTTGCGCGGGCACGCCGGGCGGGTTCGTCCCCACGGACGGGTTTTCCGCCACCCACGGATACGAGATCGATTGGACGCCCGGGCCGATGACCGAAGAGGCCGTCGAGATGGTGACTCCCAGCTCCGACGAGTTGGCGATGGTGCAGAGCTTCTCGTTGGGGTTGGGCACACCGCCGGTGTCGTCCAGGCACCCGGAGAAGTCGACGAAGGTCGTCCCCGTGCCGGTGAGATTGATGCCGATGTTCGCGAAGGCGACGTTCGTGGAGCAGTCCATGGAGAGCTCGACGGTCGTACGCGTCTGGGCGGTCGCGGCCGCCGGAGACTCGCCGCTCTCTTGCGCCCCCACGGACTCGACCACGAAGAGGTTGTCCCAGAAGAGTGTGTTGTCGTCGCAGAGATCACCCTTCCCGTTGTTGTCGCTGTCCAACTGGTCTTCGTTGGCGACTTTCTTACAGTTGTCGCAGCGGTCGCCCCAGCTGTCGGTGTCGGAATTGGTGTCGTCGTCGATCTTGCACGTGCCTCCGCCGACGGGCTTGCACTTTATTGGAGTGAGTGGGCAGTTGTCGCAGGCGTCGCCGAATATGTCGCCGTCCTCGTTGGGCTGCGCGCCGTCCTGACCGGGCGGATTGAAGGCGAAGGGGCAGTTGTCGCAGGCGTCCCCCAGCTCGTCTTCATCGCTGTTGGCCTGCGAGCTGTTCCCCTTCCCCGGGCAGTTGTCGTTGCAGCCCTCGGTCTCGCCGCCCATGCAAGGGGCGGGGAAGCCGGAATCGGGGATGCCGTCCCCATCCGAGTCGTTGGGGTCGCTCACCGCGACGAAGATCTGGAAGGAGGCCTCGGCCCCCTGGGGATGCGGATAGGCGTTCTCGTAGACGAAGCGGGCCTTCCCCTTCAGCGTGAATCCGGACGCCAGGTCGACGTTGCTGATCTTGAGGATGTCCAGCGTGCCGTCGTTGCCGTCGGCCGAGGCCCCGGCCGCCTCCGTCGAGTTCGCGGTCTCGAAGATCACCTCGCTCCCGCCGCCGCCGCCCGGCGGTCCCCCGATGCTGAGCTGGGTCACCTCGACGCTCGTGTCCGCCAGCTCGGCGGACGCGCGAATGAAGAAGCTGTTGAAGGGGATCGCCGTCCCCATCCGGTTGGACACGCCGTCGAAGGTGAACTCGACGGCGCCGCCGAAGGAGCCCGGAACGTAGGTGAGCATCCAATCGTAGGTAGCTCCGCTCTCCCACTCGAAATCGTCGGAGCGGAGCGGCGCGCCCAGGATCTGCCCGATGCCCAGCTCGTAGTCGCCGCCGATGGCGCGGTCTCCGACCTGAGCCTCGGCGATGGAGCCCATGAAGGCGCCATTGAGCACGTCGTCGGTGGAGGAGTGGGCGGTGACGGGCTCTGCAGAGCCCGCACCCGCCAGCAAGAGCGTCACCACTACTACGACGAAGACGAAAACGAAGTCGATCCTAGTCAGCCAACGAGCCATGGGCTTCTCCGCTCGGCTCCCTGAAGCCGGGCGGAGGCTCGCTGCCTGCGCCCGGCCGGAGCCGTCCCTTGATTTGTCACGGCCGCAATCCAGAGACGCCGTCCAGAGACGCGGCCCTGATCGCAAGTGCAGCTTCAGCGACGCCTCACGCGCGGTCTGCGTCCGCACGCTCTACCGCACACGATGGAGCCAAGGCCGAAGACGAGGGCGGCACTGGGCTCGGGAATGGCGTTTACTGTCAGGTTGTCCACGACCTCGGTCAGCTCGGGATTCACGAACTCGAACTCGACGGCGTCGAAGAGTATTCCTGTGTCGTAGAGGAGGGTCTGGCCGAGGGTTCCGTCCTGGACGAGTGACACCGGCACCTGATCGACCTGCGCGCCCTCACTGAACAAGGTGAGGATGGCGGCCCCGATGACCGGGCTCACGGCGGCCGTCCCAAAGTCGAAGCTCAGCATGTCGGCCCTGAAGTCGAAGTCGATCCGGAGCGCACTGCCGTCGTCATCGAAGAACACCGCGAGCGCGTTGGTCCCATTTGGCGAGATGAGCGCATCCGCCAGGAAGAGATCGGGGCCATTCGTGTCACCGAAGTGGACCAGGCTCGAGTCGACACTGGTGAAGGTCTGCCCCGGATTCGGATTGCTCGTGTCATCGCTGTCGAAGTCGACGGTGATGGGCACCGCCCAAGCGTTTACCGCCATCAACATGACGGGAATCAGCAACGCGGACCATTTCAAAAGTGCATGCATCTGTATCTTACCCCCGTACGGCTATTCCTCAGGTCTCCGCAGCATCATAAAGGAAACGGGCATGCAACCCAAGGAAATTCGAGGACTTGCAAGAAATCCCAGACAATCCGCATTCGGCAACGGTTCCCCCTCCGGCGCCTCTCTCCCCAGACCCTCCCCCCAGTCCCCGAAGGTGCGCAACACAGATCCGAAAACAGCTGAAACTGCACCACTTATCTGTCTCGAAGGCTGTGTGAACGAATTCACACAGCCGCGTCCCCGGGGCGGATACAATGACCCACGGCCTCCAGGGAGCTTCCGCGATGACCGCGGGAGCAACCGAGCGAGTCAGAGTCCCGCATAGCGACATTCGAGCAAGGACTGACCAGAATGGATCGACTCAGCCTCCGTCGCGCTCACCCCGCCTTCGCGGCCTGCGCGATCGCCCTCGGCGTGGCGCTTTCGGTGCTGGGGGCGCGGCAGCTGGGCTGGCTCGAGCGCCTCGAGCTCACGACCTTCGATCACTACGTCGGGCTGCTCCCGAGCTCGACCGAGGAGCCCCGGGTCGCGATCGTCGAGGTCTCCGAAGCGGACATCCAGAAGCTCGGCACCTACCCGATCCCCGACGGCGCGCTGGCCCGGGTGATCGAGACCCTGCTCGACTCCGGCGCCCGTGCCATCGGAATCGACATCTACCGCGACATCCCCGTGCCCCCGGGAAGCGCCCAGCTCGACGCCGTCTTCACCACGCAGCCACGGGTGATCGTCGTCTCGAAGTTCGCCGATCAGGGTGCCAGCGGCGTCGGTCCGCCCTCCGTGCTCGAGGGAAGCGAGCAGGTGGGCTTCAACAATATGGTGATCGACCACGACGGCAGCGTGCGCCGGGGTCTGCTCTACATGGACGACGGGCACGACGGCTTCGGCACCAGCCTCGCCTTTCAGCTCGCGCTCCTCTATCTGGGCGACGAAGGCATCTACCCCGAGGCCGATCCCGACGATCCAGCGATCCTGCGCCTGGGCGAGAGCCGCTTTCCGCCACTCCCAACCCATTTCGGCGGCTACGTGGGGGTCGACAACGGCGGCTACCAGTTCGCCCTCGATTACCGCGGCGCGCCGAGCACCTTCGCCCAGGCGGGCTTCGGCGAGCTGCTCGCGGGCGAGGCCGCTCCGGAGACCTTTCGCGATCGCATCGTCCTGATCGGTGTAGCGGCCGAGAGCCTCACGGACCGCTTTCACATCCCCTTCCGCGCCGGAGACCACGCCGGCCTCGGGATTCCCGGGGCCGAGCTCCACGGCCGCATCGCGGATCAGATCATCCGTGTCGCGCGTGGCGAGACGGCGCCCCTGCGCTCACCGAGCGGCTGGCTGAACGCCCTGCTCGTGATCGCAAGCGCGGCCCTCGGCGCCGGGTTGATCTTGTGGATGCGGACCGGTTGGGGCCTCATCCTGCTCGGAATCGCAGGGCTCTCCGCCTTCTGGACCACCGGATGGCTGGCGCTCCAGGGAGGTTGGTGGACTCCGGTGCTGCCTCCCGCCCTGGCCTGGACCGCCACGCTCTCGGCCGTCGCGATCTACAGCAGGGTCCGCGAGCACGCCGAGCGCAACGAGCTCATGCACCTCTTTTCCCGCCACGTCACCAAGCAGGTGGCGGAGAACGTGTGGCTACACCGCGACGAGTTCCTCGAGGGAGGGCGGCCGCGCCCGGTCCGTCTCACCGCCACCATTCTCTTCCTGGACGTCAAGGGCTACACGAGCAACGTGGAGAAGATGGATCCAGCCGAGCTCATGGAGTGGATCGACGCCTTCCTCGGGGCCATGGCGCGGGAGGTTCTCGACCATGGCGGAATGGTGGAGGACTACTTCGGGGACGGCATGATGGCATGCTATGGTATTCCCATCCCGCGCCACGACCAGGAGGGCATCCGGGAGGACGCGCAGAGCGCCGTAGCATCCGCCCTCGCCATGGAGAGCACCCTGCGCGGGCTCAACGCCCAGTGGCACCGCGAGGGCCGCCCGAGCGTCGGGATACGCGTCGGCATCTGCACTGGGGCGGTCGTGGCCGGCAGCATGGGAAGCGCAGATCGGCTGAAGTACGGAGTCGTGGGAGATGCCGTCGTGACCGCCCAGCGACTCGAGAGCCTCGGCACCGATCGCATCGAGCACGACTTCGACGAGCAACCTTCGCGCATCTTGATCAGCGAGGAGACCTGCAAACTCCTCGACGTGGGCTTCGAGACGGAGAGCGTGGGTGCCTTCGTCGTGAAAGGCAAGAACGAACCGGTGACCGTTCACCGGGTGATCGGGGCCGCGGCGTCGGCTACGGCGCCCGGATCTCGAAAATTGGGAGGACCATTGCCATGAATCTGTCGAAAATCGTCTGGCTGCCGCTCGTGATTCTGCTCGCGGCATTCATCGTGAACGCAAACGAGCCCGACAAGGCGGAGCAGAAGCCTTCGAAGGCCCGGACGGAGCAGGTCTCCGCCGAGGCGGCAGCGCCGGTGGCCACGCGGCCGCCGGCAAAGCCTGCCCGGGTGCTCTACAGGCCGCCGAAGATGGGAAAGCCGGCCCGCACCGTGGGCGGGGGCTCCCGCGGCACGCCGAACAAGGTGCCGAAGCTCTACGTGGTGGCCCCGGCCCACGTCGGTCAGACCACCTCGACCGAGCCCTCGCTCTACTGGTACGTCGATCGCGTACCCGACGAGTCGATCCGGATCGAATTCACGGTCCTCGACGAGGAGAGCATCGAGCCCCGGGTGGAGACCACCCTGGAAACGCCCCGCGTGGCCGGCGTCCAGCGGATCCGTCTATCGGACTACGGCCTCGAGCTCGTCGCCGACACCGAGTACCAGTGGTCCGTCGCGCTCGTCCTGGACCCGGACGAGCGTTCGAAGGACATCGTCGCCAGCGGCTGGATCGACCACGTCGCAGCCTCGACGCAGCTCGCAACACGCCTGGAGCAGGGCGGGCAAGCGCAGATCGCCTCGGTGTATGCCGAAGAGGGGATCTGGTACGACGCATTCTCGGCCCTGAGCGAGGAGATCGACCGCCACCCCGAGGACGGGGAGCTGCTCGATCAGCGTGCCGACCTGCTGCGCCAGGTGGGCCTCGAGGAAGCGGCGGGGGGGGCCTCCGAGTAGCGCGACCTCGATTCGACATGGCCTTTCCGGACTTCGAAGCAACCGCGCCGGTCTTTGCGCGCACGCTGGCCGAACGCTTCGGGGCACGCGAGCTCATCGTGACCCACGATCGGCGCATGACCTACGCCGAGGCCGAGACGCGCTCCGCCCACATGGCGCGCGGCCTCCTGGCCGAGGGGGTTGGAAAGGGCTCGCGGGTCGCGCTCCTCATGCCCAACGGCCCGGACTGGATCGTGACGTGGCTCGCCATCACGCGGATCGGCGCCATCGCGGTGCCCCTCAACACCTTCTTCCGCTTCCGCGAGCTCGAGTGGGTCCTGCACCACGCCGACGTGCAGCATCTCCTCGCCGTCTCGGGCTTCCTCAGCCACGACTACCGCGAGCGCCTGGAGGAAGCCGCGCCGGCGCTCGCCCATGCGAGCGCCGCGACGCCCCTGCGCCTTCCCAACCTCCCCTGTCTTCGCTCGATTCACCTGCTGGGCGAATGCGACCGCCCCTGGGCGAAGCCCGCCGAGGCCCTGCAAGCCTCCACGGTCGACGCTGCCCTTCTGGCGGCGGTAGAGGCCTCCGTCACGCCCGCCGACGCCATGATGATCCTCTACAGCTCGGGCAGCACGGCCGATCCCAAGGGCGTCGTCCACACCCACGGCACGATCCTGCGCCACTCCCACAACCTCCTCGCCATGCGGGATATCGACGAAGACGACCGCGTCTGGTCGCCCATGCCCTTCTTCTGGGTCGGCGGCCTGGTGTACGCCTTTCTCGGCACCATGCACAGCGGCGCCTGTCTGCTCTGCGAAGAGGTCTTCGACCCCGAGAGCACTCTCGCCTTTATCGAAGGCGAGCGCGCGAGCGTCCTGCTCGGCTGGCCCCACTTCGGCAAGGCGCTGGCCGAGCATCCCAGCGCGTCGGAGCGCGACCTCGGCTGCCTGCGCAAGGGAAACATGCCCGACATCCTGCCCGCCTCGCTGGTGCCCGCCGATCCCGAGCTGCGCCCCAACGCCCTGGGGATGACCGAAACCTGCGGCCCGCACACCTGGTGCCGTGACGGGGCGCTTCCCGAAGCCCTGCGCGGCTCCTTCGGCAGCGCGGTCGCGGGCGTCGAGCACAAGGTCGTCGATCCCGAGAGCGGGGAGCGCCTGCCCCCCGGCGAGCTCGGCGAGATCTGCGTGCGCGGCTACAGCCTCATGCAGGGGCTCTACAAGGTCGAACGCGAGGAGGTCTTCGACGACGAAGGCTTCTATCACACCGGCGACGGCGGCTACTTCGACCGCGGCGGCGTGCTCTACTTCAAGGGCCGGCTCGGTGACATGATCAAGACCGCCGGCGCCAACGTGACACCGAGCGAGATCGAGCAGGTGGTGGTTGCCTATCCCGAGGTGAAGGCCGCCTACGTGGTGGGGGTGCCCGACGAGGAGCGCGGCCAGAGCGTCGCCGCCGCCGTGGTGCTCGAGCCGGGCCAGATCACAGACCCCGGCGCGCTTCGAGCACGCCTCAAGCGCGAGATCTCCGCCTACAAGGTGCCCCGGCACATCTTCGTGCAAAGCGAGCACGAGCTTCCCTTCACCGATACCGGGAAGATCGACAAGCAGCGGCTGACCCTGCTCCTCAGCGAGCGCATCCAGGGTGGCGAATAGCGCGGCGTAGAACGGCGAGGACAACAACTCAGCCATTTCCCGCGGGGTGTTTACCTAAGTCGATTCTCTGTTGCTTTTCTACCTGCGCGCAGGTAGAAAGATTCCATGGCCCAGGCGAGCCCCCAGCCCACCCGGCGCGCCCAGAGAACCCGCAGGGTGCTCCTCGAAGAGGCCGAGCGCCTCTTCGCCGAGAATGGCTTCGAGGCCACGCGCCTCGAGGACGTCGCGACCGCGGTCGGGATCCGTCGGGCCTCCATCGTCTACCACTTCAAGGACAAGCGCGAGCTCTACGACGCGGTCCTGGCCGACGTCTTCAGCGCCTACCACGCCGAGCTGGCCAGCATCTTCGACACGCCGGGCCCCCTGCGCGAACGCATCGAAGACGCCGTGCGGGCCTGGGTGGACTTCGTCTTTCGCAGGCCGAGTCTCGCGCGCATCCTGCTGCGCGAGATTGCCAACGCGGGCCCCGCCGGCAGTCCCGCGGTGCGAACCCACATCCAGCCCTTCTGGAAGCTCATCCAGCGCTTCATCGAAGAGAACAAGGCCCACGAGGGCAGCACCGCGATCCCCATCGACGCGGTCTACATCGCCGGCGCCATTGCGGGCTGCACCGTGTTCTTCGTCACCACCATCCCCAGTGTGGCGCCCGAGCTGGGCTTCGCACCCGAAGACCAGGAGAGCCTGGAGCGGCATCGCGACGAAGTGCTGCGCCTCACGCGTCTGCTCCTCGGAGTCGAGGAGCACAGTGAATCAGGCGGCTGAAAGCGCGCGGCGAGGGGCCACCGGCCGCGAGAGCGGGAGAACACATCAATGAGTCGGCGTCTGCTCATGGGACTCGACGTGGGGGGAGGCAGCGGCCGCAGCCTCCTGGTCGACATCGACACCGGCGCGGCGTCGAGCGCCTCCCGGCCCTGGCGCTTCGCGACCGCCCCGGGCACCGCGGGGCTCGGCGCGGACCTCGATCTCGACCTCATCTGGAGCTGCCTCGCCGAGGCGAGCCGCGAAGTGCTCGCCAGGGCGAATGCGTCAGCCAGCGAGGTGAAGGGCGTCGCCGCCACGAGCCTGCGTCTCGGCTCGGTGGTACTCGACCGCGAAGGCGCGCCGCTGCTCGCGGTACCCAATCGCGACGCTCGTGCGGCCGAGCCGGGCCTCCTCATGGCCATGAACCACGGCGATCGCATCTACTCCCGCATGGGACGCTGGCCCTACCCCGTCTTCTCCGCCGCGCGGCTGCAGTGGCTCTCCGAGAACGACCCGACCCGCATGCAGCGCGCATCCCACTTCCTCAGCATCAGCGACTGGGTGACCTACAAGCTCTGCGGCGCTCCCGTCGCCGAGCCCTCCCAGGCGGGGGAGTCCCTGCTCTTCGACCTTACGAGCCGAGAGTGGGCCTGGGACTGGATCGAGGAGCTCGGCCTCTCACGCGAGCTCTTTCCGGCAGTCCAGGAGTGCGGCTCCCAGGCCGGGCCCCTCGCCAGCGGGGCGGCGGCGGACCTGGGGCTGAGCCCCGGCACGCCCGTCGGCGTGGGCGGAGCCGACACCCAGTGCGGACTCCTCGGCGTAGCCGCCGTGGACCCGGGCGACGTGGCGATCATCGCCGGCACGACGGCACCGGTGCAGGTCGTCGTCCCCGAGCCAGTGATCGATCCCGCCCAGCGCCTGTGGTCGGGCCATCACGTAGTGCCGGGTCGCTGGATCCTCGAGAGCAACGCCGGCCCGGTGGGCGAGCTCCTCGAGTGGCTCGGACGACTCCTCTTCCCCGAGGCTCCAGAGCCCGTCGTGCGCTTTCTCGCCGAGGCCTCGCTCTCGACCCCCGGCGCTCGCGGCCTGCTCTCGACCACGGGCGCCAGGGTGATGAACGCCAAGGACATGAATCTCGCCATGGGAGCCCTCAGCCTTTCCCACCTGACCAGCGATCTCGATCCCGCGCCGCGCCGTCACTTGCTGCGGGCCGTCGTGGAGGGAATGGCCTGTGCGCTGCGCGCCAACCTCGAGCAGCTGCGGGACGCGGCGGGCCTCCCCTTGGGCGGGATGCGACTGGGCGGCGGACTGAGCCGCAGCGGCAGCTTCTCCCAGATCCTCGCCGATGTCCTCGACGCACCCATCGAGGTCGATGCCAGTCACCAGGCCAGCGCCCTGGGAGCCGCCATGTGCGCCGGCGTGGCCGCTGGGATCTACCCGGACCTGCCGACGGCCTCTCGCTCCCTGGTCGAGCTGGACAAGCGGGTGACGCCGGTCCCCGAGAACGCGGCCCTCTCGCAGACGGTCTACGAGAGCTGGAGCCAGCTACACGCGGCCCAGGAACAGGCCAATACAACCGCGGCGAATCTCTTCATGCCCTGGTACCTCGGGCGCGCCGCAGCGGACACGCGTTCGGCTGCGCCGCGCCACCGCCCGCGCGTCCTCGTCACCGCGGACTTCGACGCCGACTCCCTGGGCGTCCTCGAGTCCCTGGGCGAGGTCGAGTACGCGAGCTTCCGCGAGCAGAAGCGAATGCTCTCGGGCACCGCCCTGGTCGAGGCCCTGGGCGGCTTCGATGTGTTCGTGACCGAAGTCGATCTCGTCGACGCGGCCTCCCTCGAGGCGCTGCCCGACCTCCGCGTGGTGTTCGCCTGCCGGGGCGACGCCGTGAACGTGGACGTCGCGGCCTGCACGGCTCACGGAATCCCGCTGCTCCATGCTCCCGGGCGCAACGCCGACGCTGTCGCGGATCTCACCCTCACCTACCTGCTGATGCTCTCGCGCCGCTTTCCCGAGGCGGGGGAGTTCCTGCGCCAGCCGGGCATCGAGGCCGGCGACATGGGACGCATGGGGCAGGCTTTCTCGACCCTGCAAGGCCGGGAGCTATGGCACAAGACCGTCGGCCTGGTGGGGCTCGGTGCCGTGGGGCGCGGAGTGGCCCGCCGCCTCGGAGCCTTCGGTGCCCGGGTGCTCGTGAGCGACCCCTTCGTGAGCGAGGAACAGGCCGCACTGGTCGGGGCGCGCAGCGTCGGCCTCGACGAGCTGCTGAGCCAGAGCGATTTCGTCAGCTTGCACGCCTCGGTGACCCCCGAGACGAGCGGGATGATCGGCGCCGCCCAGCTCGCGCGCATGAAGCCCTCGGCCTGTCTGATCAATACGGCGCGAGCGGCCCTCACTCACGAAGAAGAGTTGGTCGCGGCACTGAGCAAGGGGACCATCGCGGCCGCCGCCCTCGACACCTTCAGCGTCGAGCCTCCCGGATCCGATCACCCGCTCTTCGAGCTCACCAACGTGATCGCGACCCCCCACATCGGAGGCAATACCCGCGAGGTGTCGGATCACCAGGGCCGCATCGTCGTTGCAGAGCTCGAGCGCTTGCTGGACGGCGAGCCCGCCGCCCACGTCCTCAACCGCCAGGTGCTCCCGGATTTCGACTGGGCCACGCCCCGGCCACGGCCCAGCGCCGAGCAGCTCGAAGCCCTGCGCACTGCCCCTGCACCGGCGGTGAGCGATCTGCAGAAGAAGCCCGAGAGCCCTGCCGAGGCGCGGCCGGGCGCCGCTCGAGCGGCCCTCGAAGCCGCTCCCGGCGTGCCGCCGGAGCTGCGCGAGCGCATGGAGGCCATTCTGCAGAGCTTCGTGGCCCGCATCGCCGGCGACGAGAAGCTGCGGGACGCCTCGCTGGGCAAGCAGGTCGCGCTCCACTTCACCCTCACGGAGCTGGGCCTCGAGTTCCACTTCGTCCTCGCGGACGGCGAGGTGATGGCCGAGCTCGGTGCGCCGCCCGAGCCGGCGGACGTACAGCTGCGCATGCGAAGCGAGATTCTCGACGGCATGTTCACCGGCCGCGGCAATCCCATGGAAGCTGCCATGCAGGGACGCCTCTCCTTCACGGGCGACACGGGCAAGGCCATGGCGCTACAGGAGCTCGACGGCGATCTGCGTCGCCTCTACATGGCCGCGCGGGAGGCGGTTGGCGACCCGGGCGACCTCGCCGCCCTGCCCGACCCGGGCCAGAGCCCGGGTGCCCCGGCGCGCCCCTCGCCCGGCGGTCCCGGCGATCTTCGCCAGGAGCTCGTCGAAATCGTGCGCGAGCTCTACGAGGCGGAGGTGATCACCGCCACCGGGGGCAACGTCAGCGCGCGCGCCACCGACGACGACAGCCTCTGGATCACTCCGAGCCAGCTCTTCAAAGGGGATCTCTCGCCCGAGGTCCTGGTGCCCATCGACCTGGATGGCCAAGCACTGGATCCCGGCGCCCGCTCGCCCTCGAGCGAGTGGAGCGTGCACTGTGCGGTGTATCGCGCCAAGCCCCAGGCCAAAGCGGTTATCCACGCCCACGCGCCAAACGCCACCATTCTCGCCAACGCGGGCCTGCCCTTCTTGCCGATCTCCACCGAGGCGGCCTTCTTCGGCGAGCTTCCCCGGGTTCCCTTCATCATGCCGGGCACCCGCGATCTCGCCGACGCCGTGGGCGAGGCCATCGGCGACGGCTGGGCCGTGCTCATGACCAACCACGGCATCATCGTCGCCGGCCGCAGCCTGCGACGGGCGGCCGACATGGTGGAGATCATCGAACGCTCGGCCCAGGTGATCGTCGGCTGCTACGCCGTGGGCAAGCCGCCTTCGGTGCTCCCGGATGAGATCATCGACACCCTACGCAAGATGGGCGACCTGATCGCCTGAAGCTCGAGATCGCCTGAAGCTCGAGACAGGCGACCGGATCGTCCAATGCGCGCGAGGGGCCGCGCTCAGCTCTTCTTCGCCAGCTCGGCGTCGATGACGCGCTTGAACTCGGCAAAGGGCTTCGCTCCTGCGAGGAAGCGACCGTTGATGAAGAAGCCGGGCGTTCCCGTCACGCCGAGCACGCTGGCCTGCTTCTTGTCCGCCTCGACGCGCTTCTTCACCTTGGCGGACTTGGCGTCCTCCTTGAAGCGCGAAACGTCGAGGCCGATCTCCTCCGCGTAGGTGACGTACTTGGCCTCGGACATGCCCCTCTGGTCGGAGAAGATCTTGTCGTGCATCTCCCAGAACTTGCCCTGCTGGTGCGCGGCTTCGGCGGCCGCGTGGGCGGCCGGCGCCTTGGCGTGGAAGGCCAGGGGCAGGTGCTTGAAGACGATGCGAACGTCCTGCCCGTAGGCCTTCTCGATCTGGCTCAGGGTCGGGCCCACCCTCGAGCAGAAGGGGCATTGGAAGTCCGAGAACTCGATCAGGGTCACCTTGGCGACATCCGCGCCGCCTCCCTTGCTCGGGGAGTCGCCCGCCTTCACGTTGTAGACCTTTGCGGGGTCGGGCCCGCGCCGCGGCGGCGCGGCGGCTGCCTTCGGCGCCGGAGCCGCCGCGGCCGCCTTGGCGAGCTCCGTCTTCATGCTGTTGATGGCGGCCTCGACCGCCGGGATCTGCTCGGCCGCCTGATCGAGGGACTGGGAGATCAAGAAGGATCCCCCGAGCATGCACACGCCGAGGATCACCGCCGCAACGATCGCCTGGACTCCACTGTCTCCCACTTTCCGACCTCCTTCTCTAACTTCAACTTCTCTAAGGGTCTGTCGCTCACTTGATCTCTGGCTCTATCTCTCGGTCTCTCTCTCGGTCTCTCTCCGGGAGATCGGCCGCGCAATTCGCGGCCAGCCAGTATAGCGCGTGAAGCAGAGCACGGTGTGCGCGTTCTAGTCACCCTCGTCCCCCTCGTCGCTGAGGGCGCGTCCGAGAATCTCTTCGACGCGGGTCGAGCCGCTCTCGTCCTGGATGGCCCGGCAGCGCCGCAGCACGGCGCCCACCCGGGGGCCCGGCGGGACTCCCCGCGCGACGACGTGCCTCCCCATTACGACGTCGCGCGGCCCCGCCTCGTTCAGCGCCAACTCGCGCATGGCCGCGAGAAAACGCTCAACCGGATCGCAGCTCCGGGCCAGCGCCTCCTCGGTGGTGCGCCCCAGATGATCGGCCCGAGCGAGGCGATAGAGCAGCTCGGCGTCGACGCCGGCGGCGGCCAGCTTGCGCGCCAGGCGCCTGTAGGCCTTCGCATGTGCGCCGGACCCGACCAGGCGCGCCGGAGCGAGGTGGTGCCGCACCAGGGCCTCGACCCGGGTAACGAGCTCGCCGGCTGCGCGGAGCCCGCCGAGGAAGCGACCCGTGATGGCGGCGCCCACAGCTTCGTGGCGAGGTGAACGAAGCGGCTCCCCGTCAGCGTTCGTCGTATCCGGCTTGCCCAGGTCGTGGCACAGCGCGCCCAGCATGAGGGCGAGATCGTCGCGCGCCTCGCCTTGCCGCAGCCCTGCCGCTTCGTCGACCACCATCAGGGTGTGGGTCCACACACAGCCCTCGGGATGCCAGCGGGGATCCTGGGGCACGCCGACCAACGCGGAGAGCTCGGGAAAGAAGCGCAGCAAGCCCGCTTCTTCCAGGAAGCGCAGGCCATCGGCGGGCCGCGCGCTCTTCAGCAGCAGCTTGCGCAGCTCTTCGAAGACCCGCTCCCTGGACACTCCGCCGAGGTCCAGCCCCGCGCACAGAGCGCGCAGCTCCCCATCGGGCTCGCAGTCGAAACGCGCGAGCAGCTGCGCCACTCTCAGCCCCCGCAGCGGATCGTCGCCGAAGCGGGCGCGATCCGTAGCGCGCAGGACGCGCCGATCCAGGTCTCGCCGGCCGCCGTGGGGGTCGATCAGCTCACCGGAGAGCGGATCCCACGCCATGCTGTTGATGGTGAGATCACGCCGGCGCGCCGCCTCCGTGAAGCCCAGGTGGGGGTCGAAGGCTCGCCCCGGCCTCGTGCCGCCCGCACCCGCCGCGGCCAGACTATCGCGGTGCGGCAGGGAGAAGTCGGCGTCGAGCTTCCCGACCCGCATGACGCCAAAGGCACGGCCCACGTGAATGACCCGGCCGAAGTGGCCGAGCAGGGTCTCCGCCGTGCTCGCGTCGAGGCCGTGGAGCTCGACGTCGAAGTCCTCGTCCGATCCGGCGCCGCCGGGATCGAAGAGCTGATCCCGCACCCAACCGCCCACCACGAGAGCCCGACCGCCGGCGGCCGCGCAGGACTCTGCCAGCTCTCGCAGCCAATCGGGCGCCGGCCGCTCGATGCGCTCGGCTTCAGAGCTCCTCGTCTTCGTCCACCTGCTTGATGCGAATCGGATGAGGGGCGAACTCGGGACCGTCCGCCCAGCCCGGAAGCTCCGCTGCCGCCACCAGCCACGACTCGGCGATCGAGCTCTCGAGCAGGACGTCGTTGTTGTCGAAGCCCTCCGCGACGCTCTCCCACAGATCGCGGCCGCCGCTATCCCACCACATGGGGCTGCTGTTTTCGAAGTCGATTGCGAGCTTCACCATCTTCATCACAGTCGGGTCATCTCGGTCATCATCGCGGGCGGATTGTAGCCGAGCCCGATGCAGCTGCCCTGCCGGCCCGCGGCTTCCAGCCCTGCCTTGCGAGATCGATGCGATCGCGTTGGTCGAAGAGGATCCCCTCGGCCTCGAGTAGCTGCCGCTGTACCTGCTCCATGACGGGCTCGGCACGACGGCTGATCCGGCCCTGGGCATTGACGACCCGCTGCCAGGGAAGCGGGTCGTCTTCACCGATCGCGTGCAGGGCATAGCCGACCTGGCGCGCGCATCCGGGGAGCCCGGCCAGGGAGGCGACCTGCCCGTAGGTCGCGACACGGCCCCGCGGTACGCGGCGTACGACGGCGTAGATCCGTCGGTAGGCCTCACTCGCCATGAGCCGACCGCCCGCGCGCTGGGGCCGACCCGCGACGCCGCGAGCTCACGCGGCCTCCCGGGTGAGGCCCGAATGTCGTAGCAGCGCCTCCACTTCGGCATCCCGCCCCCGGAAGGCTCGGAACACCTCCATGGGCGCGCGGCTCCCGCCCAGGGCGAGGACCGTATCGCGGAAGCGCCGCCCGGTCTCGGCCACCGCCTCGCAGTCGCCGAGACCGGCCTCTTCGAAGGCCGCAAAGGCGTCGGCGGACAGCACCTCGGCCCACTTGTAGCTGTAGTAGCCAGCCGCATAGCCACCGGCGAAGATGTGCCCGAAGCTGCAGAGGAAGCGGTCCTCGGGAAGGGGCGGCAGCACCGTCGTCTCGCGTGCGATCCGGCGCTGCACGGCGAAGGGATCCTCGGAGCCATTGGGGTCGTAGCGACCGTGCAGCTCGAGGTCTGTCGAGCTGAAGTAGAGCTGTCGCAACATGGCGCTGCCCGCCCGGTAGGTCCGCGCCGCGTCGAGCTTGTCGAAGAGTCCATCGGGCAGGGGCTCGCCGGTCTCGAAGTGGGCGCTGACCTCTTGCAGGGTCTCCCGCTGGTAGCACCAATTCTCCATGAACTGGGAGGGCAGCTCCACGGCGTCCCACTCGACATTGCGGATCCCGGCCGCGAGTCCGAAATCGACCTGGGTCAGCATGTGCTGCAGCCCGTGGCCGAACTCGTGGAAGAGAGTCGTCACCTCGGCGAAGCTCATCAGCGAGGGCTTCCCTTCGACGGGCGGAGTCTGGTTGCAGACGAGGTAGGCGACGGGCAGCCGCACGGCCTCGCCGCGGCCCGCGAGCAGTCGGCTGCGCCCCACGCACTCGTCCATCCAGGCTCCTCCGCGCTTCTCCTGGGGGCGGCTGTAGGGATCGAGGAAGAAGGCCGCGATGGGGCTGCCGCCCTCGTCGCAAACGCGAAAGAAGCGCACGTCTTCGTGCCAAATGGGTGCCTCGCCGTCCGCCGCCCTGATCGTTACGCCGAAGAGTCGATGCGCGAGGGCGAAGAGGCCTTCGAGCACCTTCGGCAGCGGGAAGTAGGGACGCAGCTCTTCCTCGCTGTAGTCGAAGCGGTGCTCGCGCAGGCGCTCGGCCCAGAACGCCACGTCCCAGTGGCGCAGGGGCCCGGCCTCGGGATCGCCTTCGTCGGCGTGAGCTTGCAGATCCCCCAGATCGCGCTGCGCCGCGCCGTAGGAGACCCCACGCAGCTCTTCGAGGAGCCGCTCCACGGCTGCCACGTCCGGGGCCATCTTGCTCGCCAGGCTCAGCTCGGCGAAGTTTGCATAGCCGAGCAGCTGCGCCTCCTCGCGCCGCAGCGCCAGCTCCCGGGAGATCACCGGCGCGTTGTCCAGCTCGCCGTCGCTCGCCCGGGAAACATAAGCGCGATAGAGCTTCTCCCGCAGATCGCGCCGGCGGCCATGCTCCAGGTAGGGAAAGAAGCTCGGCTGGTCGAGGGTGACGCGCCAGGGCCCCGCTTCGGCCGTGGCGTCGGCTTCGCCGGCCTCTTCCCGAGCCGATTGGGCAGCCAGCTCCCGCCAGCTCGCCGGCAGCCCCTCGACATCTGCCGCATCGCGCAGCACCAGGTCATAGGTCTTGGTGGCATCGAGGACGTGATTGCTGAAGCGCGTCGTGAGCTCCGCCAGCTCTTCCTGGATGGCGTTGAAGCGATCCCGCGCCTCCCCTTCCAGCCCCACGCCGGCGTGTCGCGCGTCGCGCAGCAGACTCTCGATGATGCGCTGCTGGGCGGCTTCGAGGGAGGACCAATTCGCCCCCTCCCGCATGGCGAGCAGCGCCTCGTAGAGCGGTCGGCTCTGGGAAAGCCGCAGGCCGAAGCCGACGACTTCGGCGAGCACCTCGTCGTGGGCCGCGCGCAGGGCATCACTGTTCTTGACGCCCATCAGGTGCCCGACCGCGCCCCAGCTGAATCCAAAGCGGTCGTTGAGCCGCTCCAGGGGCTCGATCACGCGCTCCCAGCTCGGCTCGATCCCGGCCTCGAGGGCCTCGAGCTCGGTCTGCAGCTCGCAGAGCAGCCTGCGCATGCCGGGCACCACGTGGCGGGCCTCGATGCGGTCGAAGGCCGGCAGTCCGCCCCAGGCGAGGAGCGGGTTGTCCGCTTCTTCTTCGACCCTGTGCTCTTCTTCGGCCACCACTCTGGAGCCCTCCTCGCCCACGCTACGCCCTCCCAGCCACTGGCCACGCCCGAGCCCGTCCCCGCAGCTCCTCATGCGCCATCGCCTTCCAGCAATGGAGGCAGAGCTAAGCCCAGATCACCTCACGGCACCAGACGCGCCGCCGGATCGCGGCGGCAGGAGCGAGCCCGCTACCGCGACGGCGAGGTTGACCGCCAGCCCGAGCACGCCCACGTGGATGCCTCCCATGCGCGGGATGCCCGCCACCGTGAACCCGACCCCGAAGCAGGTCCCCGCGACGAGTCCGGCAAGAGTGGGCGCGGCGCGCAATCCGCGCCAGTGCAGCGCCAGCAGGAATGCGGGCACGCATTGGATGAGCAGCTCCATCTTCAGCTCGATCAGGCGCCACAGGGTCAGCTCGCGCCACAGAGCCAGGGGCACCATGGCGAGCAGGAGCAGCGCGGCCAGCCACTTACCGCGCCGCGCACTCTCCTGGCCCCGGGCGGACGAGGGCAGCAGATCCCGCGCGGTCAGGGAGCCCAGGGAGAGCAGGCAGGAATCGGCGGTCGACATGATGGCCGCCAGGACGCCGACGAAGACGAGAACGGCGCCGGCCGTCGCGACGCCACCGCCCCCCTCGGCCCACTGGCCGAGGAGCCGAGGCATGACCTCGTCCGTGGCCACGCGCTCCAGACCCTGCAGGCGTGGTATGGCGGCAAGCCCGATGAGGGTCACGACCAACGTGGTCACCAGGGGCATGAAGCTCATGAGCGCAAAGGAGCGCCGCAGCGCGCGGGCGTCCCGGGCCGCGTAGATGCGCTGAATCGCCTGGGGGTAGATCACGCTCGCCAGACCGAGCAGAACGATCGTGCTGAACCAGCTCGCACAGCTGCGCGCATCGGGGACCGCCACCGCCTC
Organism: Deltaproteobacteria bacterium; assembly: GCA_019310385.1. Classification (GTDB taxonomy): domain Bacteria; phylum Myxococcota_A; class UBA9160; order UBA9160; family UBA4427; genus JAFDEK01. Next base: position 81,438 of record JAFDEK010000001.1, read on the forward strand.
GGGACGCACCGCTGCCACGGCACGGGTCACGCCCCCCACCCCCCCCGCCTGGCCGAGCAGCCAGCTCAGCAGCGCCGCAAGACCGAAGAGCATCAAGACACCCTGGGCGGCGTCCGTCCAGGCCACCGCGCGCATCCCACCGCGGGTTTCGTAGAGCAGGATGAGCCCGGCAAGCCCCACCACGCCCACCTCGTAGGGGAGGAGATCTCCCGTCATTATGCTCGCCACGTGCCCCATGGCCTTGAGCTGGGCAAGCAGGAAGTTCAAGAGCGCGAGGGTCATGAGCAGGCCGACGCAGGTCGCGAGGGCGGTGGCCGCCCTCCCCGTCTCGCGGCCCGGCTGCAACCCATCGACGCCGAAGCGATGACGGATCCAGTCCCCGGGCGTCACGAAGGCATGCACGACGGCAAGGGGCCGCAGTCGCGGAACGAGAGCGTGGAAGACCACGACGATGGACAGCATGAAGCCCGTCGCCATGACGAAGGAGAAGCCACTCACATAGGCGCGACCCGGATAGCCGAGCAGTGAGTTTCCGCTGTACGCGGTGGCGTAGAGGGTCAGGAAGAGGACCGGGGTGCCGAGCTCCCGCGCCGCCAGGAAGTGGTCGCTGGGCGAGTCGTCCCGGCGCGCGCGGCGGGCGGCTTCGGCCACCACGAGCAGGGCCACGAGGTAGACCACCACGGCGACGACGCCCAGGACCTCGAGGCTCACGGCGTAGCTTCCCGATTCGCCGGCGGCTCCGCCCCGGGGTCTTCTTCCAGGGATTCTTCCAGAGCCTCTTCCAGGGAATCGTCCAGGGAATCGTGCACGTCGCTGAGCAGCCAGGCGCCCGCGTTGAGGAAGGCCGCGGCGGCGTAGCAGACGAGCGCTACCGCGACCCAGTCTGGAAGCCCGAAGAGCATGCCGGGCGGATCGCCCGTGCCGGCCCGACGGTACCAGGGAACCGACACGACGAAGAGCAGTCCGATCAGGGCGAGCAGCGAACGCCTCAGCCAGACGCGCCGCACCTCAGGTGCCGGGGCTCGGCGTGTCCGGCAGGTTGCCTTTTCCGGCCTTTCGCTCGGAAGCGGTCTTGGGATCGAGCTGCTTCGTGCGCAGGGTCGCGATCTGCTCCTCGAGGTCGTACTTCGCGATGCGGTAGCCCAGGGTGCGCCGGGTGACCCCGAGAATCCGGGCGGCGCGGGTCCGGTTGAACCCGGTCTTCGTCATGGCCTGGAGGATGCAGCGCATCTCGATCTCTTCCAGGGTCTCTCCGTCGCCACCCCTGGCCCGCGGGCTCTCGACGCTCATGCGCTGGTGATCCTGGATCGCAACGGGCAGGTCCCCGGGACCGATTTCGCGCCGGCCACCCAGCACCAGGGCGTACTCGACCGCGTTGGCGAGCTCGCGCACGTTGCCGGGCCAGGAGTAGCGCTGCATCACCTGCAGGCACTCCTCGGAGAAGTGCGGCGTTTTCCCGTCGCTCAGCAGCCCCACGAAGTGATTCAGGAGCTCTGGCAGGTCCTCCATCCGGTCGCGCAGGGGCGGTAAATCCAGCGGAACCACATTCAGGCGGTAGTAGAGATCCTGGCGGAAGCTGCCGCCGCGGACCGCCTCCTCGAGGTTGCGGTTCGTGGAGGCGATGATGCGAACATCGACCGTGACCGATCGCCGGGGGTCTCCGATGCGATGGAACTCACCCTCCTGCAGCACGCGCAGGAGCTTCGGTTGGAAGGTCGTCGAGATCTCGCCGATCTCGTCGAGCAGCAGGGTGCCGCCGTCGGCAGCCTGGAAGAGCCCGGTGCGATCCGTGGTTGCGCCAGTGAAGGAGCCCTTGGTGTAGCCGAAGAGCTCGCTTTCGAGCAGGCTCTCGGGCAACGCAGCGCAGTTGATCTTCACCATCGCCGTGGCGCTGCGATCCGACATACTGTGAATCAGATTCGCGATCACCTCTTTGCCGGTTCCCGACTCGCCCCGCAACAGGACCGGCGCATCGGAGCGTGCGATGCGGCACGCTTTGTCGATCACGTCGCGCATGGCGGGCCCGCGGCCAACCACCGCCGCCAGGGCGGCCACGGCCGAGGTGGGCCCTTCCGGGCCGGCGCCCCGCCCTCTGCTGACGCCGGCACTCTCCTCGGCGCCCTGCGCATCCTCCTCGTTGCTTCCGGCCCCGAGCAGGCTGAACACGAGCGGCTTCAACTCGTCTTCGACGGAGAAGGGCTTGGTGATGTAGTCCACGGCGCCGCGCTTGAGCGCTTCGCGGGCCGTGGCCACTGTCGCGTAGGCGGTCATCAGAACCACTTCGCACTCGGGGCGGATCTGCTTGGCTCGCCGAAGTAGCTCCAGGCCGTCGATACCCGGCATGCGCAGATCGCTGATCACGATGTCGTAGGACTTCTCCTTGAGAAGCTCGAGAGCGCGCTCGGGATCCTCACAGGCCGTCGCGTCGATGCCCTCCATCTTCAGGGCTCGCCGGAGCATCGCTCCGATCCTCGGCTCGTCGTCGACGATCAAGACGGTCCCGTTCACCGAACCCACCTCCCGTATGCGATCGTGGAAGAGCGTACCCACAGTGTCAACCCGGTTCGATCCGGGCGACCTACCCGTCCGGGCGAAGTCGGGTATAGACCGCATACAACATCCATGTGTTCCCCCAACATCCCCGGGGCGGGGCGTCTCGCTTCCCGGCGGGGCCGGGCCACGCGTTTTCGCCGAATCTACTGGGGCGTCAGGCAAGCGGGGTCGTCGTTGCTCGCATTGTTGACGTGGCGGCTCACGGGAACCACATCGAGCCAGTCCTCCGGGCAGGGCACGAGCAGGTCCGCGACGGCTGCAGCCTCGCGCTGCCCGGGGTCCAGCCAGCGGCCGAAGCTACGGGGCTCCAGAATGACGGGCATGCGCTGGTGTAGCTCTCGCACCACGCGGTTGGCCTCGCAGGTCAGCAAGGTGCATGATTCGATCACCTCGCCCCCCTCCCCGGTCCAGCGCTCCCACAGACCCGCGATACCGAAGGGCTGGCTATCGCGCATGCGAATCAGAAAGGGACGACGCTCGGGACCGCGCCCGGACCACTCGAAGAAGCCGTCTGCGGGAACGATGCAGCGGCGCGAACGCATGGCGTTGCGAAAGGAGGGTTTCTGCGCGGCCGTTTCGCTGCGAGCGTTGATCAGACGGTTGCCGATGGCCGGATCTTTGGCCCAGGAGGGAATCAAGCCCCAGCGATGGGGCTCGAGCAGCCGGCGGCCCCCCTCCTCGCGCACGGCCGCGATCTCCTGGCTGGGCGCGATGTTGTAGCGGGGCCGCAGTCGCGGCGCGTTCTGCAGCTCGAAGCTGCGCGCGATCTCCTCGCCGCTGCTGGTCAGAGTGAAGCGTCCACACACGGATCGGGATCTCCTGCGAAGGCCGATTCGGCTCGACGAGCTGCTAGAATAGCCCGCCCAGCACCCCATGGAGTCGATGGATCCAACCCGGGCTCACGGTCCAGCGGGCGGCCCACGCCCCTGCGCCGCTCGCCCGACAGTCCGGCAAGCGCCGCAGCGGGACACAGACGAGGACGCGAGAATCGATGAGCGAAGAGGAAGAAGCGGGCGAAGAGACGGGCGAAGAGACACGCGAAGAGATCGGGGAAGAGCACTACGCGGACCTCGGAGTACACGACCTCTCCCTCCCCTCCCTCGTCGCCCGGGGCTCCATCGGCGGCCTGCTCATGGGCCTCGCCAACCTCGTGCCGGGCATCAGCGGGGGCACGATGCTACTCGCCACCGGGGTGTATCCGGGCTTCATCGCCGGCATCGCGGAGCTCACGACCCTTCACTTCCGGCCCCGCTCGATCCTGCTCCTGGGCTCCATCGTGGGCACGGCGGCCCTGGGCATCCTGCTGCTCGCCGGCCTCATGCGCGAGCTCGTCATCGAGCAGCGTTGGATCATGTACAGCCTCTTCATCGGCCTGACCCTGGGCGGCGTACCGCTCGTATGGCGCCTCGCACGACCCGCCACCCCTGCCCTCTACGGCGGCGCACTGGCCTCCTTCCTCTTCATGCTCGCCATGCAGCTGGGTCTGGGCGGAGGCGGAACCGGAGGCGAAGCCAGCGTTCTCCTGCTCGGGCTCTCGGGCCTCGCGGGTGCGGGGGCCATGATCCTGCCCGGCGTGAGCGGCGGCTATCTGCTGCTCTTGCTGGGACAGTACGAGGTCATCCTCGGCGCCATCGACACCCTGAAGCGCGGCCTCTTGAACGGTCTCGACTTCGCCTTGATCGGCGAAGCCCTCTGGATCGTCGTTCCAGTTGGCATCGGGGTCGTGCTCGGCGTGGTGGGGGTCAGCAATCTTCTGAAGTGGCTGCTCGAGCACTACGAAAAGGCCACCCTGGGCGCGCTGCTCGGACTCTTGCTGGGGGCCGTGGTCGGACTCTGGCCCTTCCAGCAGCCCGCCGAGCCCGAGCTGGGCAGTCTGATCAAAGGACGCGTGGTGACCGAGGAGCGCCTTCCGCAGATCGACGTGAAGGACTGGCCCCTCGAGCGTTTCGGGCCCAGCCCGGGCCAGATGGGGGCGTCGCTCGGCATGGCCCTGGCGGGGCTCGGCGCGACCCTGCTGATCGCCCACGTCGGCCGAAGCGAGGACGAGACCGCACCCGGCGGCGGTTAGTGTGGAAGCCAGCTTCCCCCCTTTCCACCGGATGCCGGTGGCAGGCGAGACGCAGCCGGTCTCCCAGGAGCGCGAAACTCCGCTCGAAGAACGCGCTCCGGGCACGGCAGCGCGTCCGCGCACGCTTCTTGCAAAGTCCTATCGCAGCGGCCAGCCGCGGCGGCCAGGTCGCCGGAATCCACTGCGCGCAAGCACCACTTGGGAGCACCACGCGAAGACGCGCCGGGCACACGGGAGAAGCAGGTGATCACTCAATCGCTGCGCTATGGGGCTCGAGGCTGCTACGAGCGGTGGGGACGCGCGGCCGGCTTCGTGCTCGGCTTCTGGCTCGCCCTCCTGCTCCTGCTTCCCCTGGTGATCCACGAGCATCCGGTTGACCCGACGCAGGGCGCCTCGTCGCCCAGTCAAGTCAGACCTCATGACTGATTCCGCAACTCAGATTCCTCTACCACACGCGGGTTTCGCCACCCGCCTCGCCCGCGCGCTTTGGAGTCAGCCGCCACCAGCTTCTCTGTGGTAGGCGGTCGGCCCGCGACAGTTCCGGGGTAGTGGCGGTGATCGGGACGGTGACCAGGTGCGGACCCGCAGCGGCGATCCGTGACAAACCGACGAGATAACGGGCACTTACGGGCGTGCGGCTCGTGACGGGATGTCAAGGCGACAGTCAGCGCCTCGCGCCGTCCGCCCTAGGTCGCCGGCCACAAGACAGTCCCGGCGCAAGGTCCACTTACAAGCGCACGATAGCCGACGTCGACGCCCCCATGGCGCTCGATGTCCCCGAGTGACTGATCCGCCGCTACCTCGCCTTCAATGGCGCACGACGCGAAAGTCACTCGCGAGGGGATGTACAAGTAGAAGCCCCGTTCACCGGGTAAAGGATAGTGTTTCACACTCGAAGACTTGCACGAGTCGGCCGCCGCACCCTGGGCTGTTGTGGCCTCACAGCGGCACGACAGGCCGTGCCGCCCGGGAAGCCCCCCACTTCGCTGTCACGGGAGCTTGCCTCACGCTGCCCGGAGTCGACTCCCAGCAGGGAATCCAACTCAGAGGCGGGTACCAGTTTCGCCGGACCGACCAAGCCCGCAAGCCCGGCGTGAACTCCCCCACCCGCCTGCACGAGTGCCGCTATCCTCCTCTACCTGAGCGTCCCCGGTGCGAACATCTGCGCCCAACCGTCGGGTGCGAGCGAGGTGAGTACGATGCCCCATCGAGTTGTACAATGGACCACGGGCAACGTGGGGCGCCGGTCCCTACGGGCCATCGTGGCCAATCCAGAGCTCGAACTCGTGGGCTGCTACGCCTGGAGCGAAGACAAGGCCGGCTGCGACGCGGGCGCCCTCGCGGGCATTCCCGACACCGGCGTTGTGGCCACACGCGCCATCGAAGATTTGATCGCCCTCGAGCCGGACTGCATTAGCTACAACCCGATGTGGCCCGACGTAGACGAGCTGGTGCGCTTCCTCGACGCCGGCATCAACGTCGCCGCCACCGCGGCCTTCATCACCGGGCACGCCCTGGGTGAAGAGGCGCGTCAGCGCATCGAAGCCGCCTGTCAAAGGGGGCAGAGCTCGATCGTCGGATCAGGCATGAATCCGGGCTTTGCGAATCTCCTGGGCCTCGTTTCTGCGGGCATCTGTGATCGCATCGATTGCATCAGCGTACTCGAGTCGGTGGATTCCACGGGCTACAACTCGCCCGAAACAGAGCTTCCCATCGGCTACGGTCGTCCCCCCACGGACACTGCCCTACCCGACATGATTCGCCAGGGGACCGCCGTCTTCGGCGATGCGGTCATCATGATGGCTGATGCCCTTCACGTCGAAGTGGACGAGATCGTGTGCGAATCCGGGTGGGCGGTCGCCACGAAGCCCCTCGACCTCGGCTATATGCAGATCGAAGAAGGCTGCGTGGCGGGAATTGAAGCGAGCTGGCAGGGTCGTATCGACGGCCGCAAGGCCATCGATCTCAAGGTGCGCTGGCGAAAGGGTCAGGATCTCGAGCCCGACTGGCCTCTCGAGCATGGCTACCTGGTCGAGATCGAAGGCCAGCCCTGCGTCAAGACCCGGCTCGAGATCCGTCCTCCTCCCGATTTCCAAGCCAAGAGCTTCGAGGACTTCATGCAGCTTGGCATGATCATAACCTCGCTGCCCGCAGTCAACGCGATCCCCGCAATCTGCAAGGCAGCGCCAGGCATCCGCACCTATGCGGATCTGCCCCTGATCACGGGCGCGGGCTTCGTCCGGAGCAGCTACATACCAGAGCGCGACTCAAAATGAGCCGGCACGCGCACACCATCTGTCGCGCCTGCCATGCAGGTTGTGGCGTCATCGTGGAGATCGAGGACGGACGGCCCCAGTCCGTACGCGGAGACCCGAACAATCCCCTCTACAAGGGCTTCTGCTGTATCAAGGGTCAGAATATGGCAGCCAGCTGGGCGAATTCGAAGCGTCTGCTGCAATCACAGAAGCGCCAGCCGGACGGCCGCTACTCCCCGATACCCGTCGAGCAGGCGATGGACGAGATCGCAGAGCGGCTGCAGCAGATTCTCGCTAGTCGGGGCACGAGAGCCATCGCGACCTATTCGGGAACCATGGCAACCAACGCAGGCGCCGCCAACGGCGCTGTGACGTCTGCCTTTCTGAAGGCGATCGGATCGCGCATGGGCTTCAACTCCAACACCATCGATCAGCCCGGCAAATTCGTTGCGGCGGCGCTCTTCGGAGGCTGGATGGCGCCGCCCCAACATTTCGCCCAGGCGCGAGTTGCCCTGCTGGTCGGATGCAATCCCCTGGTGGCCATGTCGGGAGGAGTGCCGCACACGAACCCGGGTCGCAGTCTGACGGATGCGCTCAAACGAGGGCTCTCTCTCATCGTCATCGACCCGCGCCGCAGCGAGACGGCGCGGCGCGCGAGCGTGCATCTTCAGCCCAGGCCGGGCGAGGATGTCGCCATCCTGGCGGCGCTGATCCGGGTGATTCTCGACGAGGAGCTTCACGACGCGCTCTTCGTGGACGAGCATCTGGACGGCGTTGAGGCTCTGCGCGAGGCCGTGGCACCCTTTACCCCGGAGCGCGTCGCGCGACGAGCCGATGTCGCTGCGGCGGATCTGGTCGCGGCCGCGCGAATCTTTGCCCGAAACGGCCCCGGTGTCGCCACCGCGGGCACCGGACCGAACATGTCGGGCCACACCACCCTGCTCGAGTACCTGCTGCGCTGCCTCAACACGATCTGCGGCCGTTGGCAACGGCAGGGCGAGCAGGTGATCGAACCTGCGACCCTGGGCCAGCCCACTCAGGCTCGCGCGCAGGCAATGCCCCCCTACACGCAGTACGCGTACGGCTTCGGCGAGAAGCTCCGCGTGCGCGACCTGGCCAACACCGCCGCGGGCATGCCCACCGCCGCCCTGGCGGACGAGATTCTCATGCCAGGCCAAGGCCAGGTCCGCGCTTTGATCAGCCACGGAGGCAATCCCGTAGCTGCCTGGCCCGATCAGCTCAAGACCATCGAGGCGATGAAGACACTCGATTTGCTGGTGCAGATCGACACCCGGATGTCCGCTACGGCCAAGCTCGCCGACTATGTGGTTGCTGTGAAGCATCCCCTCGAGATGCCCGGAATCTCCCTCACCCAGGAGTACTTGAGCGCCTACGCGGTGGGTTTCGGGACGACGGCACCCTATGCCCAATACACACCCGCGCTGGTCGAGCCCCCGGCTGGCGCGGACGTGATCGACGACTGGTTGTTCTTCTACGGACTCGCCCAGAGGATGGGCGTCCAGCTCATGATCAAGCCTGTCTCCTTTTCGGGGACGCTGCGCGTGCCTCCTCAAGCCATTGACATGATCGAGCCACCGAGCACCGACGAGCTCTTCGAGATGGTTACCAGGGGGTCGAGAATTGCCTTGGCAGAAGTTCGTCAACACCCTGCTGGGGCCATCTTTCCCGACCCTCCCGTCTTCGTCCAGGCGAAGGAGGAGGGCTGGCAGGGACGCATGAACGCCGGCAATGCGCAGATGCTCGTCGACCTGACCGACGTCGGTCGCGAGGATCCGTCTGGCGCTGAAGACCTGCCCTTCCGACTCATCTCTCGGCGCCAGATGAATGTCCTCAACTCTGTCGGACAGGACAATCCCGGCCAGCACCGCGGTCGGACCTACAACCCCGCCTACCTGCATCCGGAAGATCTCGCCGAGCTGAAGCTTGCGGCGGGAGACTGCGTCGAGATCCGCTCCGACCACGCCAGCATCGTGGGGATCGTAGAGATCGACCGCAACCTGCGCCGCGGCCTCGTATCCATGGCGCACAGCTGGGGAGAGGGCCCGGAGCGCGATCACGAAGTGCGCGAGATTGGTGCCAATACCGGGCGCCTCACATCCATTGACCGGGAGTTCGAGCGCTATACAGGTTTGCCGCGAATGAGCAACATTCCCGTGGCGATCAAGCCACTTGCGCTTGACTGACCGTCAATCGCTCGCCTTTGATTTCGGCTGGTCCCCACGGGTTGTGCCACACGCCCCAAGGCCGCGCCCTCCCCTCACTGCCGGGAGACGACGCAACAACCATCGCATTGCGCGTGGCCAAGCCTTGGCTGGACGGGTCTTGCGGAAACGACCATTCCTCACGAATTCCGCGAACTCCGTGCACGACGAGACGTGGAGTACCTGGATCTAGTTCAATGGGAGACCCCCCAGCTCTGCTGGGGAGGCAGTAGCAGTTTGACAATTTCGGGAGTCTCATGAGACTCCCTCCCGTGAGCCGCCAAGCATCGCGAGAACAGCGGGCTGTAGGATGCGACTTTCGCGGATCGGGGACACGAGCGATCCCAACCAGAGGGTAATGCGCAGATGGGTGCGGATGACAAGCTGCGAGCAATCAGGACCCCGATTCGACAAGATGTGACCTTGTATTTCTCCGGGCGCCTCGCCTGTCGGCTGCACGGCTATCTCGCTCGCACCGATTGCCGGAAAGAGGACTTCCTTGAGATTTCGTCGACGCTCCAGATGCCAGACGTCCCTTGCTTCGATCGAGATCGGCGTTCTGAGCGTGGTTGGGCGCAGGAGAACGAGGGGTCAAGCGCCGCCCAGGAATGGATTCATCCATTCACATACTTCCCGCCAAAGGTGGCAGTGCTGATCTTTGGCGGATTTACGTTCATGGATCGGGGACTCGCTACGGGTATTGCGAGGAGCGTTCGCCCAATCGCCATCTACTTGCGGACCTCAGATGAGGAGTCACGCGACTGGCTTGGGGTCGATGTCGCTCGGCACGCTGCGTGTGATGCTCGCGCAATGCATGTCATCGACTTGGAAATCGCCGAGGTCGATGTTGACGATCGGGAACTCGCTGAGGTAGTCCGGTCACTCAAAGAGATCCCGGTCATGAGCGAGTGCCTCTCGTGATGCATTCAGCGCCCTTGATCCAAGCTCCCTTGCCCGACGGCGGCTGCGCCAGAAAGGCACCGTGCCGGCTGAGGCGCGCACATTGGGGCCCCAGATCGAGCCCCGGGTCCCCCGACTCGCCGAGCGAGGGGGTCCCCCACCCCCCGTTTCGCCGGCAGCCAGATCAGAGCAGCCCGGCTCCCGCGTGGTCCGCGAAGGCGTCCACACGCCTCGTGTACACCCGCACCATCGCGTGCGAGCGGTGCCCCGTGTGGTCCATGATGCGCTCGGCCGTCGCGCCCTTCTCGGCCGCGCTGGTGGCACAGCCTGCCGGCAGCCTGTGCGCCCAAAATCGTTGCCCTACACCAGGGGCAACCGTCTCCCAGCAAGTCCGAAGACACCTATCCCTGCGAGCAAGGCGCCAAGCAGCGCGATGCTAGGCGGGCTCAGGGAGGGCGCGGGCTGAGCGCCACTCTTCCCTGTGCTACCTGAGTCGTAGATCGCGAGGATTTCAGACGTCGAGAGCGCACGGGCATAGACGGTCGGCTCATCGATCAGTCCGTCGAAAAACTGGTCCGAGTTGTAGGTTCTCATGCCAATGTTGAGCGACGCCACCGTCCCAGTTGGGGTCCGAGTCTCCTCTCCGGTCGCGACGAGCTCACCGTTCAGATACAAGCGCGCCGAGTTCGCGTCATTGTCGAAGACAAAGGCCACGTGCGAGAAAATCCCCGCTGCCACGTCTGCGGGGGACGAGGACGCGGAGCAAGCGCCACTGTCGAAGTAGCCACACAGTGCGCCGTTGGCGGAGACTGCGAAACCCACGCGGTTGTCAGAGTCGCCAGTTCCCTTTTCGAGGAATACAGCGTTCCTCATGGAGTCCGGCTGGATCCACATCTCGATCGTGAACGACGAGCCCAGCGCGAGCGAGACGCTCCCCGGCACCTCGACACGGTCGTCCACGCCGTCCAGCGAGAACGCCTGCCCCACCATGCCAGTCGCATAGGTTCCACCGTTCAGGAGTACCCCGTCATTCGTGCCGACGATGTCGTTCGCGTTCCCATCACCCGGCCACCAGGCCACAGCGTCCACCACCTCAGCCTGTAGATCAGAGGCTAGGAGTCCCATCAGCCCCACCACTGCCCCTAGACGCCAACCACGGCCTAGACAGAACCGCATTGAAATTCCCTCCAGCGTTGAGTGTCCCGAGCGCGCATTATGGGCAGAAAATTCGGTCGAAGAACACTGAATATGCCTGAACTACCGCATTGCGGAGGCGCAATTCCCCCCATTGCAGACGCCCCCCCCGGCAGCGGCCCCTTGAAGAGCGGCCAGGGCTCGCCGCCGTTGTGGCGCTTGCGGAGCCAGACGAGCTCGCGGCGCAGCCCCCCCCCGTCGAGAACCACAGACATTGATCTCGGGGCTGAGTGTCAGATTGGGATTTTTTCCGGGGGCTCCGTACCGGCTGAGGCGCGCACCGCGGGGCCCCAGAACGGCCCCGGGTCCCCTGCCACCCGGTCCGAGGGGTCCCCCCACCCCCCCCTCGCCGGCAGCCAGATCGGAGGAGTTCTGCTCAGGTGCCGCCTTCCACGGCGACCTTGCCCGCCGTGACGGGGATCGGGCGTGCCGGCCCCAGGTTGGCCATGCACCCCGCAATTCCGTTCCCCTGGCGATCGTGTGGTCAGCGCCGCGCGTCTACCGACCAACGCGATCAGGCCACCGCGGTCCCAACTGGGTCTTGGTGGTGACCCAGGAAGCACACGGCAAGAAACGCCAACCACCTCAGCGGCTTACGACCGTGGACCATTGACCGTCGATCAGGTGTGCCGCTGCGAGCTTGGCCTGATCGAGCCTCAGGTGGGCGCGGGAGCGCCCCCGGCTCCCTAGCCCGGTACCGGAGCGCGCAGCAGTGATCAGGTGCGCGGCGCGGCGCGCCGCGAGACGAGGGACGCCGCGTGGCTGCGCAGTGTGCGGAGCTCGTCTTCACGCAGCGGCCGGGCCTCTCCGCGCCGCAGCTTTCCCAGGCGCAGCGGTCCCATGCGCACCCGCACGAGCTTCTTCACGGGATGCTTGAGCACGAGCAGGCTGCGCCGGATCTGCCGCTTGCGCCCCTCGGAGATCGTGAGCGTGAAGCTGGTGAGGTTCGCATCGGCGTCGTAGCGGTTCCGCCCGATCCGTGCGGGCGCCGTGCGTCCCTCGTCGAGGTACACGCCTTTGGCCAGCCGATCGAAGGTCTTGCGCTCGACCTCGCCGCGCACCATCACGCGGTACTCGCGCTCGTTGCCCAGGGAGGGATGCAGGAGCTGCTGGGTCAGGGCTCCGTCGTTGGTGAGGAGCAGCAGCCCGGAGGTCTCGCGATCCAGTCTGCCCACCGGATAGATGCGGCCGACATTGCGCGGGAGCAGGCCCAGCACCGTCGGGCGGCCCTCGGGATCCCGCACGGTGCTCACGACACCTTCGGGCTTGTTGACGAGCCAGTAGACGAGCTTCTCCGCGCGAATCCGCTCGCCGTCGAACTCGACCCGGTCGCGTCCGGGGTCGGCCAGATCGCCGAGGCCAGCAGTCTCGCCGTTGATCGTCACGCGTCCCTGGCGGATCAGCTCTTCGGCACCCCGGCGCGATGCGAAACCGGCACCGGCAAGGATCTTCTGCACGCGAACCGGCTCGCCGGGCGAGTGGGTGCCAGCTCCTGCTTGCCCGGGCGCCTCTGCACCCCGGGCGGAGTCGGCGGAGGTCGGGCGGCGTCGTCGGTGACGTGGAGATCGGCCGTGGGGCATGGCTTCTACTCGCGCTCGAGGATCGCGGCCTCGTCCGGCGGGTCTTCAGCCTCGCCGGCACTCCCACCGCCGCCGAAGCTGCCATCCGCATCCTCGTCGGCGGCCGCGAAGCGGTCCGCATGCGTATCCTCGCTCCCGGCCGCGAAGCGGCCCGCATGCGTATCCTCGTCGGCGAATGGTGAGTATGGCTCCTCCCCGTGCCCAAAGCGGGAGAGCGTGCTCTGCGGTGGGCTCTCGGCGTCGCCCTCGAAGACCGCCTCCGCGAGAGCGCCTTCGCTCGCAGCCTCCGCAGGGAACACCTCGCTGGATTCCGGCTCTTCGCTCTCAGCGAGCGGAGAGGCATCCGGCTGCGCGTCCGGATCCGTCGCCAGCGCCGGCCCATCCCCGTCCTGCGGTCCTTCGACGGCGTCGAGGCCGAGCACCTCGTCGGGGTTCTCGATTCCCCGTTCCCGGGCGATCTCCTCGAGCTCGCGCAGGGTCGGCAGACCGCCGAGAGATTCGAGGCCGAACACCTCCAGGAAGCGTCGCGTGGTTCCATAGAGCATCGGGCGCCCGGGCACCTCGCGTTGGCCCGTGATGCGCAGCAGGTGTCGCTCCATCAGGCTCTTCATCACCGCGCCCACGTCCACGCCGCGCACCTGCTCCACCTCGCCTCGGGTCACGGGCTGCTTGTAGGCAACGATGGAGAGCGTCTCCAGTGCGGGGCGGGACAGCCTCAGGGGGCGGTGCTTCTGCAGCTGCTGCAGATAGCCCGAGAACTCCGCGCGGGTGCGCAGCTGATAGCCCCCTGCCACCTCCCAGATCTCGAAGGAGCGCTCCTGCTCCTCGTACTGCTCGTTGAGCTCCCCCACCAGCTGCTTCGCGAGCGAGGGTGTGCAGTCCGGCACGATCTGCGCGATACGCGCGGCGGAAATGGGCTCGGGTGAAGCCAGCACCAAGGCCTCCACGACTTTGCGCTGCTCGGAACCTTCCATGGCATCCCTCACATGAGTTCGCTGATGCGTTCGTCCCAGCCTCGGGGATCGTCGTCCACGGTCGGCCGCAGCCGAATCGAACCCTCGGGCGCTCCATCGTCGCTCACGCCTTGATAGAGGTGCAGCGCAGCCAGGCGCGCCAGCTCGAGGATCGCGAGGAAGGTAGCCACGAGCACCGGCCGTGACGGGGCGCGTCCATCGGCGTTCAGGAAGACCTGGGTGAACTCGATGGAATCGGCGCCGCGCAAGATCGTCATCACGGTCAGCATCCGATCGCGAACCGTCACGGTCTCGATCTCGACCTCATGGACCTGGGCGCCGGCCGGTGCGTTCTCGAGAACCTGGCGGAAGGCTTCGATGAGCTCGAAGAGACCGACCTCGAGCTCGCGCTCCGCCTCGGACGGAGCCTCGAGACCCGTGCGCTGTACGCGAAAAACGTCGCGCCCGAGCAGCCGGCGGCGTGAGAGATCCTCCGCGACCTCCTTGTAGCGCTGATACTCGAGCAGCCGCGCCACGAGCTCCGCGCGCGGATCGATGCCCTCTTCCTCTTCTTCCTCGTCGGCCGGCGGCAGCAGCATGCGCGACTTGATGTGCGCGAGCGAGGCGGCCATCACGAGATACTCACCCGCAACGTCCAGGTCGAGCTCGCGCATGATCTCGAGGTAGTCGAGGTACTGCCGGGCAATCAACACGACGGGGATGTCGGTGATCTCGACCTCGTTCTGCCGGATCAGGTGCAGCAGCAGGTCGAGAGGCCCCTCGAAGACCGGGAGCTTCACCGCATAGCAGCCGCCCTCGGGAATCAGCGACGGCTCCTCGTCTCCGAGCACGCCGTGCAACTCCCCATCCGCGCCCATACCCTTCAGGGTGCCAGGCGTATCCGCGCCCGCGCCCTTCAGGGTGCCAGGCGTATCCTCGCCCGCGCCCGAGGCCTCGTCGAAGCTCATGGCGCCTCCGTGCGGACCCCTACTGAGACGCCATGTGCGCCCGTCGAGTCCTTGGTCATCCGCTGGCCTGCTGGGGGAGTACGGGACCCCAGTATGAGCGATCGGCGAATCCCGGGCAACGTCTGCCGCTGGTCATTTCGCGGGTCGCGCGGGACGGCCCGCACGGGCTGCAGCTCGTTTGCGTCCCGCGGGACGCCGAGGTCGGCTGCGCCGCTCCAGCTCCCGGGCCAGGGCCAGGGCCTCCTCCCGGTTCGCGACACCGCCGTCGAGATAGGCGCTGCGGATGCGCGCCAGTACGCGCCCGACAGCGGGCCCCGATATACCGAGCTCGACGAGATCACGACCGCTCACCGGCGAGCGCCGTCCGCGGTCCTCGGCGGCCCAGCGAACGATGCGCCGGCGCAGCGCCGGCGGCGACGATGCGAAGAGTGCATAGAGGCGTTCCTCGTCGAGATCGCTGAGCACCTCGTCCACCGCGCCGCGCCCGCGCGCCACCGCGAGCTTGCGCAGCCAACCGTCGCGATCCGATGCGAAGCTGCAGATCCGCTTGGAGAGCTCGCCCCGCACCGAGAAGCGTCTCACCGTGCGCCGGCGCAGCCCCGGCGGCAGGGCCGCCAGCCACAGGCAGAGCCCGGCCGCCCACGGGCGCATGCGCGGTGCGCGCCACTGGGGCTCGGCGAGCTCCCTGCCCAGGCGCCGCAGGGGCGCGACCGCGTCCCGGGGCAGCTCGAGGCCCGGCTCGAGGGCCGACAGCACGTGCCACTCGTCCAGCCGACGCAGGGCTTCCGCCGGATTCACGCCGCGCCCCGAGTCCTCGAAGAGCTTTTCGATCTCCCGGCGCAGGCGGTCACCGCTGACGGAACCGAAGACGCCGTCGCGCAGGGCATCGCGCAGCAGCTTGCGGCTGCCGCGCGAGAGGCGGAAGCCGAGGCGAGCGGCCAGACGGGCGGCACGCAGCGCACGGGTCGGATCATCGTGGAAGCTGCGGTCGTGGAGCACGCGCAGGGCCCGCGCCGCGAGATCGGCGCGTCCGTCTGCGAGATCGATGAGCTCTGACGCCTCGCCCCGCCCGGCACCGTTCAGCCGGATCGCCATGGCGTTGACACTGAAGTCCCGGCGATGGAGATCCTCCTCCAGGGTCCCCGGCGCCACCTCGGGCAATGCTCCTGGGCGCGCATACGCCTCGCGTCGCAGGGTCGCGAGGTCCATGCTCTCGGGCTCCGACTTCACCGTCACCGTACCGAAGCGGTCGTGGACGACCACCTCGAGACCGGCCGCCTCCGCGACCGCCCGCCCGATCGTTTCGGCCTCCGACTCGCCTGCACTCTTGGCGCCGCCCTCGCGTTCGCCCTTACCCTCGCCCTCGCCCCCGCCGTCGCCGTCGCCGTCGACCTTGCCCTCGCCCTCGCCCTCGCCGTCGCCCGTGCCCTTGCCCGCAACCATGAGGTCCACGTCGAGCACCGCCCGCTCGAGGAGCAGGTCCCGCACGGGCCCTCCCACCAGGTAGACGACGGCGCCGCGGGCGTCGGCCTCGGAGCAGGCCCGCTCGACCAGGGGGCGCACGTCGATGGGGAGCGCAGCGAACACCTTTTCGCGAGAAACCCGGCTCACCGGGACGCCCTCCTGCGCCCGCTGCCACGCGGGTGATGTTCCTCTACGGTGTCGCGCAGCTTGCCACGGCTGACATGGGTATAGATCTCGGTGGTCGAGAGATCTGCGTGTCCCAGCATCGCCTGGATCGAACGCAGATCAGCGCCTCCCTCGAGCAGATCGGTCGCGAAGGCGTGACGCAGCACGTGGGGCGAGACCCGTTCCTTCGGGATACCCGCCTTCAGCGCGAGCTTGCGCAGCATGGCGAAGAAGTTCTGGCGGGTCATGCCGCTTCCCCGCCGAGAGAGGAAGACCGCGTGGCCGCGATCGGGTCGGTCCCCGAGCAGCTGCGGGCGTGCCCGCTCGAGGTACTGCTCCAGTGCATCCATGGCCGCGCGGCCCACGGGAACCACACGCTCGTGTCCTCCCTTCCCCACGACTCGCAGCAGCGCCCCCCTGCGATCGACACCGGAGAGGGGCAGACCCACCAGCTCGCTCACCCTGAGCCCGGCGCCGTAGAGAACTTCCACCATGGCCCGGTCGCGCAGCCCCATGGGCGTGGCGGCGTCGACGGCGGCCAGCAGCTTGCCGGTCTCCTCCGGGCTCAACACCCGCGGCAGGGTCTTGGGCAGTCGCGGGGACTGCACGCCCTCGACAGGGTCGCCCTCGAGCAAACCCTCGAGCTCGAGGAAGCGCAGCAGTCGACGGACGGCCACGAGGGCCCGGGCGCGGCTGCGCGCTCCCAGTCCCTCCCGCTCCAGGCTCTCCAGGAAGGCGCTCACGTGGCTGCGCCGCAGCTGCCTCAGCGGCAGGTCCTGCAGTGGAGCCGCGAAGCGGGCGAGGTCGCGCCCGTAGGCCTCGACGGTATTGAGAGCGAGTCCCCGCTCCAGGCGCGCGTGTCTCAGGTAGGCGTCGACGGCCGCATGGAGCTCGCCCTCGGACGCGGCGCGGTCAGCCACCCGGCTTCTCGTCGCCATCGCGGGCGGCCTCCAAGAGATCCGCCTGGAGCCGGCGGATCAGCTTCGTATCCGTCACCTTCTTGCCCTCAGGAGTCTTGAGGTAGAAGGTGTCCGTGACCTGATCCCGAATCGTGGCCGCCTTGGAGATGTAGATGCTGAGGCCGTAGCGGGCGATGGTCCTGGTCAAGTCGTAGAGCAGACCCGGTCGATCGTCCGCCGCCACGTCGGCGATGGTGTAGAACTCGGACTCCGCGTTGGAAACCATGGCGCTCGGCTCCTTGCGCGACGGCGGCAGGGTCCTGCCCACGGGCCGCCCTCTGCGGGTGATCAGCTCGCCCACCTCGGCCTCGCCTGCGAGAACCTGCTCCAGGACGCCCTCGAAGTGCCTCCAGGCCAGGTCTCGCTCCTCCCGCCCCCCGCTCGGAGTGGTGACGCGATAGATCTCCAGTGCGAATCCCGTGCGCGAGGTATAGACGTGGGAGCCGAGGATGTTGACCCCGCACGCGGTGAGGGCTCCAGCGACCCTGGAGTAGAGCCCGTGGACGTCCTCGACGCAGAGGATGAACTCGGTGAAGTCGCCCCGGATCACGCGAAAAGCCGTGGAGATGCGCCGCTCGCCCCCGAAGCGCACGACCACCTTGGCGTGGCGCGCGATCTGCCGCGGCGTATGGGATATGAAGTAGCGCCGGGGCATGGCGTCGAAGAAGGAGTGGATCTTCGACTCGGCCACGCCCAGGCCCCTGAGCTCGGCCAACGCGCTGTCTCTCCGCACCTCGACCCGCCGCTCGGTGAGCGCCATGGCCGCAGCCTGGTCCTTGGCGCCGGTCTCGAGGAACTCGGCGGTTCGTTCGAAGAGCTCGCCGAGCAGCTGCCCCTTCCAGTCGGTCCACGCGTCGCGCGAAGAGGCGCGGATGTCCGCGAAGGTCGTCAGATAGAGGTTTCGCAGGTTCGTGCGGTCTCCGCAGACCTGGGCGAATTGCAGGATGAGCTTGGGGTCCGAGAGGTCCCGGCGCTGGGCGATGTGGGACATCAGCAGATGGTGCTCCACCAGGAAGATCACCCGATCCACCCGCTCCGGCGACATCCCGAGGCGCTCCACGCAGGGCCGGGCGCGCTTGGCACCCTTCGCAGAGTGATGGCCCCCGAAGCCCTTTCCGATGTCGTGGAGCAGGCAGCCGAGATAGAGCGCCTCGCGGTCCTCGACGGCGTGCATGAGATCCGTGAGGGCGGGCAACATGGCCTCGTACTTGCCCTGCCAGAGCCGGCGCAGCTCCTCGACGAGAAAGATCGAGTGCACGTCCACCGTGTAGGTGTGGTAGATCACGTGCTGCCAGCGGCAGACGATATGCTCCCACTCCGGCAGGTACGCTGCGAGCAGGCCCTCCTCGTTCATCGTGGTCAGCGTTCGCATCACCCGGTGATCGCCCTTGAGCAGACCCAGGAAGCAGGCGCCGTTTTCCGGGTTGCTGCGGAATGCGTCATCGACCAGGTCGAGGTTCTCCCGCAGCAGGCGACGCGCCATGCGAGAGAGCGGCATCTTGTACTTCTGCGCCACCTCGAAGACGCTGATCAGGCGCAGCGGCCGCTCGCGCAGGTGGCCCGCATGGGGAATCTCGACCTGTCCGCTGGCGAGACGGAAGCCGTCTTCCACCTCCTGCTGGTCCCGCGGCCCCCTCGAGGCCGATGAGCGCGTCGTCCGGGCCATGCACTGTTCGATGACGAGGTCCGAGTAGTTCTTGATGTTGCGCGCAGCCAGGTAGTAGTCGCGCATGAAGCACTCGACGGGCAGCTCCGCCTGCTCGGGCTCCGCGGATCCGTAGCCGAGCCCCTCGGCGACCTGCTCCTGCAGCTCGAAGCTCATCTGATCGTCACAACGACGCGCCAGCAGGTGCAGCTCGTTGCGCGCCCTCCAGAGGAACTCCAGCGCTCCGTGGTACTCGCGCATCTCGGGCTCGGTCAACAGACCGAAGTGGAGAAAGTCCTCGTGGTCGCGGATGGTGGGCTGGCTGCCCCGGGCGACCCAGAAGGCCGTGTGGTAGTCGCGCAGCGCGCCAGCCCCCTCCTTGATGTTGGGCTGTAGTAGGAAGAGCGACTCGCCGTACTGCAGGTGGCGCGCGCTCATGTTCTCGATGCGCGAGCGGATGAACTCCTCGGTGTCGGGGAGCAGCTCGCCGCGAATGGTGTCCGCGAACTCGTGAAAGAACTCCCCGTCGCCACACAGGAAGCGGGCGGTGAGGACCGCGGTGCGAACCGTGTCGTCCTCCTGCCCGAGCGCCACCGTGTCCGCGATGGTACGCGTCGCGCAGCCCACGCTCAGCCCGGCGTCCCACAGCCAGTACTGCAGGCGCTCCGCGACGGCAGTGACGTAGGGGGAGAGCTCGTCGCGATAGAGGACGAGAAGATCCACATCCGAGTGGATCGACATCTCCCGTCGCGCATAGCCTCCCACGGCCACCACCACGAGCCCCGTCTCGATCTCGCCGCCTTCGTCCAGTACCCGCTCCTCGGCCAGACTGAAGAGTCGGCGCACGAGGCGGTCGGTGAGGTCCGAGTTCGCCTCATTGACGATCTGGCCCGAATCGGGCTTCCGGTGCAGGGACGCGAGGTGCTCCCGGACGACCTCGACGTAGGCGCGGACCCGGGACGGCACCTCGAGATCCGGCGCGCTCCCGGCCGCGCCCAGGTCGCGCAGATGCTCGTCGATGGAGGGGACGGCGCTCACTTCGGCTCCTCCAGTGCGATCTGGCGCCCGGCGTCCCGGTAGCGGCTGAGGCCCTCGGCCATCGAGCTGGCGAGGGTGCTCAGGTACTTCTCGTTGCGCAGCAGCTTCGCGTCGCCACGATTGGTGAGGAAGCCCGTCTCCACCAGGATGGACGGCATGCTCGAGAGGAAGAGAACATAGAAGGGGCCCTGCTTGACGCCGAGATCCCGCACGCCCTTGTAACGATGCTCCACGGCGGGAACCATGGCGTCGTGCACGTAGCTCGCCAGGCGGCTCGAGTGGCTCGAGGCCTCGGAGATCCGCAGGCGGGCCAGGGTGCGCTGGAGCGAATCGAGCTCGCCACGGGAGACGCCGTTCTCGCGGGCGGCCACGTCGAGGCTGTGGCGCTCGTGGTTCTGATCGAGGTAGTAGATCTCGATACCCCGGGTCTTCTTGCGGCGCGACGCGTTGGCGTGGATCGAAACGAAGAGGTCCCCCCTGGCCGCCTCGGCGACCACGGTGCGCTCTTCGAGGCTGAGGAAGCGATCGTCGGTGCGCGTGTAGACTACGTTGAAACCGCGCTGCTTCAGCTCCTTGCCGACGAGTCGCGACAAGCGCAGGTTGATGTCCTTTTCGCGCAGCCCCCCCACCCCGATGGCGCCGGGGTCCTTGCCGCCGTGGCCCGCATCGATCACGACGATCTGCACGGGCCGCAGCGGCATGGAGAGCCGCGAATCATTGGAGCGCCCCGGCGCAGGCCAGCGCAGCTGCTCGGGACTCGACCGGTCCCCGTAGACGTCGATCACGACGCGATGGGGCGATCTGAGGGTGAGCAGCCGGTGGTGCTGGTAACGCTCGAGGTCGATCACGAGACGCGTCTTCGTCAAGGTGTTCTGCCCCAGACGCACGTCCTTGAGCAGGCCGTCTTCGATGGGAATGCCCTCGACGTAGTCCCGGCCCACCCAGATGCCGTCGAGATCCAGGTAGAGCCGCTCGGGACGTTTCGCCCCCGCGTCTGCGGCGAGGCGTTTCACCTCGGTCTCGACGGGCCGCGTCAGCTCCACCACCACTCGGGTGTAGTCGGGATAGGACCAGGTTCGCACCTCGGCCACATCGCCGAGCCCATCGGGCCGCTTCACTCCCAGCGTGAAGGGAAGCAAGAGCAGCAGCAGCAGCAGCGGCCCGGTGCCCATGCGGGCTTCGCCCCCGATTCGCGCGCTCACGAGGAGGAGCCCTCACCGCCGAGACGTCCCGCGAGGCGTCCCGCGAGGCTTTGGAGCAGGAGCAATGCGTCGACGGGGGTCATCCGATTCACGTCGAGCTCGCGCAGCTGGGACAAGATCTCCTCTTCTTCTGGCGGTCGCGGGGCCGGCTCGCCCAGGGCGAGGGCCAGCTGGCCGCCCGCGGCCGGCCCAGCTGGCGCGCCCTCCGCCAGGCGTGGGAAGCCGGTTGGATCGAGCTCTCCCTCTTCGAGATTGTGCAGGATCTGCCGCGCCCGGGCGATCAGCTCGTCGGGCAGTCCCGCGAGCCGCGCAACCTGGATCCCGTAGGAGCGGCTGGCCCCGCCGCTCACGAGCCGGCGCAGGAAGACCACCTCCTCCTCCCACTCCCGGGCTTCGAAGTGGGCGTTGCGCACCCGGGACTTCGTGCACGAGATGTCGGTGAGCTCGTGGTAGTGAGTCGCGAAGAGGGTGCGCGGCGTGAGGCCCGGCGTGTCGTGCAGGTACTCGACCACCGCCCACGCGATGGAGAGACCGTCGAAGGTGCTGGTGCCCCGGCCGATCTCGTCCAGGATGACCAGGCTGCGCCGCGAGGCGTTGCGCAGGATCTCCGCGGTCTCGCGCATCTCGACCATGAAGGTCGATTCGCCCCGGGCCAGCCGATCCGACGCGCCGACCCGCGTAAAGATGCGGTCGACGACGCCGATACGCGCCTCGTCGGCGGGAACGAAGCTCCCCATCTGGGCCATCAGGGTGATCAGGGCCACCTGGCGCAGGTAGGTACTCTTGCCCGACATATTGGGCCCCGTGAGCAGCAGCAGCTGGGTGTCGGCGGGATCGAGCTCCGTGTCGTTGGGAACGAAGTCGTCCGCTCCCCCATCGGCCAGCATGGCCTCCACGACGGGGTGCCGCCCGCCCCGGATCTCGCTGCGCTCGCCGGAATCGATCGAGGGACGCACCCAGCCCCGCTGCCGCGCGACCTCGGCCAGGGAGCCGAGGGCGTCGAGAGTGGCCACCGCGTCGGCTGCCGCGCGGACGCGCGTCGCGTCGGCCACCACGGCAAGGCGTAGGGATTCGAGAATCTCCCGCTCGAGGGCGGCCGCGCGTTCATTGGCGCCCATCACCTTGCCCTGCATCTCGTCGAGCTCCGGCGTGGTGAAGCGCTCGACGTTGGCCAGAGTCTGCTTGCGCACGTAGTCGTCGGGAACCCGGGCGAGCTGGCTCTTCGGAACCTCGAGGGAGTAGCCGTGGACCGGGTGGTACTTGATCTTCAGGCTCGCAATGCCGCTGCGGTCGCGCTCCCTGGCCTCGAGGCCCGCGATCCACTCCCGCCCCTTGCTCGCGCTCTCACGCAGCACGTCGAGCTCCGGCCGGAATCCAGCGCGGATGTAGCCCGTCGCGCCCGCGCCCCGGGATCCCCGGGCGATCACCGGCGGGTCATCGACCAGTCCCTCGCAGAGCAGTGTGCACAGCTCCGGCAGCAGCACGGGCGCTGCCAACAGCGCCGGCCCCTCGCTGTCTTCGGGCAGCAGGGCCGACTCGCCCTCGCCTGCGCGGCCACGCGCCTCCTCGAGGGCGGCGCACACCGCCGGCAGGGCGAGCAGGGACGAACGCAGTTGCCCGAGGTCTCGCGGCACCGCGGTGGGGCGGATCGCCTTCGTGAGAATCCGCTCCAGGTCGCGCACCGCGCGCAGGGCCTCGCGCAGCTGTGCCCGGGGCCGATCCCGCTCGGCGAGATAGGCCACGGCTGCGTGACGCTCGCCGATGGAGTCGGGAGTCAAGAGCGGATAGCGCAGCCACTGCGCCAGGCGCCGGGCACCCAGCGCCGTGCTCGTGTGGTCGAGCTGCTCGATCAGGGTGCCGCTGCGCCCACGGTCCACATTGTTGGCAAAGAGCTCGAGGTGCGTGCGCGTAGCCTCGTCGAGCACCATGGTGTCGCCCAGGTGATAGCGGCGCAGACGCGGCGCGTGGGCGAGCGCGAAGGGCTGATTCGCGCCGAGGTACGAGAGAAGAGCCGCCGCCGCGCGGCTCTCCGGCGAGCGCTCCTCGGGGTCGAAGCCTTCGGGCCGGGCGGGCGCGGAGGCGGGATCGAAGCCCGCGGCGTCCACCCGGGTCAGCGCTGCCCCGGGCAAGGCGGTCTGCAGGCGCTCGGCCACGAGGCCGTCGAGCTCGCGACTGAGCAGGATCTCGCGGGGTGCGACGCGCCGCAGCTCTTCCAGCAGGAGCTCGGGGATCTCGGCTCCGCCCGCCACTGCCCCCGCCAACCCGCCCGCCACTCTGCCCTCCAGCCCGCCGCCCGACTCGACGCCGGTCACCCGGAAGTCTCCCGTCGAAGCGTCCAGCACCGCGAGGCCGGCGCGACCTGGCGCTGAAAGGTCGAGAGCCGCCAGGGTGACCTCGCGAACCGCCTCGAGACCCTCGGGATCCCCAACCAGGCCCGGCGTTACCACCTCGACCACTTCGCGCTTTACCAGCCGCTTGCCGGGGGTCGCCTTGGGATCCTCGACCTGCTCGCAGATCGCCACACGATGACCCAGCTCGGCCAGCCGTTTCACGTAGGCGTCGGCACTGTGCACCGGAAAGCCGCACATGGGCACCGGATCGGACTTGTCCTTGTCCCGGGTGGTCAAGGTGATGTCGAGAATGGGGGCGGCGAACTCCGCATCTTCGAGGAAGAGCTCGTAGAAGTCGCCCATGCGATAGAGCACGATGGCATCGGGAAACTGCGCCTTGATCGCCAGGTACTGGCGCATCATGGGCGTCTGGCGGGAGTCGGACTTCACTCGAGGCTCTCCCCGTCCAGCAGATCCTGCCGCTTGTCCAGCACGTCGAGCAGGCTCCCCAGCTCCTTCAGGGCCTCGCCGTCGCGACCCGCCGCGAGCAGGATCCGCCCCGCGGCGACGCGCTGCTCGAGCTGCCCGGGCCCCCCATCGCCGAGGCCCTCGAGCTCCGCCAGCGCGGCGTCGGTCTCACCCCGGGCAGCCAGATGGGAGGCCAGTGCGAGGCCCAGTCCCCGGTCTCCCGGCCGCGCTTCCATGCGCCGGCGCAAGAAGGCCTCGTAATCGCGGGTGCGCCCGAGGGCGGCGAAGGTCGACTCCAGACGCGGGTACAGCGCCACGGCGGCGACCGGGTCCAGCTCGGGGACCTTCTGCCATGCGGACAGGGCCGCCTTCTTGCGGCCCCGATCTGCCTCGAGCTCGCCGAGCAGACAAAGGGCGGCGACGCACTTCGGATCGCGTCGCAACGCCTTCTTGACGGTTCGCCGGGCCGCGTCGCCGAGGCCCTTTTCGCGCTCCTGCTCGGCCATGCGCACCAGCAGAGTCGCCTCCCGCCCCGGGTCCTTTCGCTTCTGCGCCCTCCCGAGACGTCGCGACATCTCGATGCCACGGGGAAATTCCCGGAGCTCCGAGAGCAGCTCCACCAAGGCCGCAAGCGCGCCCGTATGGCGGGGCGCGTGGGCGAGCACCTCCTCGTATGAGGCGACGGCGCGCCGCAGGAAGCCCCCCGCCCAGAAGTCCTCGGCCAGCTCCGCGAGAACCGTCACCCGGGCCTTGGCGTCGACGTCGTGACGCAGGAGCAGGTTTTGGTGGATGCGGATTGCACGACCGATCTCGCCCCGGCCCCGGTAGAAACGCGCCAGGGCCATGTAGGCATCGATGGCGTCCGAGTCGGCCCGGACCGCCTCTGCGAGCTGGGCCTCGGCCTCCTCGAACTCCCCGTCGAGGAGTGCGAAGAGCGCCTTGCGCAGGCACGCGTTGACCTCGCGCTCGCGACTGGCCCGGGTGGGCAGCGCCCCCTTCGCCGAATCACTCACTGTGCGCAGACCGGACCAGCCCACGAGGCTCAAGCGCCCCGACCGGAAGCGCCTCCGGACAGGTCGAGCGGCTCCTCCGGCAGCGCGGGATCTTCGTCGATCAGGGGAAGGTTGCGCAGCTGGTGGACCTCGCCTTCGAGCCCCGCAACGGTCTTGCGATAGTGGCGAGCCAGCAGTCCCGCACGGGCAAGGCTGAAGCCCGAGAAGAGAGCGACGATGCCCGCTCCCAGGACGAAGGCAGCCAGCAGGGCGAGCCACAGCGCAAGACTCGGCGTCTCGCCCGCCAGATAGTTCACGGTCACCTGGGCGGAGTTCTGCGCTGCGAAGCGCCAACCGCCGATGAGTACCGCCAAGAATACGAGCGCGAGCAACGCGCGGCGCAACAAGAGCATGGATGCCTCGCCAGTCCCCCCCGGCCCCTGAGGGCCGACTGCAAGGTCCGCTGCGATCAGGCGGACGCCGTTTCCTGTCCTCCCTCGGAGCCTCCCTCAGAGCCTCCCTCGGAGCCCCCCGCGGCAGGCGCCGCGGCCGCCTCCTCCTTGCCGGAGCGGTCGACCATCTCCTTCAGCTCCTTGCCCACCTTGAAGAAGGGCGTCCGCTTGGCAGTGATGTGCACGGGCTCCCCGGTCTTGGGATTCCGCCCGTCACGCGCCTCGCGCACCTTGACCTGGAAGCTCCCGAAGCCGCGAATCTCGATACGGTCGCCGTTCTTCAGCGACTCGACCATGGAATCGAAGATCGTGTTGACCACGACCTCCGTGTCCTTCTTCGAAATGTGAGGCGTGCGCCTCGCGACTTCCTCGATCAGCCCGCTCTTCGTCATCGCAATCTCCGGCCGACTTCTCTTCAAGTGTGCGTTTGTGTGTCACGCAGCCCGGGGCGCCCCTGCGCGCCCCGGGCTCCATTGACCGACCTACTCTTCTTCCGACCCCTCGGAGGCCTTCTGGGCGAGCTTCTCCTTGAGGAGATCTCCCAGCGTGGTCGCCTGACTGGCAGACTGTTGGGCCGCCAGCTCCTTCAGAGCGGCCCGCTCAGCCTTGTCCGTCACGGCTCGGATCGACAGGGAGATCTTCTGCTCCGCCGGATCGACCTTCACCACGAGCGCCGTGATCTCCTGTCCCGCCTCGAAGTGCTCGGCGGGCTTTTCGATCCTCTCGGCGGCGAGCTCCGAGCTGTACACCAGCCCCTCGATCCCCTCGTCCAACTTCACGAAGACGCCGAAGTCAGTGACGTTGGTGGCCGGGCCCGTGATCTCGCTCCCGATCGGGTACTTGCTCTGGATACCGTCCCAGGGGTTGGGCTCGAGCTGCTTGATGCCCAGGGAGAACTTCTCGTTCTCCTTGTCGATCTTGAGCACCACGGCACTCACGTCGTCACCCTTCTCGAACTTCTCGCTGGGGTGCTTGATCTGCTCCGTCCACGAGATGTCGGACACGTGCACCAGACCGTCGATACCCTCCTCGAGCCCCACGAAGATCCCGAAGTTGGTGATGTTGCGCACCTGACCCGTAACGTTGGATCCCACCGGGTACTTCTCTTCGATCAGCGTCCAGGGATTCTCTTCGATCTGCTTCATGCCGAGGGAGATCTTGCGCTCGCGCTCGTCCACGTCGAGCACTACCGCCTCGACGGTGTCGTTCACAGATACCACCTTGGAGGGGTGCTTCACCCGCTTCGTCCAGGACATCTCGGAGACGTGGACCAGCCCCTCGATACCCGGCTCGAGCTCGATGAAAGCCCCGTAGTCGGTCAGCGAAACCACGCGACCCTGCAGCCGCTTGCCGATGGGGTAGCGCATTCCGGCGTCGACCCAGGGGTCGGGCTGGATCTGCTTCAAGCCCAGGGAGACGCGCTCGGACTCCGGGTCGAACTTCAGGACCTTGACCTTGATCTCGTCACCGACGTGGAAGAGCTCGCTGGGATGATTGATGCGGCCCCAGGACATGTCGGTGATGTGCAGCAGGCCATCGATCCCGCCGAGATCGATGAAGGCCCCGTAGTCGGTCAGGTTCTTGATCACGCCGTCCACGATCTGGCCAGCCGACAGGGTGCTGAGCGTGTCTTCCCGCAACTTGCGCCGCTCGGTCTCGAGGAGCGCGCGTCGCGAGAGCACGATGTTGCCCCGCCGCTTGTTGAACTTGATGATCTTGAAGCTGGACTTGGTCCCGATCAGGGTCTCGAGGTTGCGCACCGGGCGCAGATCGACCTGGGAGCCGGGCAGGAATGCCTTGACCCCGATGTCGACGGAGAGCCCGCCCTTGACCCGGGCGATAATGGTGCCCTCCACGGCCTCGTCGCCCTCGTAGGCATTGCTGATCTCGTCCCAGATCTTGAGGCGCTCCGCCTTCTCCTTGGAGAGTACGATGCGGCCCTCTTCGTCCTCGGAATCCTCGACCAGGACGTCGACCTGGTCGCCGACCTTGATCATCATGCTCCCGTCGTCTTCCATGAACTCCCACGCGGGAACGAGACCTTCGGACTTGAATCCGATGTCCACCTGAACGAAGTCCTCGTCGATGGAGAGAACGATGCCCTTCGCGACCTCGCCTTCCTTGATGGCCTTGGGGCCCTTGTCGAAGAGCTCAGCGAAGCTGGCTTCTCCAGTGCTAGCGGTTGTCATGTCACTCATGCTCGGTTTGATGTGCTCCTTGGTGGCCGCCGCTCTGGGCAGCCTGGAATTTCCGGGTTTACGCCCCCGGATCGGGCGAATCTGGCGCGCGCACGCTCGCCGGCTCCACGGATTCCGGGCTCGTGTCCCGGGCTCCCGCTATGGCCGACAGAGTTTCGCGTGCTGACGCGAGAAATCCTTCCTGTGCTTCGCTGTCTCCCTGCTCGATGGCTCGCGCGAGCTTCGCCAGGGACTCGCCGAAAGCCTCCAGCGGCCCGGCCAGGGCCTTTCGGTTGGCGCTGAGGATATCGCCCCAAAGCTCCGCGTCACTTCTCGCAATGCGGGTAAAATCTCGAAATCCGCTCCCCGCGAGGGTCCCCGCCCCGGCCGGAGCCTTCCGCAGGGCGTCGGCAAACGCAAATGCCAGCACGTGCGGCACGTGGCTGACCCAGGCCGCCTCGATGTCGTGCTGCACGGGATCGCGCTCCACCACTCGGGTGCCGAGGGCCCGCCAGAAGCCCGCGAGCCGCTCCACCGCGTTCCTGTCGCTGCACGCGAGCGGCGTCACGACGCAGCACGCTCCTTCGAGGAGCTCCTCCCGGGCGTGCTCGACGCCCTTGAGGTGGCTTCCCGCCATGGGGTGGGAGCCGATGTACTCAACCCCCGGCGGGAGCAAGCCCGGCAGCGTGTCGGCCAGCTCGGCCTTCACGCTGCCCACGTCCGTCACGATGGCGCCAGGCTCGAGTGCCCCTGCTGCCACTTCCAGAATGCCCGGCATGGCGGGCACCGGAGTCGCGAGCAGGACCAGATCGGCGCCGCGAACCGCGGAGGCCACGTCCGCCACCTCGTCGACCACACCGCGCTCGAGGGCTTCTCGCAGGGGAGCCTGTCTACGGCCCGCGCCCACGACCCGGCGCGCAACGCCCCGCCGCCGAGCAGCCAGGGCCACGGAGCCACCCAGCAGGCCCAGCCCGAGCACCGCGAGCCGCTCGACGGGCTCGAAGGCGTCGGCCTTACCGGCCGCGGAGCGGCCCGCGAGTGTATGCTCGCCGTTCAAGCGCCTCCCCCTCCACCTTCCTGGAGCCGGCGCAGGGCCTTCACCAGCCGCTCGTTCTCTTCCGGAAGCCCCACGGTGATGCGGATGTAATCGTCGAGACCGAAGCCCTGCATGGGGCGCACGATGATTCCCTCGCGCAGCAGTGCTTCGTAGGTCCCGGCGCCGCTGCGGGCCAGCACGAAGTTGGCATCGCTGGGCAGCACCTCGATCCCCAGAGCGGCGAGCTCCCGGCCAAGGTACTCGATGCCCTGGGCGTTGCAGGCCCGGGTGCGCTCGACGTGCTCCGTGTCGTCCAACGCCGCCGTCGCAGCTGCCTCTGCCAGCCGACTCACGTTGAAGGGATGCCGCGCCCGCTCGAGGTAGCCCACCAGCTCCGCGTCGCCGATCCCGTAGCCGATGCGCAGCCCGGCGAGTCCATAGATCTTCGAGAAGGTGCGCATCACCAGGGTTCCCGGGCGCCGCTCGAGCCATGCGAGGGCGTCGGGAAAGTCCGGGCGCCGCGCGAACTCGAAGTAGGCTTCGTCGACGACGAGGATCACCGACCCGGGCAGGCTCTCTACGAAGCGATCGAAGTCGTCGGCCCCGACGCTCGTACCCGTGGGATTGTTGGGGTTGCACACGAAGACGATCTTGCTGCGCTCGTTCACCGCCCTCGCCATGGCGGGAAGGTCATGGGCGAGATCGGCGCCCAGGGGCACCTGCACCGGGCGGCCTCCCATACCCCGCACCACGATCGGGTACATCGCGAAGGAGGGCCATGCGAACACGACCTCGTCGCCGGGCGAGAGGAAGGTCTTTGCCAGCAGCTCGAGGATCTCGTCGGCGCCGCAGCCGAAGACCAGCTGCCGCGACGATACGCCGAGCTGCTGGGAGAGGCGGTCGCGCAGCGCGAAGCAGGCGCCGTCGGGGTAGCGGTGAACCTCGCCGACTGCCCCACGCAAGGCCGCCACGGCCTTCGGCGAGGGGCCCAGGGGATTCTCGTTGGACGCCAGCTTGATCGACGACGAGATGCCGAGCTCGCGCTCGAGCTCCTCCATGGGCTTGCCGGGCTCGTAGGGCCGCAGCTCGCGGATGTGGTCGTTTACGAGGTCAGCGATCGCCATGGGTCGGGTTCGCCTCCTCGATGCTGCCCACGATGGGACTCGGAACTTCCTGGGCTCGCGGATAGGAGCCCAGGATCTTGTGGGAGTGGGCCAGGGCCGCCGCATCCTCCAGCGCCTTGGCGAGGGCGTCGTCCTCGAGGTGTCCCTCCATGTCGACGAAGAAGAGGTACTCCCAGGGCTTGTCCTTCATGGGGCGAGACTGGATCGCCGTGAGGTTCACGTCGTAGCGGGCGAAGGACTCGAGCAGGCGGTAGAGCGCCCCGCTCTGGTTCTTGCGCGCGGTGAACACCACCGAGGTGAGATCCTTGCCGCTGGGCGCGGGCGTCTCGCTGCCGATGACGAGGAAGCGCGTCGTGTTGCCGCGCAGGTCCTCGATGCCCGCCTCGACGACCTCGAGACCGTAGGCGTCGGCGGCGATCTCGCTGCCGATCGCGGCCAGCGAGGCGTCCCCGGCCGCCAGCTGCGCCGCCCTCGCGGTGCTGCTGGTCTCCACGATCTCGACGTCCGGAAGCCGGCGCTGGAGCCACTCGCGACACTGGGCCAGGGGCTGCGGATGCGAGGCGACCCGCTCGAGGCCGGCGAGGCCGCCGCCCTTGCGCAGGAGATTCTGCTTGACCTCGACCAGCAGCTCACCGCAGATGGTCACGTCGGCGTCGACGAGGTTGTCGAAGCACTCGGTCACCGCGCCCTCGGTCGTATTCTCGACGGGAACGACGCCGAAGTGGGTCTCGCCGCGCTCGGTGCGGGTGAAGACCTCCGCCAGGGTCTTGCACGGGATCAGGTCGATCTGCCCGCCGAACTGCCGGATCACCGCCTCGTGACTGAAGGTGCCTTCGGGACCGAGGTAGGCCACGCTCATCATCTTCTCGAGGGATCGGGTGGCGGAAATGATCTCGCGGAACACGTGGCTGATCCCCGCATTGGGAAAGGGGCCCGGATTCGCGTCGATGAGGGCCGCGATCAGATCTCGCTCGCGGCTCGCCACATAGACCGGGCTGCGCTGCCCGCCCTCCTTGAGCTGGCCAACCCTCGCCACGAGCTCGGCGCGGCGATTCAGTCGTTCGAGAAGCTCGCGATCCACGGCGTCGACGTCTCGGCGGAGCCGGGCAAGGGGTGCCGCAATGTCCCCACCCGCCTCTTCGGCCGGCGCTGACTCGCTCGGATCCTGCTCCTGTCGGGCTTTGCTCATCGAACCTCGCCGAACCCCAGTCGCACTCAAAAAGAGCCGAACTCCAGAAGGAATCACGCGTGGAGCCGCCCCCGACCCGCCCGCTCGAAGCGCCCGAAAAACGTCTCGTGATGCGGCGTCCCACACGCGCGCTGCTGGAAATCGCTAACCCCCCGGAAATACTCGCGCAATATATCCGAGGCCCCATCGAGTCGCAAACCTCCATCGGCAGATTCGGCTGCATTGTCGAGGGTTTATCGGCTCGCCAGCACAGCGCGCCCGCCAGGCACAGTACAGCTCGCGGGGACCGACTCTAAGTATTTGCTTTTCCAGCTGTTTCTTCGATACAGGCGATTCAAGGTCGCGACCGAAGCGGACGATAACGCCATTTCGGACTGGAGTTGCGACCGTACATGTCAGAGTCCCCGGCTCAGCTCCGGCGTCAGCCGCTCACGAGCGTCTCGACGCAGATCATCCTTTTCGTCTTTCTTTCGACCTTTCTCACCGCCCTCATCGTGAGTTGGATCTCCATCCACTCGACCCACACCTATCTGCGCAAGCAGATCGACCGGTCGTTCCCGGCTCTGCTCGAGCGATCCAGGGACGACCTGGAGCCCTGGCTCGGGGGACTGCAGTCCGACCTCGAGCGCCTTGCGAGCAGCCTCGAGCTGCGCCGCGACGATCTCGCGGCGGTGGAGTCACTGCTGCGAGACCAGGTGGAGGCGAAGGAGGCGCTCTGGGACCTCACCCTGCTCGACGCTTCGGGACAGGTCCTCGTACGCGCCATTCCCGATGGAGCTCCGCCCGTCGCGGCTTGGGAGTCCCAGGCCGCTCCCGGCCCCCTGGCCTTCGTGCCGGACGCCTCGGGCACGGTGGCGCTCACGCTCTTCGCCCCTCTACCGGGAGCCCGGCTTCCGGAGACCCGGCAGGCGGGCGCCACACTGCTGGCCGCCCGGCTGCGCAGCGAGGCCCTGGCCGCACGTCTGGAACGACTCGGGCGGGGGGCGACGGGCGAGCTCCTGCTGATCGACGCCGAGGGCCGCTCGTTCTTCGCCGACGGCAGCAGCAGTGCCCAGATCGAAGAGCGGGACCAGCGTCGATCGTCGATCGCCCGTTTCGCCCAGGGTGGCCCCGACCTCGTCCACGAGTACACCAACACACGCGGGGAACACGTACTCGGAGCGCTGCTTCCCCTCGAGGCGACTCCGCTCTTCCTCGCGGTCGAGGCGCCATTCGAAGAGGCCTTCTCCCCGGTCCTGTCGGTCGTGACCCGGGTCCTGATCAGTGATCTCTGCATCATCCTGCTCTTCAGCGTAGTGGCGTTCAAGATCACCGAGCGAATGATCCGGCCCATTCAGGCCCTCTCCGAAGGAGCGCGGCGCATCTCCGAGGGTCAAACGGACCACGAGATCCCCGACCCCGGCAACAACGATGAGCTCGGCCTGCTCACCCGTGCCTTCAACGACATGATGCGCAAGCTGCGGCGCAGCCACCTCGAGATCGAGAAGGCGGCGGAACGCTTGCGCAGCCAGAACGAGGAGCTCCACCAGGCCAACGAGGTACTGTCCCAGCTCTCCATCACCGACGGCCTCACCAAGCTCCATAATCATCGCTTCTTCCAGGACCATCTGACCCGGGAGATCAATCGCATCGCGCGCAGCGGGAACGCGCTCTCCATGCTGATGGTGGACCTGGACGACTTCAAGCAGCTCAATGATCGCTACGGCCACGCGGCCGGCGACGAGATCCTCGTGCGCGTCGCTTCGATCATGAGCGCGTCCGTGCGAGACAGCGACCTCCTCGCCCGCTACGGGGGCGAGGAGTTCGTGGTGCTGGCGACCAACACCGCCGGCACTGGCGCGATCCTGCTCGCCGAGAAGATCCGCATGTCCGTGGACCAGAGCGTCCACATCATCGACGGCTCCGCGCGCCCCTTGCGCGGCGTCACGGTCTCCATCGGGGTCGCCGAGTACCACGGAGATCGCAAGGAGTTCTTCCGCTCCGCAGATCGCGCGCTCTACCGCGCGAAGGCCCAGGGCAAGAACTGCGTGATCACCGCCGAGGAGTCCCTCGCCCCTCCGCCCGCGCCCTACGGCGACGCGATCTGACGACCCGCAAAGCGCATCCGCACCGACCCTGGCACCCACTCAGCGATCCTCCAGCATCGTACGGATCGCTTGAGCGAAGCCGCCGTCGCTGTCATCCTCTCACCCCATGGCCCACATCATCGGACTGAGCGGCGGGATCGGCTCCGGCAAGAGCACCGTGCTGCGCATGCTCGCCGAGCTCGGCGCCACGGTGATCGATGCCGATGCCATCGTCCACGAGCTCCAGGCTCCGGGCGCGCCGCTTCTCACTCGCATCGCCGCGGCCTTCGGTGACGAGCTGATCCGCCCCGACGGGTCCCTCGACCGCGAAGGCCTCGGGGCCATCGTGTTCCGCGACGACGAGGCCAGGCAACGTCTGAACGCCATGGTCCACCCGGCCGTGGGCGCGGAGATGGCGCGCCGCACCCAAGCCGCCGTCGAAGCCGGCACCGCCGTCATCGTGCTGGACATTCCGCTGCTCTACGAAGGAGCCAAGCGCGGAGCTGGAGCCTCTGCGGCCTTCGACTTCGCCGCCACCGTTCTCGTCTGGGTCCCGCCGGAAGTGCAGGTCGAGCGCACCGTGGCGCGCGACGGCTGCGACCGGGGCGAGGCTCGCCGGCGCATGCAGGCGCAGCTCCCCATCGACGAGAAGCGCGACCTGGCCGATTACGTGATCGACAACTCCGGCACTCCGGCGGAGACCGAGGAACAGGTGCGAGCCCTCTATCGCCGGCTCACGGGAGGGTCGTGATCACCGGCGCAGGGCGTTCTTCAGCTCGGCGACGAAGCGCGCCACCGCGTCGACGGCATCTTCGCGATTGGCCGCACCCTCGATGCGGTCGATGATCGCGCTGCCCACCACGACGCCGTCGGCGTAGCGGCCCACCTCCCGGGCCTGCTCTGGCGTCGCGATCCCGAAGCCCACACAGACGGGAACACGCGCGAGCGACTGGGCGCTGCGCACCGCGTCCTCGATGCCGCCGGCGAGCTCGCTGCGCGCGCCCGTGACGCCGGTGAGAGACACGTAGTAGAGAAAGCCGCGAGTCTTCTCGACCAGCAGCTGCATGCGTTCGGGCGTGGTCGTCGGCGCCGCCAGGAGCACGCAGTCGACCCCCGCGGCGTTGCATTTGTCGTAGAGGGGAGCGCCCTCCTCGGGCGGGAGATCCGCGATGATGATCCCATCCACCCCCGCCTCGGCCGCCGACTTCGAGAAGGCGTCGTACCCCATGGTGTGCACCGGGTTCGCATAGCCCATCAGGACCAACGGAACCTCGACCTTCGAACGCAGGCCGCGAACCATCTCGAGGATGGCGCGCAGGTTTACGCCGCCCGCGAGGGCGCGCTCGCTCGCTCGCTGGATGGTGGGGCCCTCGGCGATGGGATCCGAGAAGGGCATGCCGATCTCGATCACGTCGGCGCCGCTCTCCGCCATGGAGAGGACCAGGGCCTCGCTGCTCTCGAGGTCCGGATCCCCGGCCGTGACGAAGCACACCAGCGCGGCCTCGCCCCTCTCCCGAAGAGCCGCGAAGCGATCGCCGAGGCGTCCCATCAGTGGCGCTCCGCCGAGCCGGAGGCGAGAGCCACGGAGCGCGAAGCGGTCCCCGCCGAGCCGGAGGCGAGAGCCACGGAGCGCGAAGCGGTCCCCGCCTCGCGCGCGGCCAGCAGCTCGCGCACCTCGCTCACGTCCTTGTCGCCCCGGCCCGAGAGATTCACCACGATCACCGCGTCCTTGGGGAGGGTCGGGGCCAGCTTCCGCACATGGGCAATGGCGTGGGCGGACTCGAGGGCGGGGATGATGCCCTCGAGGCGTGAGAGGTACACGAAGGCGTCGAGGGCCTCCGCGTCGTCCGCCACCACGTAGCGCGCGCGGCCGCTCTCCTTGAGATGGGCGTGCTCGGGGCCGACCCCTGGATAGTCGAGCCCCGCGGAGATCGAGTGGGCGGGAAAGATCTGACCGTCGTCGTCGGAGAGTACGTAGGTTCGCTTGCCGTGGAAGATCCCCGGAACGCCCGCCGCAAGGGTCGCACCGTGACGACCACTCGAGATGCCCTCGCCCCCGGGCTCGACGCCCACCAGCTCGACCCCGTCGTCCTCGACAAAGGGATGGAAGAGCCCCATGGCGTTGGAGCCGCCGCCCACGCAGGCGACCAGCTGGTCGGGAAGGCGCCCCTCGACTGCGAGGATCTGTTCGCGAGCCTCGAGGCCAATCACCCTCTGGAAGTTGCGCACCAGCGTGGGGTAGGGGTGCGGACCCATGACGGAGCCGACACAGTAATAGGTGTCGTGGATATTCGTCACCCAGTCGCGCATGGCCTCGTTGATGGCGTCCTTGAGGGTGCGCGAGCCCGACTCGACCGTGTGCACCTGCGCGCCCAGCAGCTCCATGCGGAATACGTTGAGGGCTTGCCGACGCACGTCCTCGGCGCCCATGTAGACCTCGCAGTCGAGACCCAGCAACGCGCACGCCGTCGCGGTGGCGGTGCCGTGCTGCCCGGCGCCGGTCTCGGCGATGATCCGCGGCTTGCCCATGTACTTTGCGAGCAGTGCCTGTCCCAGGACGTTGTTGATCTTGTGTGCGCCGGTGTGAGCGAGGTCCTCGCGCTTCAGGTAGACCTTCGCCCCGCCGAGATCTTCGCTCATGCGCGCGGCCAGGGTCAGCGGCGTGGGGCGACCCGCATAGGTGGCGAGGAGATGGTCGAGCTCGCGCTGGAAGGACTTGCTGCCGGCAATGCGGGAATAGGCCTCGACGAGCTCGTCCAGGGCCGCCACCAGCACCTCGGGTACGTAGCGCCCGCCGAACTCCCCGAAGAGCCCGCGCTCGTCGGCCTCGCTCTTCATTCGTCTCTTTCCTCGCTCCCGCCGCCGGCGCCATCCTCGCTCCCGCCGCCGGCGCCATCCTCGCTCCCGCCGCCGGCGCCATCCTCACCCTCGGCGTCCTCGGCGCGGCGTACCGCTTCGACGAAGGCCTCCATTCGGGCGGGGTCCTTGCGGTGCGCCTCGCCCTCGACTCCCGTCGCAACGTCCACGCCCCAGGGCAGGAGGTCTCCCACGTCGGCCAGCGCCCGTCCGACATTCGCCGGATCGAGGCCGCCGGCGAGAATGACGTCGTGGCCGAGAGAGATGAGCTCGGAAGCCTCGCTCCAGTCCCAGACCCGACCGCGCCCGCCGCCCTCGCTGGGATGGTCCAGCAACAGCAAGGTGCCGGGGTAGGTTTCGGCGGCCTCGACGTCGGCGCCGCGGATGGCCTTGATCACCGGCAGGTCCACCGCCTCGACCTCCTCCTCGGTCTCGTCGCCGTGAAACTGCACCCGCTCGAACTCCACCCTGCGCAGTACGTGCTCCATCTCGTCCCAGCTCGCGTTCTGGAAGACTGCGACGCGCTCGACGCCGCTGCCCGCGAGCAGCTCGCTCAGCTGCTCCGCCGCGCGAATCTCGAGACAACGGGGAGATCCCGGCACGAAATTGAGGCCAACCAGATCGGCTCCCGCGTCCACCGCGGCAAGCGCATCATCGGGATGCATGACCCCACAGACCTTGATCCGAACGCTGCCGCTCACTGGGAAATCTCCCTCGCTGTGGACGCCCCGGCGACTCCGCTCTGCGCGAAGGCCGCTTTCGGCGTCCTCACTCTGGTACCGAGCTCCGTCTCGATCCCCGTC
The DNA here is from genome assembly GCA_019310385.1 of Deltaproteobacteria bacterium. Classification (GTDB taxonomy): domain Bacteria; phylum Myxococcota_A; class UBA9160; order UBA9160; family UBA4427; genus JAFDEK01. The sequence continues at coordinate 118,097 of JAFDEK010000001.1, forward strand.
TCGATCGCGACTTCGTCCGGCCGGGTTCCCAAGGAGCGGCGCATCTGCCTTTCCCCTGATCCCAGGCCCGACAGCTTAGCAGGATGCAGAGTCGCCAAGCCTGAGTTCCCTGAGTGCGGCGCCCACGTCGCGCTGCCGCATCAGCGACTCCCCCACCAGAAAAGCCCTCGCGCCGGCGGCCTCGAGACGCCTCAGGTCCGCCAGGCAGCCGATGCCGCTCTCGGCAACCAGCAGGATCTCCGACCCGCCGTCGCCGGACCCGACCCGCGCGGCGAGCTTCTCGGTGACCGCCAGATCCGTGCGAAAAGTGTGCAGGTCGCGGTTGTTGACGCCAACCAGATCGGCGGCCACGGCGAGCGCCCGCTTCAGCTCGCCCTCGTCGTGCACCTCGACCAGGACGTCGAGGCCCAGCGCCCGAGCCCGATCGCCCAGCGCCCTCAGGGCCTCGTCCTCGAGGGCCGCCACGATGAGGAGCACCGCGTCGGCACCCGCCACCCGAGCCTCGTCGACCTGATAGCCGTCGATGACGAAGTCCTTGCGCAGGATCGGGAGCGACACCGCCCCGCGGATCGCCCGGAGGTAGTCGAGGTGGCCTCCGAAGTAGTGCTCGTCGGTGAGCACCGAAAGAGCGGCCGCCCCGCCCTCCGCGTAGGCCCGGGCGCAGGCCACCGGGTCGAAATCGCGGCGGATCTCCCCCTTGCTGGGCGAGCGCCGCTTCACCTCTGCGATGATCGCCGGCGACTCGGCCGCCGCGAGAGCCGCCCGGAAGCCCCGACAGGGCTCCGCCACCTCGCGCGCCCGAGCGGCCATTTCGCTGGCGGGGAGCCCCGACTTCAGGGCCGCAAGCTCCTCCCGCTTGCGATCGAGGATCTCGTCGAGAATGGTCACGGGGCTCAAGCCGCCTCCCGGCTCGCACGCACCAGGGCTTCCAGACTTGCGGCCGCGGCGCCGCCATCGATGCTGCGGCGGGCCAGCTCGAGGCCCTCGGCCAGGTCCGCCGCGGCCCCCGCGGCCCACAGCGCGCCTGCGGCATTGAGGAGCACGATATCCCGACGCGGCCCGCTCTCGCCGGCAAGGATCGCTCGCGTGATCTCGGCGTTCTGCGCGGGGTCGCCGCCGCTCAGCTCCTCGAGCCGGGCGAGCGGAATCCCGAGGCGGGCCGGCTCGATCTCGAAACTGCGCAGGGCACCCTCGTCGAAGAGCGCTCCGAAGCTGCTTCCCGTGGTCGTGATCTCGTCCATTCCGTCGTTGCCGTGAACCACCAGAGCCCGCCTCGCCCCGAGCGCGCCCAGGGAAGAGGCCAGGGGCTCCACCAGCTCCCGGGCATAGACACCGACCAGCTGGTGCCGCGCACCGGCGGGATTGAGGAGCGGCCCCAGGCAGTTCATCAGGGTGCGAATTCCCAGCTGCTGGCGCACGGGTGCGATGAAGCGGAAGGCCGGGTGGGCGACGCGAGCATAGAAGGCGCCGATCCCGACCTCGGCAAGGATGCGACCGCAGGTCTCGATGGGGAGATCGATGTCGACGCCCAGGGCCTCGAATACGTCGAAGCTGCCGCTGCGTCCGCTTGCGGCGCGATTGCCGTGCTTCGCCACCGGCACACCCGCACCGGCCACCACGAAAGCAGCCGTGGTCGAGATATTGAAGGTGTCGAGCCCACTGCCCCCGGTGCCGCAGGTATCCACCGTGCGCGGGTCGACGACACTGCAGGTGGTGGCCCGGGCGCGCAGGGCCCGCGCGGTCGCGACGATCTCGCCGACGCTCTCGCCCTTGGTCCGCAGCGCGACCAGGAGAGCCGCGATCTGCACCGGCTCGGCTTCGCCGTCCATGATCTCGCCGAAGGCCGCTTCGAGGACGGGCTGGGGAACCTCCTGCCCGTCGGTCGCGATCTCTATGGCGGCGCGAAGCGTCATGCCGCGCCGCGCTCGCGGCACTGGTCGAGGAAATTGCCGAGCAGGCGCTTGCCGACCTTCGTCAGGATGGACTCGGGATGGAACTGCACCCCCTCGATGGGAAGCTCGCGATGACGCAGGCCCATGATCTCGCCGTCGCTGCTGCGTGCACTGACCTCGAGGCACTCGGGCCGGCTCGCCTCCTCGACCACCAGGGAGTGGTAGCGAGTCGCTTCGAAGGGGACCGGCAGGCCCTTGAAGACACCCTTGCCGTCGTGCTCGATGAGCGAGGTCTTGCCGTGCATGATGGAGCGAGCGCGCACCGTCACACCGCCGAAGGCCTCGCCGATGGACTGATGACCAAGGCATACCCCGAAGACCGGGATGTCGCTCTCGGCAAAGGCCTTCACGGCCTGCACCGACACTCCGGCCTGTCCGGGCACACCCGGCCCCGGCGAGATGACCAGGCCTCGGGGCCGCCTCTCGAGCATGCTCTCGAGGGGCTCGGCGTCATTGCGCACGACCTGAGTCTCCGCCCCCAGCTCGCCCAGGTACTGCACGAGGTTGTAGGTGAAGGAGTCGTAGTTGTCGATCATCAAGAGCTGCATGATGCTTCGCCGTGTCGTGTGAGCCGGCGCGCCTCGCGCCGCCCCGCACGTCCCCGTCGCCTCCTCAGTCGTGACCTTCCCGCGCAAGGTCGATGGCCGCGATCAGGGCCTGGGCTTTGTTGACCGTCTCCTTGAACTCGAGCTCGGGCAGCGAGTCCGCCACCACTCCGGCGCCCGACTGCAGGACGATGCGTCCGTCCTTTACGACCAGGGTGCGGATGGTGATCGCCATGTCCATGTTTCCCGAGTAGTCGATGTAGCCGATGCAGCCGCCATAGGGGCCCCGGCCGACGTTCTCGAGCTCGTCGATGATCTCCATGGCGCGCACCTTGGGCGCACCGGAGAGGGTCCCGGCCGGAAAGGTCGCGCGCAGGACGTCGAGCCAGTCGAGGCCCGGCCGCAGTCGGCCCTGGACATTGGATACGATGTGCATCACGTGGGAGTAGCGCTCGATGAGCGCGTACTCGTCGACCTGCACCGAGCCGATCTCGCACACCCGACCCGCATCGTTGCGTCCCAGGTCGACGAGCATCACGTGCTCCGAGCGCTCCTTGGGATCCGCCAGGAGCTCTTCCTCCATGGCGATGTCTTCTTCCGGGCTGCGGCCTCGCCGGCGGGTCCCCGCGATGGGGCGAACGTCCACCTGCCCGTCTTCGAGGCGCACGAGGATCTCGGGTGAGGAACCCACCAGGACCGCCCCCTCCATGCGCACGAAGTAGAGGTAGGGGCTCGGGTTGATGCAGCGCAGATGCCGGTAGATCTCGAAGGCCTCGACCTGCAGGGGCATCTCGAACTGCTGCGAGAGCACCACCTGGAAGACGTCGCCCGCCTCGATGTACTCCTTGGCGCGCTTCACGATTTCGTAGAAGGACTCGCGCGTCACGCTGCGCTGCACGTCCATGGGCACCTCGACCGCCGGGCGCTCGGCGTCCAGCACCGCCGGGGCGCGCAGCTGCCGGATGGTCCCCGCGATGTCCTTGCCCGCCTCGGCGTAGCGCGCGGCCGGGTCGTCGCCCTCCCGCAGGTGCACGTGGCGCACGATCAACGCCGTGTGACGCACGTTGTCGTAGACCACCACCGTCTCGGGGAACACGAACCAGAGATCGGGCAGATCGAGCTTCGAAGGGTTCGGCTCGGGCAGGCGCTCGACGAAGCGCACCCAGTCGTAGCCCACCATGCCCACGGCGCCGCCGATGAAGCGCGGCAGCTCGAGCCCCTCCGGAGTCACCTGCTCGAGACCCGCGAGCTTGTCGCGCAAGAACTCGAGGGGGTCGCCCTCCACCCGCAACGCTTCGCTGTGATCGCCCTCGCTCCACTCGATGTCCCGGCCGCGGGCTCGGAACATCGCCCGAGCCCCGGTGCCGATGAAGCTGTAGCGGGCCCACTTCTCTCCGCCCTGCACCGACTCGAGGAGAAAGCTCGTGCGGCCGTCGTCGAGACGCCGGAAGAGGGAGAGGGGGGTGTCGAGATCGGCGAGGATCTCGCGTACGACGGGGATCAGGTTGCCGCGCCGGGCCAGGCTCTCGAATTCTTCCAGGGAGGGGCGGAGCAAGACCGATTCGCAATGGACTCGTAGGGCCTGCGTGCCGCCGGGCCCGAAAGACGAAAAAAGTGAACAAAATCGAGTCGCCAGTTAAGCACAGCTGCCCGGTGGGCGAAACTCGGCCACGCCCCACTCGCCCCTGCCCCAATCGCTTTTGCCCCACTCGCCTTTGCGCCGTCGCCGCGTGGGCCCTTCAGCGCACCACATCTCCGAAGCCGCCACTGCCCGACAGGGCGTTCGACTTCAGACGGTCGTCGCCGATCCCCAGAATCGAGTAGCGGATGCTGAAGCGAAAGCCCGTGCGCCGGTCGTCCCGAAGATCCACGCCCACCGCCCAGCAGCGACACTTCGACCGGAACTCGACACCGCCCCCGTTGCCGAGGAGCACCTTGGCCTCCAGATCGTAGACGACGGCGTAGTAGAAGGCCCAGCTGCGCCCCAGCGTGAATCGCAGTCCGCCGTCGATCTGGTCCAGGGTCGCGAAGCCGTCGTCGAAGTCGCCCAGCCCCTTGTCGCCCAGGTAGGACTCGAGGAAGCGAGGCAGCTGCTTGCGGTAGCGATAGCCCACCCGGAAGAGGACGCGATCGTGGGGATAGGCGCTGAAGCCGACACGGCCCTCGTCGACGTTGCCGTTCCTGGTGTTGAGGGCCAGCTCGAGGTCGGTGGCAAAGCGCCGGAGGGGATGGAGCCGGCTGTCCAGAACGAAGTGGCTGAAATCCCGACCCCGATCGGCCAGGTTGTAGTCGACCGAGAGGTCGAGCTCGGCCAGGAGCTTCCCGCCGTCCCGCTGATAGAAGCGGTTCCGGACGCCCAGGGCGAAGCCGTTGCGGCCGACGATCCGATCCGACGGGTCGAGGATGACGTTCTGGCGATCCAGCTGCCGGAGGCGGTACTGGGGGATCTCCGAGGCGGGGACGAAGATCGGAGAGTCCGACGAGGTGGGCCGCGACAGAAAGGTGTAGCCGAAGCCGGGCTCGGCCACGTGATCGATTCCGCCGAACCACGGCATATCGAAGAAGCCCCGCAGCCGGGAGCGCAGATCCACCCGGACCGTCGCCCTTCCCTGCTCGGCGAAGTCCTGGGCCGTGCCGAAGTAGAGCATCTGACGCCAGCCGACGTCGCCATAGAGCTCGAGCCAGTCCCACAGGCGCATGGGCTTCGCAATGCGCGGGTGGATCACCAGCCGACCGCCGTTGCTCGCGAGGGGCTCGCCCTCCTGGAAGACGCCGTCCTCCTCACCGATCCCCAGCTTGTCGTAGCCGGACACGCTCGGCAGGTAGGGCAACGAGTCGATGCCGAAGTCCACCCAGAGGTCGTCGCCCACGGGAACCACGGGCACCTGATCGCCCGTGCCGGGATCGATCTGCACCGGATAGACGTCCTGGGGCTTGTCGGGGGAGTAGAAGTAGATGAACTGGGACTCCAGGCTTCCCACCAGGCTCCACAGCCGCTCGGCCGGCGTCGAGAGCAGGTCTGCGCTCAGCTCGGGCAGGCGCTGCAGCACGAAGTCGTCGCGGTCGAGGCCGTCCGGGGCCTGCAGGTCGTCCGCCCACTCGATGGCGCCCAGCAGGTTCCAGCGGCCGTCGGCGCCGAAGTCGCGGAAGCCGAACATCGTCGACTCGAGGTAGCGGTTGAAGCGAAGCTGGGAGAGCGCGGAGAAGTCGTCCACGTAGTTGTTGTCCGACACGAGCTTGACGTCGGCCCGGGCTCGCCAGTCCCCGGGCAGGTGCTGGTCGTGGTCGAGGACCACCGCCCAGCGGTCGACCTCGGGCCAGCCTCCCGGCGGCGGCGTGTCCCCCGAGTTCTTATCCCGCACCCGCTGCTGGTCGTGTATGTAGGAGGCGAAGAGGGAGCCGCCGGACTTCTCACCGATCACGTACTCGAGCTCGAGCTCCGGCTTGAAGCCGCGATCGCTCAGCCACACCGGAGTGAATGTGACGTTGAGCTCGTCCCGGGCCGCCCAGAAGATCGGCAGCCCGAGCTCGAAGCCGCTGCGACTCTGGTAGCCGAAGCGCGGAAAGAGCACTCCGCTCTCCCGCTCGGTCTTCACCGGGAAGATCATCCAGGGCAGCCAGATGACGGGAACACCGAGAATGTCGATTGTGCTGTTCTGGGTAGTCGCGTAGCCCCCCATGCGCACATCGCCCTTGCGCGCCTTGATGCGCCAGGGATCCCGCTCGCCCTCGGGACAGCGGCAGGTGGTGAAGACTCCGGCCTGGACGGTGTAGGTGTCGTCCCCGGTCTTGATCAGGCGGTCGGCATCGACCAGGAAGCCGCCGGGGCCGGTGTCGAGGTGAGCCTGGTAGACGAGCCCCTGCAGCGTCTGCAGATCGAACTGCAGGAACTCGGCGTTCAGGGTCTCGACGCTGTCGACGTAGAGCACGTTTCCGCTGGCGATGCCGCGCTCGGTCCGGCGGCTGAACACCATCCAGTCGGCGTCGATGCTGCGGTCCCCCTGGACGATGCGAACGTTGCCCTGGGCGATGTAGAGACCACGCTGCGCCTCGTACTCGATCTCGTCGGCGGTGACTTCGGTGGGCTGGTCGAGATCGAACTCGCGCCCCGCCAGGGCGCGGCCTGGGTCGAGCAGCAGCCCGGCCAGCAGCAAGCCGGTGAGCAACCACCGGCTGAGCAAGAACAGCGGAATCCGGGCGCAGCACTTCCGCTGCGCCGATCCCGGTCGGATCGGAGCTCCAAGGCGTTCACGACGCGTATGGCAACGGAGCGGCAACGAGCCCCCCACTCGCCCCGAAATCCGGGTGTGAACGGACCCTATCAGAGGGGTTCCGCGGGGGTCAAATGGGGCTGGATGGCCTGGAGGCCTTCTCGTCAGGCGGGAAGGTCGAGACTGCTGGACAGGGCGTCCACATCCTTGGCGACCAGCTCGTCCTCGACCAGACGCACGAGCTTCTGGTCCAGTAGCTGGTGAACGGCGCGATGGCCCTCGAGCATGCTGAGGCCGGCCTCGGCCGACAGGGATTGCAGGGTGCCCGGCACGCGAATGCCTTCATCGGGCCCGCCGCGTGTCGCATTCCGGATCAGGACCCGCACCAGCGGACGCAAGAGGTCATCGACTCCGAGGGCAGTGAGGCGCCGCTCCGATTCGATCAGCCGCGCCGCCAGTCTGCTCATGAGGCGGATGGCGATCTCGGGCCGTTCCACGCACATGGCCTCGAGGGTCTCGCCGTCGAGCTCGAGCAGGCGGATGTCGCAGGCCGCGACAGCCTGGGCCGTACGCGGCTCGCCCAGCACCACGCTCATCTCGCCGAAGAACTCGCCGGCCCCGAGGCGCGCCACGCAGTGGCGCCTCCCGATTCCGCCGCGGATCAGCTCGACCTCACCCGCCTGAATGATGTACAGGACCGAGCCGGGCTCACCTTCAGCGAAGATCTGCTGCCCCGCCTCGAAACTCCGCTCGTAGGTCCGGCGCACCTGAACCGTCGTGTTGTCCTGACCAGCCAGCAGCAATCCCTCCCCGGATGACGGGACACCGGAAGGATCGACCAGCTGGCGCCACCGCTTTAGGGCCGCGGGCGCTCATTGGGCCGCAGGCGCTCATTGGGGCCGCAGGCGCTCACTGGGGCCGCGCCAGTTCAGCTCGCCGTCGCGATCTTCTCGAGGGAGGCCTCGATATCGCCCGTCTCGACCAATCCCATGTGACGGGAAACCACCTTTCCATCCGGCCCGATGACGATGAGCGTGGGAAAGCCCAGGGCCCCGAAGCGACGGGCGAGATCCTCGTCGCCCAGCAGAATGGGATAGCGGACCTGCTTCTCCGCCACCCAGGCACCGATCACCTCGGGCCCATCCGTGTCGACCGAAACGCCGAAGAGCCGGATGTCGCCCAGCTCGCGATGGGCCTCGTAGAGGGCGTTGAGCTCTGGAACCTGGAATTCGCAGGGCGGGCACCAGGTGGCCCAGAAGTCCAGAATGACGGTCTGGCCGCGCAGCTCCGCGAGGCTCACGCGTCCTCCCCCATCGAGCAGCTCGAGACTGAACTCGGGCGCGGGCTCGCCGGCTCCCGCCTCGAGCCCCCCGTCGGATTCGAAAGAGCACGCGGCAAGCACGAGGGCGAGGCCCACCAGCAGCACCCGGCTCGGCCAGCTCACTGCAGCATCCTCTCGGCGGCGTTCACGAAGCGTGCAAGAAAACTGAATTGGCTGTTCAGGCGCGACAGCTGGTCGGTCATCAGCAATGCGCCGACGGAGACCAGCATGATTCCGGAGAAGATCTCGACCTTGCGGAAGTGTCGCTTCATGCGGGCGAAGGAGCGGAAGAAAAAGTGGATGCTCCAGCCCGCCAGCAGGAAGGGGATGGCCAGGCCAGCCGAGTAGATCGACAGCAGCACGGTTCCCTGGAGCACCGTGTCGTTACTGCCCGCCATGGCGAGAACACCGCTCAGGATCGGTCCGATGCAGGGCGACCAGCCGAAGGCGAAGCCGGCTCCCACCAGGCAGGCACTCGAGAAGCTGCGGTGACCGACCTTGAAGTTGAAACGGGTGTCGCGGTAGAGGCTGCGGATCGGTGTCAGGCCCGTCATGTGCAGACCCAGCAGGATGATGAAGAAGCCCGCGATCTGAGCCAAGCCGATATCGACGCCCAGGACGTCGACGTGCCAGGTGCGCAGCCTCTGGCCGATCGCCACCGCGCCGATCCCGAGCAGCACGAACACGACCGAGAAGCCCACGACGAAGCCGAAGCAGGCCCGCATCACTCGGGCCCGCAGCTGGGCGTCGTGGACGCCCTCCTCCATCTCCTCGACGGAGACCCCCGAGACCAGGGACAGATAGGCGGGCATCAGGGGCATCACGCAGGGCGAGAAGACCGAAATCAGTCCCGCCACGAAGGCCAGTGGCGCTTGTGATGCCAGATCCGCCATCCCGCGTGCTCGCCCCCGCCATCCTCATCGGTCGGCACCCCGCCGCCAGCCCCGGACGGGCGAGCAGCGGGGGCCCGTGGTCCTACTTACCGACCGTCGGCCACTCTCATGCGTCGGCCCCTACCAGCCATCGGCCGGCGGTGCCGAGGCGACGTCCGCTTCTGCCGGCGTCACCGCAACCGGCTCCGCTTCGGGCCGGTATTCGGGGCTGCGCCCGAAGAACTCGACTTCCTTTTCGCCCCGCAGCTGCGAGGGCGTGATCACATAGTCGCCGCGCACGGAAGGCGTGAGCACGACCTGCGCGACCTCGGCGTCCCCCCCCGAGAAGGCGAAGGCGAGACCGCCCACCACGAGGCCCCCGGTCGCATAGAGGAGCTTGGCGGGACCGTAGACCAGGCTCGCGAGCGCCGAGCCGGCTCCCACGCCGCCCTCCTTGGCCATCTCGCCGCTCTCGCTCTCCGCCAGAGCGATGCCCGGCGCCAGAACGAAACCAATTACTGCCACTAGAACCACCAGCCTCGCCTGCAGTTCCAGCTTCCGAAACACAATCCTCGACCCTGAGGGGGCAGCCGCCCCGACGCGGAGGGGGCAGCCGCCCCGACGCGGGCCGCGTCCTCCAATTTTTGCTCGAACATGGCTCTCTTTTCCTCTCATTCAGCAACGATCCGAGCGAACCGACCGGAACGCGAACCGTTGCGTTATCCCCCAATGGGATTCTCCCCTTTTGTCGGGATTCCGGCAAGGAGCGGGGAGGTGCGGGATACGCCCCACAGGGAAGTATTGCGAGAGCGAGTGAATACGCGGGGGAGGACGGACTCAGAAGCCGCCGCGGGTGTCGAGCAGAAGGGTGACCGGCCCGTCGTTGACGAGGTCGACCTCCATGTTGGCACGGAAACGTCCCGTGACCACCGGGGCGCCCTCGGCCCGAGCCGCCTCGACCACCGCCTCGATCAGGGGCGCCGCCCGCTCGGGTGCCGCGGCTCCGCCGAAGTAGGGTCGCCGCCCCTTGCGCACATCGCCGTACAGGGTGAATTGGGAGACCACGCCCAGGGTCCCGCCGACCTCGAGCAGGGAGCGATTCATCCTGCCCTCGTCGTCCGGGAAGACGCGCAGGTGCACCAGCTTTCTGGCCAGCTCCCGAGCGTCGTCGGGTCCGTCGTCGGATCCGACGCCCACCAGCGCGAGCAGGCCGCGCTCCATGGCGGCCAGCTCCTCGTCGCCGACCCGCACCGATGCCCGGCTCACGCGCTGCACCACGGCGCGCACGGCTTCAGATCTCCTCCTGGCTGGCGAAGCGCCCGTCATACACGGCCTCACCCTCGGTGCGCATCACCACGAGCTGGCACACGCGAACCCCGGCGTGGATGCGCAGGGGATGGCTCGAGACGTTGCTCATCTCGAGCACCTGGCGATTGCACACCCCCGGCTGAACCAGCGCCGAGGTCACGTGAATCATGAGTCCCAGTCGCGCGAAGCGGCTGCGACCCTCGAGGAAGCCGCAGAGGTCCGCGGCGAGACTCACGCGCTCCCGGGTGATGCCATGAATCGTGAACCCGGGCCGCAGCACGAAAGGCTCGTGCAGAGAGCGAACCACGGTGTGATCGCGGTAATCGGTGTCGTCGAGGATTTCGATCGGCCCCTCGCCGGGCGTGATCACCCGGATCTCGTTGCCGAGGGTGAGATCGATGGACGCAACTCCGACCTGATCGGCCTGCAGCGGCGTGATCCCGAGGCGGCCAATCTCGAGCTCGTGCCGGAGTGCGTCGCGGGTGAGAACGGCCATGGGGCGGCGCATGATACCCTACCCAGCATGACCCACCCCTACTTCGATCTTCCGCACCCGGTGATCCTCGGCCACAGGGGCGCGGCAGGCTCCGCTCCGGAAAACACCCTCCTCTCCTTCGAGAAGGCCCTCGAGCTGGGCGCCCACATCATCGAGTCCGACGTTCACGCGACGAGCGAGGGCGAGGCCGTGCTCATCCACGACGACTTCGTCGATCGGGTCAGTGAAGCCAGCGGACGAGTCGCAGAGCTCTCCGTGGCCGGGATCCAGGCTCTGGATGCCGCCTACCACTGGAGCGACGACGGCGGGGCCAGCTTTCCCCTGCGCGGAAAGGGAGTCCGGATCCCCACCCTCGAGGAGGCCTTCGCGGCACTTCCCCATGCGCGCTTCAACCTCGAGCTGAAGAGCGGCGAGACCCGCCTGGCCGTTCGCGTCCTCGACCTCGTGCGCCGCTTCGATCGCGAGGACATCACCCTGCTCACGTCCGGCGAGGACTCCATCATGGCGGCGCTGCGCCAGGAGCGTGCCCGCGTACAGCTGCGACCCGCCATGGGGGCGTCCAAGGGAGAGATCCTCGCCTTCGTCCGTTCCGCCCTCGATGGAGAAGCGCCGCCGGACGACTGCATGGCGCTGCAGATCCCCCCATCCTTCGCCGGCGAGCCCCTGGTCACGCCGGAGCTGATCCGTCACGCCCATGCCCACGATGTTTCGGTTCACGTGTGGACCGTGAACGACCCCGACGAGATCTCCCGCCTGCTGGAGCTCGGCGCCGACGGCATCGTCACGGACCATCCCGAGCGCATGGCGCGTCTGCTGCGAGAGGGCGCGTGACTCGAGGAAGCGCCCTCTCCCCCCTCTCCCCGCCCTCCCCGCTCTTGCTCGATCACGTGAAGGAGCTCGCGGAGGCCTCGCGTCTCGGGCCGGTGCTCGACCTCGCCTGCGGCCGGGGACGCCACGCCCTCGAGCTCGCTCGAAGGGGCATCCCGTGCATCGCGGCGGATCGCAACGACGGCTTCCTGCGCGAGCTTCTCGAGCGGGTCGATGCCCCAGAAGAGAGGGTCACGCCGCTACGAACGGACCTTGAGACCGAGCACGGACTTCCTTTTGAAACAGAGAGTTGCGGGGCAATCCTCGTGTTTCGCTTTCTCTTTCGCCCGCTCGCCTCCGCGATCGCGAGCCGGCTCGCTCCCGAGGGACTGCTTCTCTACGAGACCTTCACCGTCGGTCAGCTCGCGTACGACTACGGACCGCGCACCCGTGCCTTCCTGCTCGAGAGCGGCGAGCTGCCGCGCCTCTTCCCCGACCTCGAGGTGCTCGATTACTGGGAGGGCGTGAGCCGGGAGGGTCCAGCTGAAGGCGAGCGACCCGAAGCCCTTGCCCGTCTGCTGGCGCGCAAGCCCCGCGCCGCCCGCAGCGGCTAGCGGGCCCTTTCCTCCAGGCGTTCGAGGGCCCAGCGGGCATGCTCTGCGAGCAGCGGGTCGTCACCCGACGCGTGGGCCTCGAGGGTGGGACGCAGGCTGGCGTCACCCGAGTTGCCAGCGGCCACCAGGGCATTGCGCAGCAGCCCGCGGCGCTTGCTGCGCCGCAGCGCGCTGCGGCGGGTCACGTTGCGCCACGCGGCGTCATCGAGGCCCAGCAGCCAGGCCAGGGAGGGCTGCGCCCACTCCGAACGCGGCGCAAGGCGCGCCCGCAGACCCAGTGGGTCCGCCGGAGCGCGCCGGCCGCCCCGGGTATTCCACGGGCACACCTCCTGGCACCGGTCGCAGCCGAAGACGCGGTCCTCGTGAGAAGCGCGCAGCTCGGCGGGAATCGGACCCGGGTCCTCGATGGTCGTGTACGCAATACAGCGTCGCGCATCCAGTACGTAGGGCGACGGGAAGGCGTCGGTGGGGCAGGCGTCCAGGCAGGCTCGACAGCTGCCGCAGTGGTCGGACTCGGGCCGGTCGGGCTCCAGTGCCAGGTCCGTGATCAGCACACCGAGGAAGAGGTAGGAGCCCAGCCGTGTATGGATCAGGCAGGTGTTCTTCCCGATCCATCCGAGCCCCCCCCGTGCAGCGGCGACCCGCTCGCTCACCGGGCCCGTGTCCACGTAGGCGCGGCTGTGAAGGGGACGCTCGGCCAGGACTTCGAGCGCCGCCGAGAGACCGCGAAGCCGATCCCGCATCACCTCGTGGTAGTCGTCGCCCACCGCATAGCGAGAGATCTGGCCGCGGGCCTCCGCGGCGCCGGCAACCCGGGGAGACGCCTCTTCTCCCGCGCTCCCTCCGGCGTAGACCAGCCCGACGCTGAGGAGACTGCGGGCGCCCGGCAGTACCCGGCGCGGGTCGACGCGCTCCTCGACCCGCTTGGCGAGATAGTCCATGCAGCCGCCGAAGCCCTGGGCCAGCCACCCGCGCAGAGCCTCGCTCTGCGCGCTGGGTCGTGCATCGCACACGCCCACGAGGTCGAAGCCCAGTCCGAGAGCCAGGCCCTTGGCGCGCTCGGTGAGCGAGGCCCCCCCCTTCATGCCGTCTGGCTGGCAACCCGTTCGGGCACCAGCCACTGCATGGCGGCCCTCACCCCCAGCAAGGCCAGGCAACCCAGGATGTAGGTCGCGATGCCGGTCCACTCGTGAGCGGCACCCTTGGCAGCGACCTCGGATCCCCAGCGGCCCGCCACCAGCACCGTGATCAGGACGCGCAGCAGATTGCCCGCGAAGGCGAGGGGCAAGACAGCCAGGACCAGGAGCATTCGGCGCCACAGGAGGCGTTCCGTGAAGTAGGCGAGGAAGACGGCCAGCGGGATGAGGGTCACGACGGAGGTGATCCCGCTGCAGGCCTCGGCGACGAAGAGCTCGTCGCCACCCGGAAGCTCGAATACGTTCCCCTCGCGATACACGGGGACGTTGAAGAAGCGCAGCACCCCGATCCCCGCCAAGCTCACCCACATCTGCAGCCGCGTGATCATGGGGGTGAGGAGCGGATCGGGTATGGGCACCATGAAGATCAGGTAGGAGATGGGAAAGAGCAGTGCCCGAAGCCACGCGACCCCCTTCAAGAGGGTCACCACGGCCCCAACCGCAACCACGAACGAGAGCCCCTGAAGCGAGACGATGGAGGCCGCGATCCCCACCAGATAGACCAGGAGGGCCAGGCCGAGGACCAGCAAGGCTCGCGGCTCGCGCCGTACCGGCAAGGTGGGGAGCACCGCGCGTTGGCCCGATGCCGCCCACAACGCCACCAGCGGCACCAGATAGCCGTGGGAGTAGTAGTCGTAGCGGCTCCAGACCTCTGACATGGCGAGGATCGCAGGGGCGTAGACGCCGCAGAGCCCCGCCATCACGAGCCAATCCGCGGGCTGGATCAACCCGGGGCTCTCTCTCTTGCCCCCGCTCGCGCCCCCGGTCTCACTTCCAGCCGCCGCCATGTCGCTCCTACTATTATTCGCGCTGATTCACCGCGCGCAGTCACCACACTCGCGCGCGCGTCGAAACGCCACGCCAGACAGTGAGTGGCCCCACGGCAGCATCAGGTTTCGCAGTCTATCCGAAATGGGCGCAACATCGCCGGGACGCCCCCTCGGGCACACGGCGCGGCCGGCTCCACTCCCCGCGTGCCCCCACCCCGGGCAGCAGAACCCGCCCAGGCCACTGTGGCATTCGCGCGGGAGTGCAATCTTCGCGCTGCACTGCAGTGGGCCCCGAAGCCTTGTACCTGCGATGGCTGAACACCGATTCGTGAGGCGTCCCCCACGCTCCGGCCGCGTTATCATGCCCGACCGGTTCTTGGGGCTTGCGGCGGACTCGCTTTCACCCGAGAAGCCCTATCCGGATAGCGGGGAGTCCGGGCGCCAGAAGAAGGGAGGGACGAAAGAGGTGGACGAGGCGGTGGAAGAGGCGCCGGAAAAGACTGAATCGCGGGTCGCCTTCTTGATCGGATCGCCCCGCTCGGGGTCGACCCTGCTCTCACGAATGCTCGGCGCCCACTCGCGGATCCACTCCCCTGCCGAGCCCCACCTGCTCACGCCTCTCGCACACCTGGGCTACTACGCCAGGGTGGATCAGGCCCCTTACGACCCCATCATCGCCCAGGGCGCCGTCCGCGAACTCGTCAGGGATCTGCCGCGGGGCGAGGACGACTACCTCAGCGCGCTGCGCGCCTGCACGGACCGGCTCTACCGCGGGCTGCTGGCCCCCTCCGGCTGCGACCTGCTGCTCGACAAGACGCCCGCCTATGCGCTCGTGCTCGACTTCGCGGCTCGCCTCTACCCCGATGCGCGCTTCGTCGTCCTCACGCGACACCCCATGGCGGTGTGGTCCTCCTACGTGGCTTCCTTCTTCGACGGCGACCACGAGGTCGCCCATGCCCACAATCCGCTGCTGGAGCGCTACGTGCCGGCCATCGCGCGCTTTCTGCGCGAATCGCCGGTCGCCATCTGCCACGTGGGTTACGAGGCGCTGGTGAGCGATCCGGAGCACGAGATCGAACGCATCTGCGCCTTCCTCGGCGTCGCCTTCGAGCCCGGCATGGTGAACTATGGCGAGCAGAGGGGCGAGCAGCCCGGCGCCGGCGCACGCGAGGCCGCACGAGGCCTCGGGGATCCCATGACGGTGGCGCGGGAGAAGCGGCCCACCACGGCCTCCCTCTCGAAGTGGGCTGCGGACATGAGCGGCAGTCCGGAGAAGATCCACCAGTGCGAGACACTGCTCGAGTCGCTCCTCGACGAAGACCTCGCCACCTGGGGCTACAGCCGTAGCGAGATCCAGGCCGAGCTCGCCGCCATCGATCCGGCGGGCAGCGTCCGCAAGAAGCCGCCGGTCACGCGTCACACTCTGGAGCGAAAGCTGCTCGTGCGATTGCGGCGTAATATTCATCACAATGCCCTGGGGCGACTCATCCGCAAGATCCGTTTTGCATGTGATGTCCTGCTGCGCTGACCGAGAGCAGATCGGCTCCGCCTTCGAGGCAAGGGAGAAGCACGAGAGAAATGCTGCGCCGCATTGCAAATGCCGTCTGGGAGGCGACCCGCCGCTACTTCGTCGCGGGTCTCGTGGCCTTCGCGCCCATCGTGATCACCCTCTGGGCCATCGCCTGGATCATCCAGCGCCTGGACAATCTGCTGCTGCCCAGGGTGCTCTCCTGGGTGCTCCCGGGCCTGGAGGAAGCTCCGAAGCTGCCGCCTCTCGTGGGCGCGCTCTTCACCTTCTGCGTGATCCTGGCCGCGGGCGTCTTCGTGCGCCACTTCTTCGGACACGAGCTGGTGCGCCTGGGCGAGCGCCTGCTCTCCCGGGTTCCCGTGGCCCGCGGCATCTACGGCGGGGTCAAGCAGCTCCTCGAGGCCATCTTCACGAGCTCGGCCAGCACGACCCAGTTCAATCGCGTCGTACTCATCGAGTATCCGCGCAAAGGGCTCTGGGCGCTCGCCTTCGTGACCGGTATGGCGCGTGGACCGGTGCAGCGCGCCCTCGCCGATCGCCCCATGGTGAATTGCTTCGTCCCCACCACCCCCAACCCCACCTCGGGCTTCTACCTGGTAGTGGCGGAAGAGGAGATCCGCGAGGTCGACCTCAGCGTGGAGGACGCCTTCAAGGTGATCATGTCTGCGGGACTGGTGGCGCCGGGGTCCGGGCCGATCCCAGATGGGGATCCGCCGGGCGTGCCGGTTGCACCGCCGGACAGCACCACCGCGCCCAAGCCACTCTCTTGAGCCCGTATGGCTCGAGCCCGTATGGCGTCTAATCGTCCGCGGAGACCCGGGCAACCAGGTTGCGGATCTCGGGATGGCCGAGCAGGCCGAAGGTGTCGCCGCTCTCGAGCATCGCGACGATCTCGGGATCGTGGGCGAGGCGCTGGATCTCGGGATCTTCGGTGAGGCCCTTCACGCGCGGTCCCACCTCCTCGAGCACCGTCAGCGCATCGCTGCGGAAGACGCCCACGTCCCGGGCCGCTTCCTCGCTGATCAGCCCCAGCTCGGCAAGACGCTCCCGCATCTGCTCGTCGTGAGAGATCACGTAGAAGGTTCTGCGGTTGAGCGCCCGCTCCGAGGCGCCGCTCTCGACCAGGGTCCAGAAGAAGTGGTCCTCCTGGAGCGCCCGGATTCTCTCGTCGTCGAGCAGGGACTGCAGGCTCTGCAGGGTCTCACTGGGCCGGGCAACCATGCGGCCCGCCATGCGCGCCCCGGAGCCGCTGGCTTTGCCCGAGGACTCGAGGGCCGAGGCGACGGCGCCCTCGACCACGCTCTGGGTGATTCCCGCGACCCGGGAGGCACTGGCATCGGGCATGGCCGCGAAGGCGTCGCTCACGCCCAGATCCCGGGCAGCGTCCAGCCAGATGCCGAGCCACGCGAGAAGCAGAACGACGAGGCTGCCGCGCAGTGCGCCGAAGAGCCCACCGACCGCACGGTCGAGACCGGGCCGCGGCTCGTCGCCGCGCCACGCGCGCTCGCGAGCCTTGAGGAGGGAGGCCGCAATGCCGCACACCACATACGCGAGCAGGAAGCCAATGGATCCCGCGAGGGGCGGGCCCAGCAGGCCGGGGAGATCCAGATCCTCGGACAATACGGCTCCGAAGTGGGTGGCCGCGTAGACCCCGACCCCATAGGCCAGAACCAGGGCCACGACTCCGGCGCCAGCCGCGAGGGCCCCGCGCCGGGCACCCATGAAGACGAAGAGCGCAAGAACGCTGGCGAGTACGATGTCGAGAAGCATGTCCTACAGGACATCGTCCGACAGCGAGATGGGCTGTAGCTCCCCGCGGCCCCCGGTCACCCGGCTCGGCGGGCGGCTCAGGAGCGCTCCTCTTCGTGCTGGGTCTCGCGCCAGGAGATCTTGCGCTAGGAGATCTCGCTATAGGAGATCTCGCTGATGCTGTAACGGACGCTGCCCCGGGGACGCACCACCTTCACCTCGTCGTCGACCTCCTTGCCGAGGAGCGCCCGACCCACCGGCGAATCCATGCTGATGCAGCCCTTTGCGGCGTCCGACTCGTCGGGCCCGACGATGCGGTAGCGCAGCTCCGCCCCCTCTTCGTCCTCCAGGGTCACCCAGGCGCCGAAAAAGACCCGATCCGGATTCTCGGGCACCGTGTCCACCACCTGGAGCTGGTCGATCCGCCGCTGCAGATAGCGCACCCGGGAATCGATCTCGCGCAAGCGCCGCTTGCCGTAGATGTAGTCGGCGTTCTCCGAGCGATCGCCCAGGGCGGCGGCCACGGCAACGGCCTCGGTCACCTTCGGGCGCTCGACCTTCCACAGGTGATCGTACTCGTCCTGCAGGCGCTGCATGCCTTCGGGCGTGATGTAGTTGCTCCGGCGCTCCCCGCCGCCTGCACTCGCTGCCATGCCGAGACCATTGCTCGCACCCGGGGAAGGGTCAAGCCGCCTCCCCTCGCTGCCAGTGGTGATGGTGGGGTGATTGGCGCTATGTTGCCGCCATGCCGCAGAGCGACCACGAGCAGCCCTCGCCGGAGGAGCCTCAGGCCCCGCCGCCCACTCCCTTCGATCATCCGCTCTTCCTGCCCGCCATCCTGAGCGGACTCGCGCTCTGGTTCGGATACGACGGCTGGTTCAATCCAGAAATGAAGGAGCATCTGGACTTCAATCGCTACGGGTTCGGCCTGTTGCTGATCGGCGCCGTCTGGTTCGGCTACAGGGGCCTGCAAGAAATGAAGGAATCGCGCGACGCCGAGGGCGGCGACGGCAGCTCTTCCGGCCCCCCTGCCCCCGGCTCCTGAGCCACCCCCATCCCCGCGGGGAACCACCTTTCTCTAGTCTCGTCCCCCCCGTGCCGATACGAGGTGCTGAGAGTCCCTCCCAGCCGGCTCAGGGGTCCATGACGGACGACTCAAGTCTCCAGCCGAGTGAAGAGAGCGAGTACGTCGAGCTCGGCAACGTGCTCCATGCCCGCTTCTCCTACCGCCTCGTCGAACGCCTGGGAAAGGGCGGCTTCGGCTCCGTATTCCTTGCGCGCTGCCTGGACACCGATCCGGACGACCCGACGAGTCCGCCGGAGTCCGTGGCAATCAAGGTGTTGGGCTCCGCTCACGACCCGCAGGCCCGCAGCTACCTGAAGCGAGAGCTCGCGGCCCTGCGCACCGTCGAGCACGATCGCATCCCCAAGCTCTACGACTGGAGCCTCGAGGGGGAGTCGGCCTTCGTGGTCCTCGAATACTTCCCGGACGGGAGCCTCGTCGATACCGGAGCGCTGGAAGGGCGCCTCGACGAGGATCAGACCTGGCGACTCCTCTCCGATCTACTCTCGGCTCTGAGCGCCGCCCACCGCGCCTCCGTGCTCCATCTCGACGTCAAGCCCTCCAACGTGCTGCTGGACGGCGACGGCGGCTACGTCCTGACCGACTTCGGGGTTTCCCACTCCTCGCGCATGTCCAAGGGGCTCCTGCACCAGGGCCAGATCGCCGTCGGCCTGGGGACCCACGGCTACCGGGCGCCCGAGCAGAGCCGCCAGAACATCCAGTCCTTCGACCTGCGTACGGACCTTTGGGGAGTGGGCGCCACCGCGTGGGCGGCCTACACGGGGATCGACCTCAACCAACGCAAGGACCTGCGACGCAAAGTGGAGAACGGCGACGTCTTCGGGTTGCCGCACCTGAGCGACGTTCACCTGCGCTGCCCGCCCCCCCTCGAAGAGGTCATCATGGGGCTGCTCTACATCGACCCGAGCCGGCGTCCCGGCGGCGCCGCGGAGGTCCTTGCCCGGGTGGACGCCATCGCGAGCGGATTCGGTCTCGACTCCCAGACCCTGGCGTCGGCGCGTCGCAACATCGCCGACCCCATGGAGATCCAAGAAGTCATCGAATCCATCGTAGACCCGCTCTGGGCCTCGATCTGCCGGGCTCCGGGCTTCGAGCGCTACTTCGTGAAATTCGAGAAGGGCGAGACCCTGTGCGGCGTCGGGCTGCAGGCCCACCACACCTTCCTGCTGTTGCGCGGGAGGATCCTGGTGGAGCACGATGACCGTGTCGTCGCGACCCAGGACCAGGAAGGCAACTTCCTCGGGGCCATCTCGACCCTGACCGGCGCACCGCGCCAGGTCACCCTGCGCGCCGATGAAACCGTCTGGACCTGCCTCTTCAACGAGGCGGAGCTCGAGCAGCTGGTGACCTGCAACCCCGCCGTCGCGGTGCGCATGATCCGGACCCTGGCGACCCGCATCGCCAATGGTCCGAGCCGGCACTGCGACTGAGAAGTCAGCAAGCCACAACTGTCAGCAGCTGGCACCGGCGACTGGAGAATCAGCGACCGGCCCTTCAGCCACCTGCGGCGGCCGCCACGGGGACCCCCTCGAAAGTCTGCTCTCGACAGGCCGGACACCGTCCCGGTCGCAGCTCTACCGGCGCCAGATCCGACTTGCCCTCACAGATGACCATCCAGTCCTCACACCAATTGCAGCGCGTCGGAACGAGGCGTACGCCCAGCCTCATTTCCGCATAGGGCCTCCCGGCGAAGAGCTTGCTCACGCTCTCCGCGAAGGCATGAACCCGCCTTCCCATCCTCGGCTCCCCCCTCCGCTCCGGTTTCCCGGCAGCGACCGATGGAAAGAAGACGGTTGCATATTGGATGCCAGCCCTGGGAGCCCGGTACGGGGCCGCTCGCGCCTTCGAGGACGCACGTAGGCGTACCGACGCCTGATATGGTACGGATCTGTTCCATTTGGTACGAGCCGGCGGAGGGCTTGGATCCGCTATCGCCCTGGTGCATTTCACTACGCTGGAGAGCAAGGGCTGAGGGGCCTGACACCCGCCCCCACTGACGACCCCCGAGCCGACCCGCTACCGTGCAGCGCCGTATGCGAACCGCCGTCGCGGCCCTGTTGGCCCTGATCTTCGTCGGGATCCTGATCTACGCCACCCTCGCGGCGAACGCCGTCACCTGCGAGGTGTGCGTCGAGTTCGAGGGGCGTCGGGCATGCCGCACCGGTTCCGCCGGCACCCGGGAGGAGGCCGTGCAGGGCGCGATCACCAACGCCTGCGCGATCCTCTCCGGCGGCGTGACCGATGGCATTCGCTGCGGCAACACGAAGCCCAGTCTCGAGCGCTGCGAGTGATCCGAGAGAGGAGACCGCGCTGCGCCACTAGAGGAGTTCCACCGATGTCCTGGCCGATGAGCCGGCGCCTTGCGCGGCGCGAACGCGGTTCCGATCGCCGCGCCCTGCCCTTTCTCCTGTTCATGCTCTTCACGCCCCTCGTGCCCTGCCTCCCTCTCGTCGCGGCGGTCCCCGCCACGGCGCAGATCATCGAGGACGACGCCTACCCGGCGACCGGGCCAGCCAAGGGCTACGACCGCCGCGGCGCCTATGTCGGGCTCCAGGGCTTCTACGCCTTGGAGAATTTCGACAGCAGCATCCCCATCGATCTCGACATCGACATCGAAGGGGGCGACACGGGAGGTCTGAGCGTGCTCGCGGGGTATCGGGCCAGCTCGCGCGTGGCCGGAGAGCTGCTCTTCCAGTACTACGACCAGTTTGCGCTCAAGGCCACTCTGCCCACCCCACCACCCGTCAACGAGTTCTTCGGGGGCTGGTCGCTCACCGGCAACGCGAAGCTCTTCGCCCTCAAGGGGCGCGTCCAACCCTACGCGGTTCTCGGCCTGGGCGCCCTCGTGCTGGACCGGGAGGCCGGCAACGACGCGTCCTTCGCGGCCCGCTTCGGCGCGGGCCTCGACTTCTACCTGAACACTCACTGGGTGCTCGACGTCGAGCTCGGCTACGTGCTGCCGACCGGCAGCCTCTCGGATTTCCCGATCCTGACCATCGGCGCGGGGGCGCAGTACCGCTTCTGAGCTGTGAGGCGAAGCCCGGGGCCCTCCGCTCGCCGCATCAGAAGCTGTACTTGAAATTCAGGAAGAGGCGGTCGTTGTCCTCGATGTTCCTGAAGAAGATATTGTCACCGCTCTGGTAGAAGACGACCCCACCCTCGGTCTTGAAGGCGTCGGTAATCTCGTACTCTGCCGACAGGCGCACGAAGCTGCCCCCCTGGGCGATGAGGCCGAAAGAGCTGGCGAGCAGCGTGGTGCGGAGCCGCGCGTTGAGCCACTCGCGGGTGATGCGCAGGGCCAGCTGCACGTCATTCTCCCGGGTCGCGTCGAAGCCCTCGCCGATCCGGTCTTCGTAGTCGAAGAGGTGGCGGTTCACGATCTCGAAGGAAATCGAGGTCTCCGAGAAGCCGAAGTACTCGATGCCCCCCATGATGTCGAAGCGCGACTTCTTGCCATCGGCGAACATGAAGCGGAGGCCGTCGACGTAGGCGGCCTCCAGCTTGAAGAGCCAGCTCCCCCAGGTGTAGTTGCCGCCCGTCCCCACCATCCACAGCCGGGCGTGCCGCAGGGTGCCCGTGGCGAGATCCACGTGGGCGAGATCGTCCCAGTAGTAGGCTCCCTGGAAGGAGATGTCCCAGCCCCGGAAGATGCCCGTGAGGTTGAGCGCGTATTCGATGTTGGAGGCGTCCCAGCTCGCGGGCCGCATGGTCTCGATCTGGATGTCCCCGGGATCGGGGAAGGACCCCGAGTAGGTCTCCTGCAGCTCGGCGATGGTCTGGTCGCGTAGGGGATCGCCGGGCGGGGCAACGACGGTGCAGACCGTCTCGAGATCGGCGCCATCGGGCACCAGCGGGCTATCCGGAGCGTTGCATAGGTCGTCGAGGGTCAGGACGCTGGCGATGTCGGGGATCTCGGGAAAGAAGTCGCTCCCGAAGGGCGGCAGCAGGTCGAAGCGCAATTCGGGGATCACCAGGCCGGTCAGGGTCCACGGGCCGTGGAAGAAGCCCATGCGAAGCATGGCGGTGGAGCGTCGGATGTCCTCCAGGTCGACGACGCCGGGCTCCCGGTTGTCCACGGGGTTCACGATATCCAGCAGGCGAAAGGTCTCTGAACGGCCGAAGTTCACCACCTGGCGCCCGATCTTCAGGTCGACCTGGTCGTGGACGCTGCCCTCGACGTAGGCGTCCTGGATCTCGCCCCAGTACTCGTAGAGCTCGAGCACCTGCTCGGTGTAGTTTTCGCGGCCGTGCATCAGGTAGGCGAAGTCGTAGAAGCCATAGCCCGCGAAGCGCAGCTCCCAGTCCCCGGGCAGCTCGGCATCGAATTGCAGGGCGAGCTTGGTGCGCAGCTTCTGCAGATTGCCGTAGAAGGTGCCGCTGCTGGAGTAGTGGGGGATGTAGTTGTACGACGCGCCCAGAACGAAGTCGCCGCTCAGATCCCACCAGCGCTCGGCCTCGACCGGGGCACCGCTGGCGAAGTCGGCCTCTTCGTCATCCTCGAAGCCCGAGAGAATGTCGGCGTCGGGATCGTCATCCCCGAAACCCGAAAGGGCCTCTGCGTCGGAATCGTCTCCCTCGAAGCCGGACAGGGCGTCTTCGAGCTCCGAATCGATCGGGGGCTCCTCGGCGACCGCTCCTACGACGAGGCCCGAGCAGGCGAGCAGCAGCGTCACGAGCGCCAGGGCGCAGCGCCAGACAGCCTGCGGCTCCGCCTCTGCTGCTCCGCGCTCCGCGTATCCCGCTCCGCGCTCCACTGCCCCCACGCGCGCCACCCCGCGACCCAGCGAACGGGTGCGACTGCTCCTAGAGTCCCTTCTCCAGCTGTCTCACCGTGAAGTAGTCGTCGGTGAGATCCTGGTTGAACTTGATGTTGCTGTTCTTGAGAACGGTTTTGTGAAGCGTGGTCTTGTTCTTCTTCGTCGTCATCTGCATCTCGGTGGGAACCCAGATGTCGTCGATGAGCTCGAGGGACTTCACCTCGAAGTAGCGCAGGCGTTTGCCCTTCTTCAGCCAGCCCACCGAGCGAATCACGACGTGGTTGTCCTGGCGCACGAAGGAGATGCGCCGGGTGTAGCCCGTCTCGTCGATCTCCTCCTTCGTCTTGGGAACCGCCTCCACCTGCCAGACCTTGTGCCCGTCGACTTCGTCCTCCTTCATCAGGGTGAAGTCGTATCGATCGAGGGGCCGCTCCGACATGTCGGCATAGCTGAAGTCCGAGCCCATGAAGCTCCCGCTCTTGTCACCAGCCGCGATGCGCTTGGTCTTCTTGAGCGCGGGCAGGAAGAGCCACTGGTCGTCGTCCTTCTCGGGATCATCGTAGTCGTAGGTGAGGAAGCCGGTGTCCTTCACGTCCGCGGGTGACAGGAAGAACATGATCCCGTAGTCATCATCCCCGCTCTCCCCGAGCTTCTTCGAGAAGGTCCGTATCTTGCGCACGCGCTGCTTGCCGCGCTTGTCGATGAGGATCATCTCCATGTCGGAGATGCCGTCGTCCCCGGTGTCCCGCTCGTCGACCCACTCCATGATCTGCCGGCCCGTCGGCGCTTCCGCACCGCTCACGAGCGGCAGCAGAGACCCGATCACCGCCAAAGCGCAGATCGCCAGCGCTCGGGCTCCGGGGAGGCACCGATGCGTCCGCTGCCCCTGATGTCTGTGATGCCTCTGATGCCTTTGATGCATCATCCGGATCTCCTTCGTCGCGGGCAGCCGGAACAACGAGCCGGGCGCCGTCGGGCCAGCGTCCAGGCCGCGCGCCTGCGTCTCCGATCGCGCGAGTAAAGCCCAGATGGCCTCGCGGTGAAAGGGAGACCGGCGCCCCGCATCGCTCGCGATCGTTCACCATCCCGCCATGGATCCCGCCATGGATCCCGCTATGGACCTGCTATGGATAGGAAGAGCTTGTTTCCAGGTTTTCCCGGGCCCAGAGACCCCGCGCACGCGGGGGCGGATGCCGGAGGCTGACAGCGATGCGTGCCTGGCAGATCACCCGACACGGTGAGCCCGAAGAGGTGCTCGAGCTGCGAGAGCTCCCCAGCCCGGCGCCCGGCCCCGGGCAGGTGCGCATCCGGGTCGCGGCCGCCGCCCTCAACTTCGCCGACGAGCTGCTCTGCCGTGGCCGCTACCAGCTGAAGCCAGAGATTCCCTTCACGCCCGGCATGGAAGTATGCGGCGTCGTCGACGCCTGTGGCGCGGGAGCCACCCTCGCACCCGGGCGGCGAGTGATGGCCCACACGGCGCTGCCCCACGGCGGACTCGCCGAGCATGCCCTCGCCCACGAGCGCGACGTCTACGTGATCCCGCCCAGCCTTCCCGACGTGCATGCTGCCGGCTTCCTGATCCCCTACCAGACGGCACACCTCGCGCTCCATCGTCGCGGCGGGATTCGAGCTGGGGATTCCCTGCTGGTGCACGCAGGCGCAGGCGGTGTGGGGTCGGCCGCGATCCAGCTCGGCCGAGCCGCCGGAGCCCGCGTCTTCGCGACGGCGGGGGGAGCAGAGAAGGTCGCGCTCTGCGAGAAGCTCGGGGCCGAGCTCGCCATCGACTACCGGAGCGAGGACTTCGTTGCCGCGGTAAACGCCGCCACCGATGGCCGCGGCGTCGACCTCGTCTACGACCCGGTCGGGGGGGACATCTTCGACCGCTCCCGCAAGTGCATTGCGTGGGAGGGGCGCATCCTGGTGGTCGGCTTCGCCGGCGGACGCATTGCAGATCTGCCGACGAATCATGCCTTCATCAAGAACTACTCGGTAGTCGGCGTCTATATCGGCGAGTACAACCTCAGGGATCGTGACTACCTGCTCGACGCGACCCGGGAGCTGGTCGATCTGCACGCCAGCGGCCAGCTCGAACCGTTGATCGGAGCCCGCCTCACCCTCGAGGAGGTGCCGCGGGCGATCCGCGACCTCAGCAGCCGCCGCAGCGTCGGCAAGCTGGTCATCGACATCGACGAGGCCCGGGTGGGAAGTACAGCCTCGAGCGCGAGGACACAGCCTTGAGCGCGAGGACACAGCCTTGAGCGCGAGGACAAAGCCTTGAGCGCGAGGACAGAGCCCTGAAGGTCAGCCAGGCCGACCCGCCCCAGTGCGCGCCCGACCGCTCCGCGGGGACGATTCTGCTCTGCAGTCTGGCTGCGGGTGGGGTGCTCGCCGGCCTCGACCTCGCGGCCTCCAGCAGCGCGCCCTACTGGCTCGGCTGGTTGCCGCGCGAGCTCCTCGCCCCCCTGGCGGCGAGCGGGCTCTACACCCTTCTACTCTTCCTGCCCGTCTGGGGAAGCGTTCGGCTCGCCGAGCGCGACCGCTCGCGGGGCGGCGCGAGTCTCCCATGGGTTCTCGGCCTGGCCCTCGGAATCGGCAGCCTGAGTCTCTGGGAGCTGACCGGGCTCTTCACCGATGTCTGGGCGCCCGCCGCCCAGCACGTGATCGGCCTTGGACTGCTCGTCGCCTTTCCTCTGCTCCTGCTCTGCGCGGGCCCATCTCGCAGCATGCGACGCACCCTCGCGGCACTGCTCGTCGCCGCCACGGCCGCGGCCCTGGCGGTCCTGCAGGGCGGAGCCGTGGCCCTCGCCTTCGGAGATCTCGGGAGAGCCAGCCTCTGGCTCCTGTGCGTTGCCTGGGGAGCGATGGTGCTCGTGGCCGGCGGCGCGCTCTGCCTCGCCGGGCCGAGAGCGGGCGCTGGCCGGCGCAGCGGGCCGGTGCTCGCGACCTGCGCCCTCGCAGGAGTGGTCCTCCCGCTCGGAGCGCCCCGCCTGCACGCAGCGCTGACCGTGAGCCCGGAGCGAGCCGGTCCCTCGGCGCTGATCATTACCGCGGACGCCCTGCGCGCGGGCTCACTCTCCCTCTACGGCGGCCCCGTCCAGACCCCCGCCCTCGAAGCCATGGCGCGCGAGGGCGTCCTCTTCTCGCGCGCCTACTCGCTCTCGCCCTGGACCATGCCCTCCATCGCGGGACTCTTCTCCTCGAAGTACCCACCCGGCGTGACGCCGGGTGCGACACCGCAGCAGGTCGCAGAGGAGAGCGTGCTGCACGCAAAGCTCGATGACTACTGGCTCGAAGGCGGCCGGGCCAACCTCTTCGAGGGTCTGCGCAACCGGGGCTACGCGACGGCCGCCTACGTGGGCAACTACATCGTCACCAATCACGAGTGGCTGCTGCGGGGAGCCGAGGACGTGATCGCTCCCCGCTACGACGAGTCGGAGCGACGGGGGCCCTTGCGAAGCCAGCCGCGGCTTCACGACCTGCTCGCCCGGCTGCGCCCCGAGCTCGCTCCGCGACGGGAGGTCGACACCACCCGCGTCCTCACCGAGCGCGCCCTCGCCTTCCTGGGCCGGAACCGCGACCGCAGCTTCCTTCTCTGGCTCCACTACTATGATCCCCACGCCCCCCTG
Organism: Deltaproteobacteria bacterium; assembly: GCA_019310385.1. Lineage (GTDB taxonomy): Bacteria > Myxococcota_A > UBA9160 > UBA9160 > UBA4427 > JAFDEK01. The sequence goes on from JAFDEK010000001.1 coordinate 144,933, forward strand.
GACCCGCCCGCCCGCTACCGCACCCTGACCGGCACCTTCGAGGTTTTTCCGCCGCCCGAGAGCGAGGGGCAGGGAATCCTGGACCGCCTGAAGCTCGGCCAGGAGCAGCTGCCCTACATCCTCTCCCTCTACGAGGCCGAGATCCGCTATCTCGACGACGCCATCGCCCGCCTGCACGAGGCCCTGAGACGCCGGGGTCACGGCCCTGACCACGACCCTGACCAGCACCCTTACCAACACTCTTACCGGCACCCCGACACCTTCGTCTTCTTCACCTCGGACCACGGCGAAGAGTTCATGGAGCACAGCGGGCTCATCGGCCACGGCCACACCTTCTTCGAGGAGCTGGTCGCCGTGCCCTTCATCGCCACGGGGCCGGACATTGCACCCGGGGTCATCGATCAGCCGATCTCGGCCATCGACTTCCTCCCCACCCTCGAAGAGCTCCTCGGCGTGCCGCCGGGGCGCGGCCTGCACGGCCGCAGCCTGGCGCCGAGCCTGCTCGCGGGCGGGGCCCCGCCTGCGCCGCGCCCGGCGTTCATGCAGACCAACAGCACCTTCGTGTTCAGCGAGTCCCAGCGTGCCGTGGTGCGGGGAGCGCACAAGCTCATCCACGCCCAGGTGTCCGACCAGCTCGAGCTCTACGACCTCGCCGCCGACCCCGAGGAGCGCAGCGACCTGGCGGCACGCCAGCCGCAGCTCGCCGCGGAGCTGAAGGCGCTCCTCGAGCAGTGGGCCCTCGGCTTCCCGTCGAGCTACACCACCATGCGTCCGCTCTTCGAGCCGGAGTTCGAGGGTGGCGAGCTCGATGAGGGCATCGAGCAGCTCAAGGCCATCGGCTACCTGGAGTGAGCCGCGGCCCACGCCCAGCGAGCGACCCCGCCGCGCGCGCCACCGAAGGATCGGCCCCCGCGGCGGGCCCGGACGAGGCTGGCGAGCGAGAGGAGCGCCGCGCTCCCGAACAGCCCCGCCGCGGGTTCGGGGACCCGCGTCGGCCCCCGCATGGCGATGGCGAGGACTTCGCCCGGACGGGTCTCCAGCGCGCTCAGGGCGGCGACGCTGGTTGCCGGCCCGGCGTCGGCCTCGAAGCGGAAGCTGACGAGGCTGCCCCAGTCGAGGGCTCCGCCTTCGGGCGCGGTCCACACCAACGCGTCGGTCTCTCGGGTCGCAACCCAGCTCGGCGAGGGCCCCGGTCCGGCTCCTGTGAAGCCCAGGGAAGTGAGCGCGACCTCGGGCGCCACGGGCACCGAGAAGCGCCGCACCTGGCCGTCGAAATCGAAGTTCATGAGCGCGTACTCGTAGCGGACGCGACCCTCCAAGGCGGGCTGCGCGGTGCTGACCAGCTGCAGATGGCCGCGCCCCGTATCGAGGGTCTGATTCGAGCGACCCGCGCCTTCGGCGGCAGGATCGACCACCCGATCGAGCATCGAACCCGGCACCAGCTGCCCGGCCGCCAGCGGAAAGCTCCAAGTCCCCTGGTTGGAGACGGGCCTCACTTTCATGTGGCCCATGCCGTTGAAGAGGTTCACATCACCCTGGGCCAGGTACCAACCCTCGATGAAGTACTCGGCGGAAGGAGTCGAGAGCTCGGTCTCCATCACCACCAGACGGTGGGCGAAGGGATCCGGGTGGTCATCGCTGTCCTCTCCGTGATCCCGCCGATCGTCGACGGGATCGCCGTCGAAATGGGAGCCGACGCGCTCCCAGGCGCCGCTGAAGGCCTCGACCTCGTGCCGGGGGGCGAAGAACAATTGCCGCACGTTCGTCCCCGCGCCGTAGATGTCCCCGCAGCCCACGAAGAGGGCCTGAGCCCCGCAGCAGCGGCAGCCGTAGTTGGTCGCGAAGAAGGCGTGCTTCACGTCCGAGAGGCCGAGCTGGGTAAGCACCCCGTCGGCAAGCCGATAGAAGTGCAGCACCAGGTAGGGATGCGGTCCCACCACGCTGGACCCCGGCTCGCCGTCCGGCGCGATGGAGCGGAACCACGCGATGTCCGCGGTGCCCCGGTTCTCGAGCCGGGCCTCGAAGCCCATGGCGACACGTCCGCCGGGCTCGGGCGGGCTGACTTGGGAGGGCTCACCCAGGAGGGTGAGGGCCACGTCGACTTCCAGCGCCGGGTCGAAGTTCGCCTCGCAGATCCTGCAGGTCGGTCCCCCGCCGGCGAGTTCCGCGGCCCCGTCCCCGGTGTCGACGTTCCCTGCGCCTACGTTCCCTGCATCGACGTTCCCTGCGTCTACAAAGGCGCTGGGAAGCTCGACTTCGAGATAGCCCGCGTAGGCCCCCGTGAGCTCGGGCCTTCCGAGGCGCTCGGCGAGCTCGGGCGCGATCGAGAGGTCCATGTTGCGCAGCAGGTAAGCGGGCTCTCGCGAGGACCGCATGAGGTGCAGATAATCCAACAGGAACCAGCGCCGACCGTCCCGGTCGACCAGATCGAAGACGAAAGGCGGCTCGACGACCCGCAGCTCGAAGCCCTCCAGGGAGAGCTCGCCGTCCGGCAGGCTCAACACCGGTCCACCCTCGTGAGCCAGGAAGCCCGCGCGGAAATCGCCCTCCCGGGCGTCTCCGCGCCAGAGCTCGAGCCGCGAAGGCGCCGCCACCCGATAGCTGTGGGTCCACGAATCCTCGACCCGGCGCGCACCAGGCGCAGCCGCGACCTCGACGCCCAGGGATCCCAGGACGTATCGGTCGAGGTGCAGGGTGGTCCGGGCGAGATCCCGAGATTCGGCATGGGACTGCACCGCAGCAGCCATCGCCGCCCAGATCGCCACCCCTGCGATCACCCTCACCCGATCGACTCTTCGACTCAGCATCCGACTCAAATCGATCTCGCTTTCCTTCAAGGGGCCCGAGTCAGCGGCTCCGCGGATTTGGGGGAATCCGGCCGCAGTCTAACGCCTTGACGAACCTTCACCCAAGACACCGTCGAATAAGGGATTTTTCTCAGGCCGAGCGGTCCCCTCGCATCCCCCTCCCGCGGAAGCGTCCGGATCGATGGACGCTGTGAGCGGCGGGTGCTATTCAGAACCCACTTCCTCAGCGCCCCCAGGGAAGTCCCGAATCGCACGAGCAGAGTGATCATCGGAGCCGAGCAAGACCCGGTTGGCTCCCGTACTCGTGTGGGATCGGGAGTGAACCGGGTCGCGGAGGAGACGCCCCTGGGGTGCTCTTTGGACCCGATGGAGCAGCGAACCGTCCCGCGTGTCGGGTCAGCGCGCTGCATCTCGATGCCGTAAGCCCGGCAGCAGATGGAGACGAGGATGGGAAGCATCAGGATTGCGATCGTGGGCGTAGGCAACTGCGCGAGCTCCCTCGTCCAGGGGCTCGACTACTACAAGGACAAGAACGCCCAGAACGCGATCGGTCTCATGCACTGGGAGATCGACGGGTACCGCCCCCACGACATCGAGGTGGCTGCTGCCTTCGACATCGACGTACGCAAGGTCGGCAAGGACATCTCCGAGGCGATCTTCGAGGCCCCGAACTGTACGGCGGTCTTCGTCAAGGACCTCCCCAAGAGCGGCGTTCGCGTCAGCATGGGCCGCATCCTGGACGGCGTCGCGAGCCACATGCACGACCACCCCGAGGCCCGCTCCTTCCTGCCCTCCGACGAGCGGGAAGCGAGCGCCGAGGAGGTGACCGAGATCTTGAGCAAGTCTGGCGCGGAGGTCCTGCTGAACTACCTCCCCGTCGGCTCCGAGCAGGCGGCCCGCTTCTACGCCGAGTGCGCCCTCGAGGCCGGCGTTGCGGTCGTCAACTGCATCCCGGTCTTCATCGCCAGCGACCCGGCCTTTGCCGCACGCTTCGCCGAACGGGGCGTCCCGATCATCGGCGATGACATCAAGGCCCAGCTCGGCGCCACCATCACCCACCGCGTCCTGACGGATCTATTCCGTCGCCGGGGCGTCAAGCTCGAGCGCACCTACCAGCTCAATACCGGCGGCAACACCGACTTCCTCAACATGCTCAACCGCAGCCGTCTTGCCTCGAAGAAGCAGTCGAAGACCGAGGCGGTGCAGTCGGTGGCCGGCGAGCGCCTCGCCGACGAGAACATCCACGTGGGACCGAGCGACTACGTGGCCTGGCAGAACGACAACAAGGTCTGCTTCCTCCGCATGGAAGGCAAGCTCTTCGGCGACGTGCCCATGAACATCGAGCTGCGCCTCTCCGTGGAGGATTCCCCCAACTCGGCCGGCGTCTCCATCGACGCCATCCGTTGCGCGAAGATCGCCCTCGAGCGCGGCATCGGCGGCGTTCTCACCTCGCCCTCCGCCTTCTTCATGAAGCACCCGCCGGAGCAGTTCACCGACGAGGAGGCCTGCGGGATGACCGAGGCCTTCATCGCCGGCGATCTGGAGCGCTAGCAGGCTGCGGGAAAACCCACTCCCGTCGCCATCCAGGGAGCGGCCGTTACGGTTACGACTCCGCACGCCCGCGTCCCGACCCGCGGTGACGAATCGCGGCGGCAGGAAGCGCAGATTCGTCACCCAGAATGCGTGGCAACGCGACGGCAACTCGAACTCCAAAGTGCGGCACGAAAGGCGGAAGGCGCCACGGCGCGTTCTTGGCCCGCCGCTTGCACACTCTTCTAGGCCTCCAGTCCCATCTGCACGAACGGGAGACGAGGTAGAGGCATGAGGTGCGTCGAGCTAGGGCCTGGCCCGTCTGTAGGGGTCGCCGGTACGGCTGCCCTCTTCTCTGCCCTCACCGCCTACCTCGGCCTCGCACTTCTCGCGTCGACCCTCTTCTTTGCCCCGACGGCCCACGCCCTCGCCCAGTGGGATCTGCAGATCGATGAAAGCAGCGCCTGGTACTACGGCTGGGGCTTTCCGCAGTTCACCGTGACGAACACCTCGACGGCTGGAGAGAGGGTCACGGGCATCGAGATCTACATCGGTGACACCGGCTACTACTTCGACTACGTGCGCTCCGACGCCGCACAGGCCGCCTCACAGGTCGTCACCGGGGCAACCCTGCTCACCGGTGACACCAGCAACGACTCATCCGGTGTGGACACCCTCGTCTGGGGCTTCTCCGACTTCCAGGTCGGCGAGTCCATGAGCTTCGAGGCCGACATCGACCCGGGCTGGTGGGGCGTCAATGCGCGCACCATTCTCTTCAACAACGGCTCTGCGGACAATGCCACCGTAACGGTCTCCTTCGACGACAACACCCAGGGCACCCTGACCCTACCCGACGGCGACGCCGGCAGCAGCAGCTACACCTTCCTCTTCCCTCTCACTCGGGCACCCGAGCCGCGCACCAGCGTGCTCGTAGCCCTGGGGCTGGCCGGGCTTGCCTTCGCGGGGCGACCGCGGAAGCCCTAGCAATGGGCTTCGAGGGCAATTAGAGCAAGACCCGGTGAGCTGAGATCAGCACCTCGCCAGCGGCTGCTCGGTGCTGGGAGAATCTCCTCCGTCCGTCCTGCGGAATTTCGCCGCTCTCCGGCGGTCTCCGATAGTAATTGGGAATTCAATTCTATAGAATCATGGTTTCAGAAGCGCAGATCTCCTCTGGGAGGGCGCCGCTCGCTGATCGCTAGCGCAGCGGGTGATCCAAGGGACCACCCGCAACGTCGGCAGGGCGAGCTGTCAGCCGTGCGCGGAGTCGAGTCGATCGCGTCCAACCAAGAGGACAGGAGGAGCGGACCCTTGGCCAAGAAACCGAAGCTCACGATCATGCTCAGTGAGCTCGACACCCTCATCAAGCCGGAGGAGGAGCGGCTCGTCCTCGATTTCGCACGGCAGGCCGAAGATGCCGGATACGACGGCATCCACATCCTCGACCACGTCGTGATGGGGCCGAGTTCATGCTTCAATGGACCACCCGAAAACCCGCGTGGTTTGCGCTGGGTGGGAAACCAGGCTCCCGATCAGCAGATGCCGAGCCAGATCGTCATGATGTCCGCGATCGCAGCAGTCACCACACGAATCCGGCTCAACGCGACCGCCACCCTCGCGCCGCTGCGTCACCCGCTTCTGAACGCGAAGCAATGGGCGACACTGGATCTCATTTCGGGTGGTCGCGTGACCATTCTCCCGATCGGCGGCTGGCAGAAAGAAGAGTACGAGGCGATGGGCATTCCCCACGAGGAGCGGGGCCGGCGCCTCGACGAACAGCTCGAAATCATGCGTCTGGCATGGACGCAGACACCGATCAGCTACGACGGCGAGTTCTACAAGTTCAAGGACATCTACGTGATGCCCAAACCCGTACAACCCAATGGCCCGGAGATCTTCATTGGCGGCGACAAGCTCACCAAGAAGGTGGTCGCGCGCATCGTGAAGTACGGTAGCGGCTTCACCGTACTGGAACCTCCCACGCCCGAGCGGATGGCCTACCTGGAACAGGAGATGAAGAAGGCAGGACGAAGCATATCGGAACTGCCCACTGGCGGCATGCTGCTTCCGGTATTCGACGATCCGAAAAAGGTGGCGAACCTCGAACGCAGCATCGAGACTTTCGCGGCCCCGCTGATCGCAAGAGGAGCAGATAGCATCGCGATCAAGCCCTCCCAGTTCATCGACGACCCGAAAGACATGCCCGGCTTCCTAAGGGAAGTCGATCGTCGTATCGAGGCACTCCTGTAGCGACGCGCTCGGCGTCGAGCGCGATCGCAACGAGATCTCGGTCGCAGGAGGGACGGGACCCCATGTCGAAGAGAATCGAAGACCCCGCTGATACCCCGGCGGAGATCTATCACTACTGGCACCAGCGATGGTGCCAGATCCTCAGCGAAGAACACCGCCAAGAAATCGTAGAGGCCGGGCTTGCGGGCTTGAGCTTCACCGAGCGCGTGCCCGACGCACCGGACGGAAAGGGCTACTTCAGCTATTCCTTCGACGAGCGAGGGGGTCTCGACTTCATGGATGGACCCGGGCAGGCCATCGCAGAGTACGACAGCTACGAGCTGGGTCTGCGCCTGCTCAGCGATGCGAGCATGGATGCGCCGAAGGCACTTGCCGAGGGCCGCTTCCGCATCATCAGCAATCCGGAACACTGGGGAACGCTGACGAAGGTGATGCCCCTGCTTCGCGCGACCTGCCACCGAGCCATCGAAGAGGCCGAAACCAGATTCGGCGTGGAGCTTCCGAAGTACTGGTAGCACTCGTCTTCAGCGCTCCCGCAGATTGGCAACGACATCACCCGGGCACAGGGGCGAGGGTCTCCAAGGGCCGTTAGCGCAAATCCTGGCATTGGCTGGATGGGGGCTCTGCCAGACGCCAGCGGCGTCACTCCTCGCTTTGCTCCTCCAGGGCCTTGCGGTTCTTCTGCCTGAGACGCCATGCCTCCCCCATGCTCTCCTTGAGACTCTCCGGCAGGCCCTCGATGGGGACCACCAGATCCCCTTCCACCGGCCAGTCCTCTAGCAGCTCGGGGTGATAGCCCTTCGGATAGTATTTCTTCGGGTCGATCTGCTGTTCGCGAACGAAGGGCTCCTGAATCTTTTCGCGGCTCGTTGGAGGATGGGGGACGACCAACTGCCCGTTGGTGAAGTCGAACTGCGGCGCGCGACTATTCGGATAGTCGGGGAGGATGCCCTCGCGCACCCAGATCTGCTCCCTGGTCACGTTGACCACGATGCCGTCGGGCGCACCGAAGTGGAAGGGGCCGTCCCAGTGCTCCCGCACCTCGGCCACCGCCTCCTCGTTCAGGTAGGGATCGAAGGGCATGTGGGTGGTCATGAGGAGGCGCGGTTGCACCTCGTTTGCCAGATAGCCGGCCGCGTAGCCCGGCGTATGGTGCGTGTCGATCGTGTAGCGGGCCAAGAAGGGCGGCACACCCTGGACACCGGAGCTGATCTCCACGAGCTCGGGCTGCTGCTCGGTCACGTAGACATCGCAGCCCTTGGCGTACTTCGCGTCGAGCTTGCTCGGGCGCCCGTCTCCCGTCCAGGTGAAACACAGCCCATTCCAATCCAGGCGATAGCCCGAAGCCCCGTCCTTGGCGTGGGAACGCTGCCAGTGGATGACCTTGACGCCGTTCTTCTCGTAGACCACGCCGCCGTTGTCGCGGAAGTCGAATTCGTGAACGTCGATGTCCCAGCCCCTTCCAACCGGAAACACACTGAAGGCGTCTCGGTGCCAGCCCGTGAACATCTTCATGCCCTCGACCATCTTGGCGGTGCCGAACTCGGGAGTTCGACCTGAAGGCCCGTAGACTCTCAGGTTGTCATGCCAGCCTCCGGCCCAGGTGCCGAACATCCAGACGTAGGGCAAGCCGTTGTAGTGATCGACGTGCAAATGGGTGATGAAGATGTCCTTGAGTTGATTCAGCGCAAATCCGGCGGCGATGTAGTTCGCAGGAGAGCCCTCGCCGATATCGAATACGAAGTTCTCTCCGTTCCCAAGCTGAACGAAGATCGAGGTGTTCATCTGACCCGGACGTATGAACGGCGCGGTGCCCATGAAGATGATGCGCATCTCATTGGGCTGGACCTCTTCGGTACGCGGGAACCAGTTTGCCGCGCTCTTCATCCACGGCGAAGGCCGGATGCCTTCGAAGAGAAGCCCCTCCTTCCATCGGTCGCCTGGGACTCCTCCAAAGAGTGCAGCCCGGATTTCCGCCTCCGACGATGCACCCTGTACCGGAATCGGCTGTGGTGTATCCGCCGATAGGCTTCCTGCGATCAACGAGCTCGCGACTGCCGCAACTGCCAACAAACGTTGTAGGTCCTTCTTCTCGAGCACGACTCTTCCTTTGCTGGACGACATTCCATGAGACCCGGTGGCCAGCTGGGCGCAGGGTGCAAGGCGGCGAGTGTACACACTTCAAACGAGGTTCAGCCAGCCCGCGATCGCTTCTGCTTGCTCAGGGAGTGCACCCGGATACGCTGTGGCATACTCGGAGCATGGAGAAGGGAACGAACGACGGCGCGACAGTGCGGCTCCCTCCCCCCGTGCCCTACCTCGCGGCCGTGCTTGCCGGCTGGGGACTGGACCGCTTCTTGCTACCCCTGCCCCTTTCCATCTCGCCCCCGCTCCGCGTCACTGGCGCGACGATCTTCATCCTGCTCGGCCTGGCTGCACTGGCCTCGGCTGGGCGACTCTTCAAGCAACGCGACCAGAACCCGACTCCGTGGTCGCCAACAACGCTGATCATATCGACCGGAATCTATCGCTTGACGCGCAACCCGATGTACCTCGGCCTGTCACTCATCCAAGTCGGACTCGCCATTGCGATGTCGAGTCTCTGGGTGCTCGCTCTCCTTCCCCCGGTCCTCCTCGTGATCTACGCGACAGCGATTCGTCACGAGGAGAGCTATCTGGAGAGGAAGTTCGGGAACTCCTACCTCGACTACAAACGCTCGGTACGCCGCTGGATCTAGCAGCTGGTTGCTACGGCTACAGCGAGCGCCAGAGCATTGGGCGGCAGTAGCAGGCCCAGGACACTTCGCCGCGTGACGCAGACCCGTCGCTGCTCCGGTAGCGCGGCGGGCTGATCGTCGGGACACTCTGGCCCCGAACCCAGGAGATCCTGGCGTGTTCGCCCCAGCCGCGAATCGCCGATCAGCGGGGTCCCTTCAGCGCGCCGCGCAGCCGGGCCCACGCCTCTTCCGGGACGAGCACGACCCGGTCGCGCCCGGTCCAATCGGGGTAGTAGTCGAAGTTCACGTCCGCGGGCCCGAAGCTCTCGTAGCGCCCCGGCACGTTTGCGGGCCACGCGTTCAGGATGCGCACGACCTCTGACATCAGGATCGCGTGATCATCGGCGTCGGCCTCGGCGTGACGCGCGTGGGCGGGCAGCTGCGACCGGCCCTCCGAGGCGAGCATTCGGATCTGCCGCGACACGTGGATCGGGCGCTCCGGGGTCCCCGCGATGCCGGCCAGGAAGCGATCGAGCATCTGCGTCTCATCGAACGCGGCGGTGTCGCGTCCCGCGTGCACGAGAAAGGCCGCCTGCGCAAGCCCGAGCGCGACGACGGCGCCCCGCAGCGCGGCGCGGCCGAGTGGAGGGCGCGGGGCGAGACGCGCGAGTATCTCGAGACCGGAGGAGAGGCCAAAGGCGAGGCCGACCGCGAGGACGGGCGCGACGAGGAGCAGATTGCGCACGATCATGACCGCGCGGGTCGACATGAAGGCCAGGTAGACGAGGGCGGCGACGAGGAGGACCGCGGCCGCGCGCGGGCGCTCGCGGACGAGCCGCACGAGCCCGAGGAGCGACGCGCCAAAGAGCGCGATCGCCGCGGGCATCCACGGCGAGAAGAGCTGCGTCGCGAGGTAGACGACGATGCGCCCGGCGTGCTCGAGGCCTGGCGCCACGCTGTGCCCGCCGTGGCCGCTCGCGTAGTGGGCCGACTCCTGTCGTGCCTGCGCGAGGAAGGCGCGCCACTCGATCGCGGTGCCGGGAGAAACGAGCAGGAAGACGAGCGCGGCGGCGAAGCCGACGGAGGCCGCCCGCCGGAGTCGCTCGGCGGGCGCGAGCGAGGGCGTCGCGAGGATCGCCGCCATCGGGGTAAGGATCACGATTCCCGCGTTGTACTTCGTCGCGGCCGCCAGCCCTGCCGCCGCGCCCGCCAACACGATCCAGCGTCGCTCGTCGGGCCGCGCCAGCGCGTGGAGGGCGAGCGCGAGGCACAGCGCGCCGAACTGCATCGCGACGGCGTCGGTGACGACCCAGCGGCTGTGGTACGAAAGCTCGAAGGAGAGCGCCATCGCGCCGGCGGCGAAGAGCGCCGCGCCCCGGTCGGCGCCCGCCGCGCGCGCCGCCCAGAAGGCCCATGGGATCGCGCAGGCGGTGAGCAGCACGAAGAGCGCGCGCACGCGCAGCCGGTGATCCGGCGCGAGCGCGAGCTCGGCGGCCGCGGCCCGGCCGTCGAGGAGCACCGTCGGCGCGAGCGAGGCGAGGTAGACGTCGAACGCGAAAGCCGGGTACGCGTGGGCGTGGGGGATCAGGGAGCCCGACAGAATCGCCTCGTGCGCGGGCCGAAAGATGCGGCCCTCGTCCCAGTGGCGGCCGAAGTCGCGGCCGGCGATGCCCGCGACTGCGAAGACGACAGTGAGCGCCCCGAGTGCGGCAATCGCCGCGCGGATCTTCGACTTCTCGCTCGCGTCCACTCCAGCCTCCGGCCGCGAGGCCGGCCACCCTGCCGAACACGCCGCGCGCGGGCCCGTTCTCCGGGCACCGCGCGGGGCGCCGCGACGAACCGGGGAGGGCCTAGCACCAATAGGGCGCGACTCCATGATGTCCGATTACGATCAGCTCTGACAACAGGATCGGTAGTAACAGGATTTGTAGCACCAGGATCGATGTGATGGGAAACGCCCCCGCGGCAGGCGAGCGTAGGCCCGGTCCATCCACCGGTGATGCTGAGCTACGCCCCGCAACAGTCGGCAGCGATCGAAGGGAAGTTGCGGCTTCGTAGTTGCGCAACCCGTGTGTGTAACTCCTTGTCCGCGCTCGTGGATGTCACTTGTATAGTGAATCGCCTGGCTCCGAAAAGAGGCGCCGCGGCCACGGGGGCGGGCTTGCGCTTGGGATGCGCATCTCGCCTCCGGCGCAAGAATAGATGAGGAGATGGACAGAAAATTGTTTACCTCCGACCTCGCTGGTGGCACTATCGAGGAACAGCGTCGTTCCCGTTCATCCCAGGTAGCTGCTCTTGGTAGTGATCGGTACGGTCCTGCATTCTCGGAGACTCATCCATTGGCTCGACTTACTTGCTCTGTTCTGCTTCTCGTTTCGGTGGCTCTCGGTATCCCGGCGAGCAACGCCGGTGCGTACACTGCGGACTACCTTCTCATCGCCCGCGGCACCCAGGATACCGCCATTGGGGCCAAGGTCAGCAGCAGCAATTCACTGGGCCGGATCAACACGGTTCCCTCCAGCAGTAATCCGGACGTGAACGACTCCCCGCCCTGGCCGCTGCCGGCGGGCGCGACGGCT
>JAFDEK010000122.1 GCA_019310385.1 Deltaproteobacteria bacterium
GGAGACCGCTCTGGCGGAGGGCGCCGAGGTCATCGTTCAGGTGATCGACGAGAGCTTCTTCGCGTCCCCCACCCGCGGCTTCCCGGCCGATTGATGTCCCGAGCCGGCGGTGCATCCGCAGGCCGACTCGCGAACGTGTCGGCCGCGCTCCTCCTGGGTGGAGCCTCCTCGCGCATGGGCCGCGACAAGAGCCTCCTGGAGGCCGGTGGCCTTCCCCTGGCAACCCGCATCGCAGGCCTGCTCGCCGACCTCTTCGAGGAGGTTCTGCTGGTCGGGGGCGAAGCGCCGGGGGACGCACCGGGTCGCCGTGTGGAGGATCCCGCAGGGCCTCGCTGCGCGCTGCGGGGTCTGGTGGCCGCCCTCGCCGAGGCGCGGGAAGAGCGGGTGTTGGTGGTCGCGACCGACCTTCCCTTGCTGACGCCGGATCTGCTCCTGGCCCTCACGGCCTGGCCGGAGCACGACGTGGTGCTGCCCCGGGACGCGGACGGCGTGCATCCCCTGTGCGCGATCTATCGCCGGGAGGGCGTCCTCGCCATCGCCCGCGAGCGTCTCGAGGCCGGCGAGCTGCGGCTGCGCGCCCTCTTGGATCGCATCGACTGCGGCTTCCTCGAGGGCTCCGACCTCGAGTTCCTCGACCCGGAACGCAAGGCTCTCAGCAACGTGAACACGCCGGCGGATCTCGCCCGCGTCGAATCACTTCTGGCTTGATTGTCGTGATGCACAGGCTCTCGTTCGCCCGGGCTCGATAGGATCCCGCCCATGCGGTTCTCCCGCACGCTATTCGGCTACCTCAGCCTCGAGATCCTGCAGTACACGGGCCTGGGCTTCGTCACCCTGACGACCGTGCTGGTGAGCCAGAATGCCCTGCGACGTCTCGACGACGTCGTCAGCGTCGGGGCCACCTTCTCCGACTTCGTCGTGGTGATGCGCTGCTTCGTCCCGATGTTGACCTCGTACACCCTGCCCATGGCCTTCCTCTTCGGCGTGCTCTTTGCCGTGAGCCGGCTCTCGGCGGATTCCGAGCTGCTCGCCATGCGGGCCTCGGGCCTGGGCGTGGGGATGCTCCTGGCTCCGGCGCTGGCGCTGGGGATGCTCGTCTCGGCCCTCACGGCCACGACCATGGTCGAGCTCGAACATCGCGCCCACCGTCAGCTGCGTACGGTGATCGAGACGGTGGCGGCCCGGGGCGGCTTTCTCGAGCCCGGGGAGTTTCGCGGCTTCGGAAACCGGACGATCTACATCGAGTCCCGCGACCGCAGCAACCAACTGCGAGGGGTGATGATCGCCGACCGCCACGACGCCGAACGCCCCTATCTCATCTTTGCGGAGCGCGGACGCTTCTCCTACGACGAGGAGCAGTCGGAGTTTCGCATCGACCTCGAGCAGGGGGCGATCCACCTGGAGGGCCGCGACTCCCAGCGCAGTCCCTACCGCCGCATCTCCTTCGGCTCCCTCTCCTACGTCTTCGACGTGCATTCGCTCATCAGCGGCCTCACGGCCGCCGTGCGACCGCGCCAGATGAGCAGCGAGGAATTGCGCGACGTGATCGCCCGCGGCGCTGCAGGGGAGGAGCTTGCGGACTACGACCAGCGTGATCCCGTCGCGTACGAGTTGGAGCTGCAGCGCCGCTTCGCCTTCCCCGTGGCTCCGATCCTGTTCGCGCTCATCGGTGTTCCCCTCGGCATGCGCTCCTCCCGGAGCGCCCGGGTGTGGGGCGCACTGCTGAGCCTTCTGGTGGCCTTCGGGTACTACTTCCTGCTCTCCTTCGTCCAGATTCTGGCGGAGGATCGCTGGCTGTCGCCGGCCGTTGCCCTGTGGATTCCCAACGCCGTCTGCGCGCTCCTGGCCGCCGTGCTGATCCGAAGCTCGAATCGAGCGGCGGCCAGCTAGGGCTCGGTCGGGCGCTCAGCCCTTTCCCGTCATCCCTTCGATGAGCGTCGTGCTGCGCAGGCCGGGGATCTCCTTGAGGCGCACCACCCGTCCGCCCCAGCTCTCGACGTCTTCGCGGCCGACGATCTCGTCGAGGCTCCAGTCGCCCCCCTTGGCGAGCACGTCGGGCCGCAGGGCGCGAATCGTCGCCAGGGGCGTCGGACCGCCGAAGAGCAGCACCCAGTCGACACACTCGAGGGCGGCGAGCAGCTCTGCGCGCTGGCGAGCCGGAACGATGGGCCGCGGAGGACCCTTGAGGCGCCGCACGCTGGCATCGTCGTTGACCGCGACGACCAGTCGATCGCCCAGGGCGCGGGCCTCTTCGAGGCTGCGCACGTGACCGACGTGAAGGATGTCGAAGCAGCCGTTGGTGAAGACCACGCGCTCGCCCCGGCGCTGGGCGCGCCGCAGCTCCTGGGCGGCGGCCTTGCGGGTCAGGATCTTGCCGCGTGCAGAGCGCTTCAATACCCCTCCTCCAGCTGGCGCCGGGCCTCTTCCATGGCTTCGCCGAGCGGGTCGTCGGCGGGCGCGGCCGCCGCTTCGGACTGGGACTCGAGGAACTCGCGAATGGCGCTGAAAGGCGCCTTGATGAGATCCGGCAAGGGGGCCCCGTCGGTCAGGGAGCGCAGCGCAAGGGCGCTGAGCTTCGGTTCCTCGATGGTCCCCTTCGCTTCGAAGTAGACGCCGAACAGGCCCTTCTCCTTGCCTCCGGGAATCAGGTTGTTCACCAGGGGGATCTTGCCGAGCAAGCGATCCATGTGGCGCAGGATGAAGATACCGATCTCGGCCTGGACCGCGCGCCCCGGCCGCGCCACATCGAAGTCCCCCGCGCAGTAGACCCGCATGGGACCGTCGAGCCTGAAGCCCTCGGCGTGAATGCGTCCGTGATCGAAGTAGAGGCGCATCTCGATACTCTCGTAGCGAAGCGCGCTGCTCGCGGCGAGCGGGTTCCAGCCTTCGGTCGCGTGGGCGATGGCGGAGACGAGAGGAACGCTCTGCCGCACCTCTCCGTCGTGGGCCTCGATGTCCGCGAAGCCCTCCAGCACCGAGAGCACGGAGGCGCCCGGCGTCACCCGGCCCGCGAGCTTGCCGCGCGCCAGGATCGTGCCGCTCGCGAAGTCATCCGGGAAGCCCAGCGCCTCGGTGAGCGCGGTTGCATCTCCCTCCTTGATGTCGAACTCGAGGTCGATGGGCAGGGTCGCGCCCTCGGACAGTCCCACGGCAGCCCCGCCCGCGAGCCAGCCCCGGGGCGTGAGGGGCGCGCGAACGCCGCTGAGTACGAGCAGGCTGCCATCCATTGCAAAGGCCCCCGCGATGGAGGCGGCGGGCAGTCGGCTGCCTTCGAGGGAGGCGATCTGGAACTCACCCGCCGCCCAGCGCGAGGGAAGGCGCGGCGCTTCGGGATCGTGGCTGGCGGCGTGGCTGGCGGTTTCGGGGGTCGGAGCCGCGCCCAGGGGCAGTGATGTGCCGGAGCTCGGCGGGGAGGCTTCGAGAGTGACCTCGACGCGGTTCTCGGGCGATCGCCTCCACAGGACCTGGCCGCGGATGGGCGCGCCCGCCCAGCTGCCCCGGGTCACGCTGATGCGGCGCCCGTCTTTCTCGGGCTGGATGAGCAGCTTCGCGCCGCGCAGGGGCCAGCGCAGAGCGGGGTGGTCGAGGAAGTCGACCTCGAGCAGGATGGGTGGCGCCGGGGCCTCGCCTCCGCTGCCGCTCACGAGATCGAGGAAGTGGGGCAGTCCGGGAATGGGCTCGGGAGTCGCCACCAGCGCTCGGCTCGCCGCCGGTCCTTCGAAGAGGTGCGAGACCCCGACCAGCTCGAGGTCGAGGATGGGCAGGCGGGCCTCGTTGTAACGGGCGTGGGCGTCGTGAAAGCGGATCCGGTCGCCGCTCCACTCGAGCAGGGCGCTCAGGCCGGTGATGCGACCTCCCGGCCCGGTGCCGACGGTCACGTCGGCGATCTGCGCACCGATCACGAAGCCTCGCGGCAGCGTTCGCAGCTCGGCGCCCAGGAGCTGGCGCCAGAGCGAGATGCGTGCGCTGCCCTTTCCCCCAATGCGCACGATGTTGCCGCTCTCCACGCGGTCGGCGAGGCGCAGCAGCGATTCGCGGTCGCTCTCGGGCAGCGCACTGATGACGCTCTTCACTTCGTCCAGGCCGGCGCCGTACAGATCCAGGGCGAGGTCGGCGGTGGAGGATGCGCGCAGCGGCCGCTCCAGCGTGGCGGACAGCTCTACGGCGACGTCGTTGCCACGAAACTCCAGCTTGGGCAGCCGCAGCCGCCCCGGGTGCTGCTCCAGCCGTCCGCGCAGCTTCGCGTTGGCGCTGCGGATGGGGAGCAGCTCGTTGCCGCGGGGCACGGCCGCCACGAGCTCCTTGAGGATCGCGTCGATCTCGAGAACGCCGTGCTCCTCGGAGAGAAGCTCGTAGCTCACGACCCCGCTGATCAGACCCTCGAAGGGGCGCGTGGCCCCGGCCGCCAGGGCATCGACTGCGCGTAGGCGGCGCGATTCGGGGTCCTGGGGCTGCACGTAGTCGCCGACGCTCGCCAGGTGAAAGCCGGTGCCGGCCACGGTGAGGCTCATGTGCCCGTCCCCGCGCCTGCGGCCGGAGATCTCCAGAGGGATCCGGTTGCGGGCAGGGTCCACCAGGGTGCCGCGCACGGAGAGCTCGCCGCCGCGCGGAAGCCAGCGGTGGGCCAGGGTGCCGTCGATGCCCTCGATGCGCAGCTCGAGGGGCTGCGTGCGCAGGCCGCGCACGTGACGGTCCACCATGCGCACGCTGGCGTTGCGGATCTCCATGTGGTTGGCGATGAGTGGCTTCGCGAGGAGCACCCGGGCCGTCTTCTCGAAGACCTTCAACAGATCCAGCTTGTGCTCGAGGTCAGCGGGGTCCCGTGCCCGGCCGCGGGTGTCGAGATGGGCCACGGGCTTGGGGCTCCAGCGGTCGGAGACGCTGCGCTCGATCTCCATGTGGAGCCCTTCGACGTACAGCGAGCGCAGCCGGAAGCGGCCGCGCACCAGGGCGACCGCATCGATGGTGGCGGTTGCGTGGCGGGCGGACAGGCCCGGGCCCGAAGGGCTCGGATAGACGCGAATCGTCTCGCCCTCGATGCGGAGACCCCAGCCGACGCGCAGCTTGGCGCGCTCGATGCTGACCCGGCCGCGCATGACCTTCGCGAGCTGCCGCTCCGCCTCGAGGCGCAGGACCTCCGGGCCGAGCCGCGAGCTCAGGAGGTAGCCGGCGCCCGCGGAGGTGATCAGGATCACCGCTCCGAGGAGCATGCGGATCAAGTTTTTCCGCAATGCGCTTCCTCCAAGCCCCTTTTCGGAGGCGTGATCGCCCCCCGCGACAGCGCCAGCATCGTGGTGATTTCCCTTCTAGTTGCCGATCAATGAACCCTAACTGTGCTTCGCTGAGGGCTCGTTTCGACGCGCTTCCATTGCCCATCCCGCGGTGCGAAATGACACATCCCAGAAGCTGCCGGTGCGCGATGGCAGATCGTCCAACCAACTATTTTTTCTAAAGAAATTCCCTGTTCCGCCGAAATCTGGAGCGTGTCTCGAAGTGGTTGTGAGGAGAATCTTCGAGTCGGATGCGTAGCCAGGGGAGTGAGAGTGCCATGGACATGGAACAGATGAGTAGTCAGCAGATGAATAGCGGCGTTTCGACCCGTGGGAACCGTGTTCGCGAGTTGCGAGAGAACAAGCTCATGACCCAGGCTCAGCTGGCCCGCAAGGCCAAGGTAGCCCTCAGGACGATTCACAGCGTCGAGAAGGGCATGAACTGCCGGATGGACACCAAGCGGAAGATCCTGCTCGCCCTGGGGCTCCGATTCGAAGACAAAGATCTGGTGTTCCCCCCTGGCTCGCGCTCGATCTTCCCTGCCAGCCACTAGACCCACCCCTTGCTAACATAGATCGACCGACACTGAGCGCTGCAGCGACGTGGCAGCACGCCAGCGGAGGTCGTCATTCCGGATCGAATCTCAGTTCTCGCAGACGTCGCGGAGATCGTCTCTCGATCCCACGACTTGCAGGAAACCCTGGCGAACGTCATCGACCTGGTGGCGAAGCGGATGGACGCCGACGTCTGCTCCATTTACCTATCGGACGCCGACTTCCGCCACCTGACCCTGAGTGCCACCATTGGGCTCGACCCCGACGCGGTGACGAATGTTCAGCTCGCCTTCGGGGAGGGACTGGTGGGCACCTGCGCCGAGCGGGGCGAGCCGGTGGCCTTCGAGCATGCCCGCGCGGCTCCGGACTACCGCTACTTCCCCGAGACCGGTGAGGAGCGCTACGAATCGCTCCTGGCGGCGCCCCTGATCGTCCAGGGCGTCACCACCGGCGTCCTGGTCATCCAGACCCTGGAGTCCCGCAGCTTCGACCAGCAGGACGTGGAGCTGCTCCAGACCTGTGCCCAGCTGCTCGCCCCCGTAGTGGTGAACGCCCAGCTGCTCTCCATCGTGGGAAGCGGCGACGAGGGTGTCCGACGGGTTTCGGAGGGCGCGCCCGCTGGGGTGCCGCTTGCCGGACGCGACGGGGCGGTTGCCGGGCGCGGCGAGCAGAACGTCGAGCTCCGGGGGATCGCGACTGCCCGCGGGGTGGCGATCGGCCCCGTCTATCGCCTCGACAACCCCATCGACATGAATCGCCTCGACTATCTCCCGAGTGAAGATCCCGCTCGGGAGAAGCAGGATCTCATGAACGCGCTCCTGGAGGCACGGCGAGAGATCGACGACATGCGCGAGGTGGTGGGGGAGCGCTTCGGCCCCGAGTTTGCGGCGGTCTTCTACACGCAGATGCAGATCCTCGAGGACAGCGGATTCGTCCAGAAGCTCGAGGAGGGGGTCGAGCGGGAACGCGACGCCTTTCGCGCCCTGAACCACGTCCTGGACACGTACCGCGCCACCTTCGAGAGCATCGAGGACCCCTACTTCCGGGAGCGGGGCGCCGACGTCCAGGAGGTCGGGCGTCGCGTCATGGAGAAGCTCCTCGGCGTGCGTCACCACAACCAGCCCTTGCAGGACGGGTCCGTCGTGGTGGTGGACCAGATCCTGCCCGAGGTCTTCGCGCGCCTCGAGATGGACAAGGTGGCCGCTCTGGTGGCCGAGCACGGGAGCTTCACCTCCCACGGCGCGATCTTCGCCCGCACCCTCGAGATTCCCGCGGTGACCGGAGCCACGGGCATCCAGCTCTCGGCGCGGGAGGGCGAGACCGCCGTCGTCGACGGCAGCAACGGCCGCATCTACCTCTCCCCCGACGCCAACCTGCAAGCCGAGTATCACCGCGCCCAGCACCAGTACGCGGTGGCGGTCGAGCACCTCGACGCCATGCGCGAGCGGCCTGCCGAGACCCGTGACGGCCGGCGGATCGCGCTGACCGCCAACGTGGGCCTGCTCAACGATCTGCGCCTCATCGAGCGCCACGGCGCCGAGGGCGTGGGGCTCTTCCGCACCGAGCTGCTCGCACTCGCGCATCGGGGCTTCCCGAGCGAGGAGGAGCAGGAGCAGCTCTACGAGCGGGTCGTCAACAGCATGGCGCCGCGGACGGTGACGATCCGCACCCTCGATCTCGGCGGTGACAAGGGCATCCCGAACATCGGTCTCGAAGACGAGGAGAACCCGCAGCTCGGCTGCCGCTCGATCCGCCTCACCCTGAAGAACCGCCGCGCCTTCCGCACCCAGCTGCGCGCGGTGCTGCGCGCCACCGCCCAGGGAAACGTAAGGCTCCTGCTTCCGATGATCTCGGGCATCTCCGAGCTGCGCGAGTCCCTGGAGATCATCGAGGAGGTCAAGGAGCAGCTTGAGGGTCGGGGCGTCGAATACGACCGCAAGCTGCCCGTCGGCATCATGATCGAGGTGCCCTCTGCGGCCCTGATTGCCGACGTACTCGCCCAGGAGTGCGACTTCTTCAGCATCGGAACCAACGACCTCACCCAGTACACCCTCGCGGTCGACCGCGGCAACGAGCGGGTCGCCCACCTCTACAACCCCATGCATCCCGCCGTGCTGAAGCTGATCGATCGCAGCGTTCGCGCCGCAGACCGCGCGGGCATCCCCATCTCGGTGTGCGGGGAGATGGCCGCCAATCCCATCGCGGTCCCCATCCTGCTCGGCCTCGGTATCGACGAGCTCTCGGGTGCGCCCAGCGGCATTCCGGTGGTGAAGGAGATCGTTCGCGCCCTCGATTCGGTGGACATCGAGGAGGACGCGCGGCGCGCGCTCCAGGCGGAGTCCGCCGAAAAGGTGCAGGTCATTGCGGCCACGCGCCTGCGCGACGTCGGCCTGCTCGATCACCCCGACATCGGCGACTGGCTGCGGACCATCGTGGAGGAGACGCTCGGCTACGGGTGAGGCCGACCCGATCGCATCCGTCTTCGGGATCGGTCTTCAGGATCCGTCTTCGGGATCAGTTTTCAGGAAAGGCCTTGCGTACCGCCGCGGCCACGGCGTCTCTGGCTCCGCCGTCCAGCAGGCTGCCGTGGGCGGCGAGCAGGCGGTCGAAATCCAGGCTGAGCAGGCGCTCGAACTCGCTCTTCAGTGAGCCCCCCTCCGGCGTCATGAACTTCAGCCAGATCGGGCCGACGAGGGTCGTCTTCGGGAAGCCGATCAAGGGCAACACGAGCCGGGCGAGCAGGGTGTTGTGGCGGTAGTCGCCATAGTGCTGGATGGCGTCGCAGGTCAGCAGGATCGCGGGATCCCGCCGGATCAGTAGAGCGGATTCGGGCTGCTTGGTGCCCTCGAAGGCGAAGAACTCGGCGTCGGGGAAGGGCAGGGGCCGATCGGCGGCGAGGGTCTGGTCGATCTTGGGCTCCGGGTAGGTCTCGGATCTGCCCTGGGCCCAGAGCTCGGCTCCGAAGCGCTCGACATAGTAGGGATCGTCGAGGCCGTGAAAGGGGCCGAGGCGCAGGATCCGCTTGACCTCGCCCAGGGCGAGCAGCGCTCGCTCGCCGGCCTCGTCGAGGCGGATCGGGTTCACCAGGCTGAGCTCGCCCCGATCGCGCACGATGGCCATGTTGCGGGTGATGCGCATGAGGGCGTTCATGCGAACGCTGCCGCGCGCCATGAAGAGATCGGCCGCGATCTCCTCGATGGGATCGTGGGGGTAGGCGGGTGCGTGAGGCATGTGGACGTTCCCTCCATGGCCGGTCGGCGGCGATAGGCTACCCCGAAATCCCGAGCGAGGGGCCGAGCCCCGCGCGGCTCAGACCTCGTGCGGGCGCTTCTCGTCAGGCAGGCTCAGCCGGTCGTCCAGCTCGTCGGTGAGTCGGTCTAGCTGAGTGTCGAGCTCTTGCAGCATCGTCATGGCCGCGGCGCCTCGTGCGTGGGCGTCGACCGCCATGGCGGGAGCGAAGGCGCACACGACCCGGGCGAAGGGCAGTGGCAGCAGCATGCCGTCCCAGCTGGAGAAGCGCAGGCAGGGCCGGGCCGAAACGGCCAGCGGCGTGATGGGCGTGTCACTCAAGCGTGCCGCTGCAAAGATGCCGACCTTCGACTGGCGGGCCGGGCCCCGCGGCCCGTCGGTGAGGACCGCGGCCGTGGTGCCGCGGCGGATCGTCCGCACCAGGCCGCGCAGCGCCCGGCTGCCTTCTCGGGTGCTGGAGCCGCGGGGAGGCTCGGCGTAACCCATGTGCACGAGGAGTGCGGTCACGAGATCGCCGTCCTTGCTGGTGCTGACGGGGATGGAGAAGCCGCGGTCGCGAAAGAGATAGGCGGTCACCAGCGCGCCGCGGTGCCACAGGGCGCCCAGGTGCGGGCCCGGTCCCAGCTCGAGGGGATTGGGGCCTTCGAAGCGGATGCGCCAGCTCGCGCCGAGGGCCCGCAGGACCAGGCTCGCGAGCCACCCCAGCAGGTTGACGAAAGGTCTGCGACGGCGGCTCATGTTGGTCCTGGTTCTCCCGTGATCGGCGTGAGAGGCGAGAGTATGCCGCAGCCCGCTCCCGCGCGGTCCTCCGATCGGCAAGGGTGAGCCCCGCCTGCACGAGCCCGGGTCTGGCTATGATGTCGCGAGCCGCGCGTGGCGCGCGGCCGAATGCAGTGAGCGGGACGAATCGGAAGCCATGCACGTTCTTGACGACGTTCGTAACTACGTGGACCTCACCAAGCCGCGCCTGCTTCCCATGGTGGTCTTCACGGCGCTTCCGGTGCTGGGTATGGCGGCGGGCGGCTGGCCCCCCTTCTCCTTCGCGTGCCTGATCCTGACCGGGATCGTGCTGGCCGCCGCGGCTGCCAATACGCTCAACGCCTATGTGGAGCGCGACACCGATGCCCGCATGGAGCGCACCCGGGAGCGGCCGCTGCCTTCGGGCCGGCTCTCTCCCGGCGCCGCCCTCACCTGTGGCCTTCTCCTGGCGCTCCTCGCGACCGCCCTGCTGGGGTGGGTTGGCGGCCGCGCGGCGGCGGGGCTCACAGTGGCGAGCATCCTCTTCTACGTATTCGTCTACACGATCTGGCTCAAGCCTCGCACCGCCTGGAACACGGTGGTGGGCTCGGCGGCCGGCGCGGTGGCGCCCCTCATCGCCGATGCCGCGGTGAACGGCAGCGTCGGTGCGCCAGGGCTGATGCTCTTCGCCATCGTCTTCGTCTGGCAGCCGCCCCACGTGTGGGCCATCGCGCTCTACCGCAAGTCCGATTACCGCGCCGCCGGAGTCGAGATGCTTCCCGCCGCGATCGGCGACCCCGCCGCGCGCCGCTGGATGCTGGCCTTCACCCTGGGCCTCGTACCCGTGACCCTGCTGCCCTGGCACCAGGGTCTGCTGGGCGAGCTCTACCTCGCCGTCGCCCTGGCGATGAACGCCTGCTTCGTCGGGTCCGCACTTCGAGTGCTACGTCTGCGCAGCGATGACGCGGCTCGCCAGATGTTTCGCGTCTCCCTCGCGTACCTCTTCGTGCTCTTCCTCGCGATGCTGGTCGATCTGGTGCTGTGACTCGGCGCGTCCTACTCCCCGAAGCCCGGGTCGCTGGCTCCGTCGAAAGGCAGTTCGTCCAGCTGCTCGATGAACTCGAGGACGGGGTAGGGCAGCATCTTCAATGCGGCGAGCTCGCCGAGCTGCCCTCTACGACCCTGGCGAAGGGCGTCAGCGAAGCTCTGCGAGGAGCTTCTTGAACGCAGGTGAATCGCGCAGGAGCTCTCGGCCGATCTCGCGGAGCTTGTCGACCTCCTCGTCCTTCAAGACGAAGCTCGTCGGCAAGCCCTTGAAGTAGCTGCGCTCGGCCGGGTCTGCGATGCTGTCGAAGCTGACTTCGATGAAGTGACTCTTCACCGGCGCCCCGGGCTGCGACATCTGCGTCGCGATGCTCTTCATCGCTTCTTCCGCCAGCAACAGCGTCTCGAAGTTGTAGCGGCGAATCTGCCCACCCGAGACCGCGTTCATGAGGACGGAGAGGCCGGGCGGCTTCGATTTCGAATCGATGTCGGCGTTCGGATCCGTTTCGGCATTCACGACGATGAGAACGACGTGGTCCGGCGTCTGGATTCCCATGAAGTCGCGCAGCTTCTCGAATCCCCCGACGACCGCGCCCGCCTCGAGGGAAGCGCGCAGCCCGAGATTGTCCGAGATGCCTCCGTCGACGAGGTGGACGTAGGGTCGTTTCTCCGCGTCTCGATAGTCGTCGAAGGACTTCGCTACCCGGTAGCGGCGAGGGTCCGATTCCCGGCTCGCCAACGCCTCCTCGAGGATTGGCGAAGCTTCGTAGTCACATTCACCGGCGTGATTCTTCATGGTGATGGGCGACAGGAGGCCGGGAACCGCAGAAGACGACGCGACTGCTCGTGAGATACGAAACTGGTCGAGGTCCGAACAGATCAAGTCGAACTGAGCCTGGCCGAAGGTGAATCGGTTGCCGTGGGACAGGTCCGTCGCGTTGATGTAGATGCGTGGGCCCTTGGCGGCTCCCAGGTCGCCAAAGGTGGCTCCGTGGAAGAGGTGTTTGTCGTAGTACTGGCTGGCGAGCTCGCTGCGACTCGTAGCGGGCGTCATGAGCCGAAAGAAGTTTCTCGGCAGGAAGATCTGTCCGATGAGAGCGCCCTGAACGTTGCGCTTGAGGAACTGGGGCTCGAACTCTTCGTAGATGCGATCGCCGTAGAGGCCATAGTACGCCGCGGGGAAGCTGCCGCCGGAAACCCCGCTGATGGTGTCCACCTCGTCGATCATTCGCTCGTGCTTGCCGCGAACGACGATCTCCGTGTCGCGCAGCTCCTGCATGACTCCGTAGGCGAATGCCGCAGCCCGGGTGCCGCCGCCAGAGAACGCGAGGGTGACGACCACGTGACCGCTCTCGCGAAAGTTTTCGGGATTGTTGGGCCGATAGCCCTCTTCGAGGTTCACGTGGGCCAGGGGCGCGTTGGCGGGCGTCCAGGTCGCGCACCCGGGAGCGGCCGAGAGGAGCAGTGCCGCGATGGCGAGTACGTGAAATCGGGAAGTCGAATCTGTGATGCCGTGCAAGTTGTATTCTCCTGCCAGGATTCGAGGCGGATTCTTCCGCCTGGCGGCGGACACTAATCGAAGCCGACGCTAGAGAAAAGCGCAGGGGCTAGAGGCTCGCCTGCCGTCGGCCGCGCAGGACCCAGGCCAGGGCCAGGAGCGCGCAGAGCAGGGTGACCGAGAGCTGCCCCGGCGGCACGTCCCAGGCGTTGGCGAGCACGAAGGCCACGACCGTGCCGCAGACGCCTACGATCGGTGCCACGAGGAACATCCAGCGCACCTCCCGGCAGAGATTGCGCGCCACCAGCGCGGGCAGGACGAGGCACCCGAAGGTGTAGAGCATGCCCGCCGAGTGGATGGCGAGGCCCACGGCCGTCCCCAGCCAGACCGCCGTGCCCCAGCGAAAGCGCCGGCCGGAGACCCCAACGGCTTCGGCCATTTCGGGATCCATGGCGAAGAGCACGAGATGCCGGTGCAGGGCCGCGACCCCGATGGCCGTTCCCAGCAGCAGGAGCCCGAAGAGCCAGACGTCGGTGCGAGAGGCGCCCAGGATCGACGAGAAGAGCAGGCGGTGCACCTCCTCCAGGCCGTG
>JAFDEK010000123.1 GCA_019310385.1 Deltaproteobacteria bacterium
TGACCGCTCTCGGGATGCCCCAATCTTTCGCGATAGGTGCCTGAGAAGATCCTGAAACTGGCGTTGCTGTTGCCGTATTTCGATTTATGCACCAACGCCACGCCGCGGGCAAGGTCCCCGAGCAGAACGACTTCCGCATCTCCGTGGGCTTCGGGCTCGATCTGTGAGACGTCAGGGCGGCGGAGTCGCCCGCCGCTCCCGTACTGTGTCATGCCGCGAAGATGGCCGACCCGATCCCCTCACTCCTTCCCGGTCTCGATCAGCTCCCGCGCCCGCCGGGCTCCTTCGCGGCACTCCTCGCCCGGACCGCGGCACTCCTCCCAGATGGCCGTCAATCCCGCCTCTCCGAAGGGTGCCCCGTGCTGGTAGAACTCCACGAAGTCCCCCGACGCCCGCAGGGCCCGCTCCGCGTCGACGGCGTGGCCGCCCGCCTCCGGCGCAGCGCCGTAGAGCGCGGCGAGCTCTCCCACGCGAGCGGCGCCGATGGACTGCGGCAAGCTCGTGACCCGACGAAAGAGCTCATCGAAGATCGCGGAGTCGGGACCCTCGCTCAGCCACTGAGCGAGCAAGGTCTCGCAGTTCACGACCCGCAGCCTGCAGGCCTCTCCGATCAGCTGCGCTCGCTGCTCATCGCTCAGCCGGCCGCCGGAGCGCTGCGCCCAGCCGCGCAGCAGGGAGTGCTCGGCGCCGACGCGGGCGGGCGGGCCCCAGCCCGTGAAGGGGAGCTGCCCGGAATCGCCCCGGAAGAAGGCGCGGCTCGCGGCCTCGCCCAGGCGCGGGTGGAGGATCGTGTTGACCGGGCCGCGGAGATCGGCGGCGTGGAGGACGCCGAGCGGCCAGTACTCGTGGGCGAGCAGCCCAGGTGCGTTCTTGACGCCCGCACGAGTCAGGACCGCGCGAAGATCGGGCCGCGCCAGGCGCTCGGCGAGGCGGTCGGGATCGGCGGCCCGGTCCGGGCTCTCGAAGCCGAGCAGGACGAGGGAGTGCCCGTCGGCGTACCAGGCGGACACGTGGTCGAAGACCTCCGCGTAGGTGCGCAACACGAGCGCAATGGCGTCGTCGTCGATCTCGTAGAGCTGGAGCCACTGGCAGTGGACGCCACCCGGGTTCAGCTTGCTGCGGGCCGCCTCGAGGAACTCCCGGCTGAAGAGCAGCTCCACGCCGGAGACCCACACGTGGCTCGGCTGGGAGACGATCAGGTCGTAGCTCTCGTCCGAACGCATGAGCGCCCGGTAGGCGTCGCTGTGGATCACATGGATCTTCGGGCTCTTCGACGCCTGCACGAAGGGCGTATCGAAGAGGGGAGCGAACTCCGTCACGCCGCGCGAGATCTCCGCGACGTCCACGCGTTGCATTTCGTCGAGGGAGGCGAGCTCCCCCGCCGTGACCCCGATCCCCCATCCGATCAGGAATGCGCGTTCGGCCTTTTCGGCCATGATGGCGGGAAGGGCGGCCAGCAACGCGTACTCCCGGTAAGAGCTCCGGGTGTCGCCGTCTCCCTTGCCGTTGGTGATGAGCGACCGGGAGCGGCTCTGGTCCGAATAGGTCCATTCCTGCACGATCACGCTGGTGGTGGGGTCGTCCACGTGCGCGATCGTCTCGATGTGCGGAGCGGTGGCGGCCTGACGGCTGGCCAGGAAGGCCTCCGGCCCCGAGTAGACGCCCGGCGTCGGCTCGCGCATGCGCAGCAGGTTCCAGGTCTGGAGCTCGGGATCCCAGCGCGGCAGGAGGGCGAGCGCGAGCAGCGCCGGCGCCAGCGCGAGGGCGGCCACGGGCCGCCAGGCCAGGGCCCGGATGCTCAGCAGCATGGCGGCAATCGCGAGGGAGGCGACGGCGACGCGAAAGACCTGGTCGAGATCGAGCCAGAAGAAGAGCGCGTAGCCGCCGACCAGCGCGCCCAGTAGCGATCCCACCGTGTTCCAGCTGTAGAGATAGCCGGCCAGATCCCCCAGGTGACCCACTTCGCGTCGCATGTGATGAAAGAGCAGCGGGAGCGAGGCGCCCGAGAACAGGACCGGGAGCCCGATGACCGTGAGGACCAGCAAGAAGCCGAGGAGGTGGTAGGCCAGGAAGGCGGCGTCGCTGTCGCGGAAGAGCGTGCGGATCACGTGCACCCAATAGGGCGCCTGGTCGAGCACGGGGTAGAGGGCCAGGAAGGCGAGTGCGATCCCCCATTGGTTCAGCACGACGAAGCGCGTCGGGATGCGGGTGAAGGTCGAGACCAGGAAGCTGCCGAGCGCGATGGCCGCGACGAACACCGCCACCACCATCGAGAAGGTGAACTGCGAGGAGCCGAAGGCGCTGGCGCCCAGGCGGATGATGGTGGTCTGGATCGTCATCGTTGCGAAGCCGGTCAGCAGCGCGACGAGGGCGTAGACGCGGAAGCCCTCGACCCGAAGCGCCGACTCCTCGTTCCCCTGCTCGAGGGACGCCACCGCGCGGCCGCGCAGACCCAGCAACACGAAGATCGCGCCGGCGGCGAGATTGATCCCGCCCATGGCGAGCATGACGGCTTCGAGCCCGAGGCGGGGAACGAGGTGGAAGCCCGCGGCGAGCGCCCCCGCGAAGGCCCCCACGGTATTGGTCGCGTAGACGAGGGCGTGGAAGCGCGTCGCGTCCTCGAGGCTACGTGCGAGGGCCTGGGTGAGGATGGGAATGGTGCCGCCCATCAGTACCGCGGCCGGTCCGATCAGCAGCGCGCACAGCAGGACGTCCATCGCGAAGCCCGCACCGGCCGGGCCGTGGGGGATCGCGTAGGAGAGGACGCGCACGCCGCGGAAGAGCCAGGGGAAGACCAGCGCATATACGCCGACCCCGAGCTCCAGGCAGCCGTAGACGAGCAGCAGGCGGGGAGGCCGGCCGGCCGCGTCCGCGCGAGCGACGACGCGACGGGTGAGAGTCCCGAAGAGCGAGTAACCCAGCGACAGCCCGCCGAGAAAGATGCCGAGCACGGCGGCGGTGGCCTCGCTGTGGGATCCGAGCAGGGTGGCGAGGTACCTCTGCCACGCCACCTCGTACACCAATCCGCTGAAGCCGGTCAGAACGGTGAGGATCAGTGCGAGCGTGCGCATCATGCCAGGTGCTCCGGGGCGGGGCGCTTATTGGTCCTCGGAGTCGGTCTTGGGCTCGCCGGGCTCGTGGGAGGCGCGCAGGCGGGTCACGCGGCTGCCCGACACGTCGAGACACACGAAGCTGTAGTTTCCGACCTGAACGCTCTCTCCCTTGCGCGGGGCGCGGCCCATGGTGTTGAAGACCAGACCCGCCATGGTGTCCCCCTTCTCGGCGGGAATCTGCCAGCTCGACTCGCGGTTGAAGTCGAGCACCGAGACGCGCCCCAGCACCTCGAAGTTGCCGTTGCCGAGCTTGCGTATCGTGAGGAGCTCTTCGAAGTCGAACTCGTCCCGGATCTCGCCGACGATCTCTTCGAGGATGTCCTCCTGGGTGACCAGGCCCTGGGTGACACCGAACTCGTCCTTGACGATGGCGACGTGGCAGAAAGCGCGCTGCATGTCGGCCAGCAGACGCAGGATGGGCTTGCGCTCGGGCACCCGCAGCACCGGCTTGAGAATGCCCTGCAGGTCACCGCTCTCGCCGCGAACGAGCTTGATGAGATCCTTCAGGTGAATGATGCCGAGGATGTTGTCGATGGAGCTCTCGTAGACGGGCACCCGGGTGTAGCGCTCCTCGAGGATGCGCTCGAGCAGGTCCGCGGGCGGCATGTCCGACGGGAAGCCGACGATCTCGGTGCGCTGCACCATGATCTCGCGCACGTCCATCTCGGCCGCCGCCGAAGTGGCGCCGATGATGGCCAGGGGCGAGCCGTGCTCCTCCTCGACCACCTCCCGCGCCAGGCGCAGTACGTCTTCGGCGGTGAGGACGTCGCCGCCCTCTCCGGCGCCACGGGTGAAGCGACGCACCAGGGGTTCGACCAAGTGATCCATCAGGCCGTGGATCGGGCGCAGCATGCCGTGGAACATGTAGAGAGGCAGACCCACGAAGCGCGCGATGCCGAGGGGGTGACCCGCCGCCACCGCCTTGGGGAGCACCTCGCACAGGATCAGGACCAGGGCGGTCATCACCAGTGTCGCGACCGGAATGCCCATCTCCGGGCCCAGGTAGCGGATCGCCAGGGCCGAGGCCACCGAGGCGCCCAGGATGTTCACGATGTTGTTGCCCAGAAGGATGGTGAAGAGGAGTCGCGACGAAGACGAGATGAGCTCGCGCACCGCAACCGCCGCCGGGCCCCGGGCGCTCTGCACCTCCTCTTCGATCTCGTGGCGGCGCAACCGGAACAAGGCGGTCTCGCTGCTCGAGAAGAAGGCCGAGAGGACGAGACACACGACGATGATCGCGAGGTAGATCAGGACCGACACACGTACTCCATTGGGGTGCGGAGCCCGAGGGCACAGGGCGCTACAGCGCCTCCGCCGCGCGAGGCGTAGCTCGGCTCGAGACCGCCTCGCTGCCGCACCGATGCCGTATTGGACCGCGCTTGCGGTCCGAGACTGGGACGAGGGTTGGAAAATGGGCGCGTCGATCCCTGCAGGCCGTGCAAGGATGCGCGCTGGGATTGTGGAAGGGCGCTCTGCATCGCTCCCAGAAAGGCTAACGCGCCCCCCACTGCCGGGCAACGCCCGGCGGGGTGCGCCACAGGGCTCATCGTCTCCTCCGCCGGCAAGCTGCAGCGTTTTGCCGCCGCCCGGGGGCCGCGAAGCGGCCGCGCGAGTTTCAGTGCGACTGGAATCCGAGCTCCTCCAGCCGGCGACGCAGCTCGCTCCCCGAAGCCAGCAGCCTCCGGAGCGCGGCGACCGCCGGGCGCTCCCAACGCGCCTCGGGAACGGCGAAGTCGTAGTGCTCGCTCTGCAGGGCGCGGAAGCGGAGCTGTGACTGTCGCGCCACGGTCTCGATGGTGACCCCCCAGTCGGCGCGCCCCTGGGCGACCGCCGCCGCCACGGCGTAGTGGGAGCGCGGCTCGTAGGCGAAACCGGGCGGCCGCCGCTCGCCCAGCAGCTCGTCGATGAGCACCCGCGTCCCCGCGCCGCGGTTGCGATTGACCATGCGCAGGCCCTCGTCGGCGAGCAGTGCGTCGGTGTCCCGCTCTTCTTCGGGCCGCGTCACCACGCCCTGCATGCGGGTGTAGCCGGGCAGCAGGCGCATTCCTGCAGAGAGGAAGGGCTCGTTGTAGCTACCGCTCTCGGTGTCGAGCAGGTGGATGGGAGCCACGTCGCACTCGCCGCGTCGCGCAGCCGCGAGCCCGCCCTGGCTCCCCACCGCGAGCAGCTTGACGGTGAAGCCTTCACGGGCGAGGGCGCTCGCGATCAGATCGAGCCCGGCGCAGTGGCTCCCGATCACGACCAGGTCCGCGATGGGAAGCTCGTGCCCGACGAGGGTCACCTCGACCTGGGTGTTCTCTTCCACGATCTCCCGATTGCGCCCGATGCGGACGAAGCCATCGGCCCGACTGAAGGCCGTGACGCTGCCGCTTCCCTTCCCCATCGGATACGCGGCGAGGCCGCCCTCGGGCTTGCGCACCAGCCCCACCAGGAGGTATTCGAGGCGGCCGCGCTCGGAGACGCACTTCAGGGCCATGCGCGCCTCCACCTGCTCACGTGCAGCCGGCGCGAGCCCCCCCATGGCGCGAATCACCGGCGCGACGAACTCGTGGAAGGTGAAGATCGCCGAGGTGGGGAAGCCGGGCAGGATCACGACAGGCTTGCTGCCCTCGGCCGCGAGGCAGATAGGCTTGCCGGGCTTGAGCGCCACCCCGTGCACCAGCACGCCGGGATCGAGCTCCGCCACCACGACGGCATTCAGATCCCCCTCGCCCTTCGAGGTGCCGCCGGAGAGCAGCACCACGTCGGACTCGCGCAGCGCGCTCTGCAAGGCCTCGCGCAGGTCATCCACGTCGTCCCGCCAGGCGCCCATGAAGCGGGCCTCGGCGCCCAGCTCTTCCACCGCATCCGCGAGAATGCGCCCGTTGCTGTCGTAGACGAGCCCCGGCCGCATGGCCTCGCCGGGCTGCACGATCTCGTCGCCAGTGGACAGGATGGCGACCCGCGGCCGCCGCACCACCCGCACCCTCGAGCGCCCGATGGCGGCGAGCAGCCCGGTCTCCCGGGAGCTGAGCCGCGTCCCCGCAAAGAGCACCGTCTCGCCGCAGCCGATGTCGGTCCCCGCAAAGGAGATGGCCGCGCCCGGAACCCGAGAGTGGCGCACCAGCAGGGTTCCCTTCTCCTCTGCGCTCTCTTCGCTGGCCTCCTCGCTGGCCTCCTCGATGTCGGTGTGCTCGACCGGCACGACCGCGTCCGCACCCCTGGGCAGGACGCCTCCCGTTGCGATCTGGGTGGCGGTGCCCTGGGTGACCTCGAGACGGGGCATCACGCCGGTGGGGATGGTCTCGGAGTTGAGGGCGAAGCGCTGGGGCTCCTCCTCCGAGGCGCCGAAAGTGTCGGCGGCGCGCACCGCGAAGCCATCCATGTTGGAGCGATCGAAGCCAGGGACGTCCACTTCCGAACGCACGTCCTCGGCGAGGACCCGCCCCAGAACCCGCTCGATGGGCAGCTCCTCGGCTTCCCGGGCCGAGACGTCGATCGCCCGGCGCCAGCGCGCGTCGGCTTCGTCGCGATCCACCACCTCGAGAAACTGGGTTTGCCTCATTGCTTCGCTGCTCCAACCATCAGCATGGATCACAGAGCTCGGAAGGAAGCTCTTCGTCGTAGAGCGACACCTCCACGCTTGCTCCTTCGGGCATCCCCTCCTGCTCGCGCGGCACGACGACGAAGCCCGCGGCGCGCACCGTGGAAGAGAGGATGGAGGCGCCCGAGGTCGCGAGGGGAAGCGCTCTTCCCTTCTCGATCGCGACCCGCACATAGTCGGTGCGCCCCACCGCGGAGGCGATCTTGCGCGCAAGCATCAGGGACACGCTGCGATGGGGCCAGGCGCGGGAGCGGCCGCCGAGCCCGCGCAGGGTGGGGCCGGCGAAGAATTCGTACGCGCAAAGGCAGCTCACGGGATTACCGGGCAGGAGGAAGACGAAGCGGTCTTCGATGCGCCCCAGGCCCGTCGGGCTCGAGGGCCGCATGGAGATGCCGTGGAAGTCGAGGCTTCCGAGCTCGGCGAGCAGGCGCGGCGCGTGGTCCTCCATCCCCACCGAGCTCCCGCCCGTGACGAGGACGACGTCGGCCTCCGGGTCCGCCATGGCGTCGCGAATGCGCTCGGGGTCGTCGGGCAGGATCTCGAAGGGCAGCAGCTCCGCGCCGTCTCGCGCCACGAGGGTGCGCAGTACCACCGAGTTGCTGTCCACGATGTGCGGCCCTTCGGGCAGGCTGCCGGCGGGCAGCAGCTCGTCGCCGGTGACGACGAGGCGCACCCGGGGACGACGATAACAGCGCACACTCCCTTGGCCGATGGAGGCGAGCAGGCCGGCGTCCTGGGCGCGCAAGCGCCGGCCCCGGGACAACACCGCCTCGCCACAGCGGATGTCCTCCCCCACTGCGCCGACGTTCTTGTGGGGCGCGACCGCCTCGCCAACGAGCAGCTTCTCCGCCTCCTCCTCGCACACCTCCGCCATGACGACCGCGTCGGCGCCGGCCGGGATGGGTGCCCCGGTCATAATGCGCACGGCCTGACCCGACCCGACCTCGCCCGCAAAGGGCGCGCCCGGCAGGCTCTGACCGATGATCGCGAAGGGGATGGGGTCGTAGGACGAGGCGCCGAAGCTCTCCTCCCCGTGCAGCGCGTAGCCGTCCATGGACGAGCGGGCGAAGCCCGGCACGTCCACCCGGGCGCTCACCTCCTCGGCGAGCACCCGGCCCGCGCACTCGAGCAGCGCCACCTCTTCGACCGCGAGGGGTCGAGTGTGATCGCTGAGGAAGCGATCCACCACCTCGACGTCGGCCCGCTCCGCGAAGCCCTTCATGCGAACGTCGCGCATCCCACCTTCCATCGCGACCGTACGCACGGGCGCAGACCTCAGCCCGAGGCGCGTACCTCGAAGAGCTCGTCGCGGGAGTCGCAGCGCACCTTGGTGGCCGCGATGGTCTCGGCATCCACGTCGAACTTGAGGGAGTTGTCGGGCCCGATGCCCTCGTTCACCATGTCGTCGGACAGGCAGTCGTCGGCGGCCGTGAAGCCGGCCGCGGCGTTGAAGGCCCACTCCTCCTTGAGGATCTCCCAGCCCATGTCGGCGATCTGCTGCCGGCTCACCTCCTCGCCGTAGAGGACGGTGTAGAAGCTGCGCAGGTCGTCGAGGTTGGGCTGGAGGAACTGACACAGCCCCGACGAGTCGCAGACCGCATTCACCAGCTGGCTCTCCTGAGAGGCCCGCGCCAACTCCTCGGGCGGGAGGGCGGGGTTCACGATGAGGCCAGCCGTGTGGTCCGCGCCCATGGGGCTCGTCGCGTAGGAGACGCCCGTTGCCTTGAGGGGCCGGGGATCCCAGGCCGGGATCGCCTGACCGCGGGCGTGGGGGACGCGCTTGTGGCCCGTCTTCTTGCCCATCGCCACAGCGCCGTCGCCGATCGCCTTGCCGAGCTCGCCGCCGTCGGCGATTCCCTCGAGGAGCTTCTTCATCCCCCCGGCGTCGCCCCACTCCATGCCGCCCGAATCCATCAGCACCGCGAGGGCCGCGCCGGTCTCGATGGTGTCGAGGCCGAGCTCGTCGCACAGGCGATCCAGGTCGGCCACGTCCTCCCAGCTCTGCACCGCGCAGCTGGAGCCGAGCAGGGTGAGGGTCTCGAACTCGAGGGCCGAGGTCTTGTAGTTGCCCTCGGCGTCGTGGACGATGTTGCTGCACTGCACGATGCAGCCCGTCATGCAGTTGTGCATGCCGCCGCCGCGCTCCTCGAAGCTCTCGACGATACGTGCGCCGTCCAGGGTCTGGGCATCGGGGGACTGGCCCTCGGTGCGGTTCTTGTACACGAAGGTGTTCAGCACGTTCGCGATGGGGACCATGGCCGAGGTACCGTGCTTGAAGAGCTGCGGCCCCTCCTGGTAGGCCTTCGTGGTCGACTTGCCCAGAGCGCTGAAGCCCTTGGAGTCGGCCGCCTTGCGAGCGGGCAGCTTGCCGGGATCGACGAGTACCCACTTGAGGCCCTTGGAGCCCATGACGGCTCCCAGACCGCCGCGGGCAGCGTGGCGAGCGGGCCGGCGCTCCTTGTCCTGGTCCGTGCAGGCGACGGAAGCACCAGTCATCCGCAGCTCGCCGGCGGGCCCGATGGAGATCGCCGAAGCGGTCTTGGACGCGGCCGCGAGGAGCTTCTCGCAGCAGGCGTAGTTCCACATGCCCTTGTATGCGTCTGCCTCGACGACCTCGGCGGAGTTCTCGGAAAGCTCGAGGCCATAGCGCTTCTCGGAATCGGCGGGCTGGCCGGTGACGATGACGGCGCGGATGCCCAGCTTCATCAGGTGCTGACCCGGGTTGCCGCCGGAGTTCGCCTCCTTGATGCCGCCGGTGAGCGGGCTCTTGCCCCCGATGGAGATGCGACCGGAGGTGGGCGCTGCGGTGCCGGCGAGCACGCCCGGCGCCATCACGAGCACATTGTCGGGGCCCAGGGGATCGCAGGTCGGATCGCAGTCGCGGGTCAGGATCTTCGCCGAAAGGCCCCGGCCGCCCAGCAACTTCCACTCCTCGGGGAAGTCCTCGTAGGAAACGGTCTGCGTCGTCATGTCGACCCGCAACATGCGATCGCCAGTGGGTCCTCCGGACATGTTCACCTCCGCGCTTTGATGTTTGGTTGATGTTCGTTTGGTGTTCGAGAGATGTTCGAGAGACGCTCTACTCTATCAGACCTGTCGGCCGCTCAGCCGCCCGCGAGGGCGGCCAGCACCTCGAGGCGGTCGCCTTCGCCCAGCTTCGCATCGAGAGCCTTCGAGTCGATCTGCTCCTCGTTGATGAAGAGCTTCACGAAGCGATGGACACTTCCCTTCTGGTCCACGACCAGCTCCCGGAAGCCCGGGTAGCGGGCCTCCACAGCGTCGAGGCACTGGAGCACGCTGCCGGCCGGCACCTCGATCTCCGCCCGATTGCCGGTGGGAGCCCGGTAGGGAGCGGGGATCAGTACGGTGGGCATCGCGGACTCCTCCTCGGAATTGCGAACGAGGGTCGGTCAGCATAGCCCGGGCGCAGCAAAGAGACTTCTGCAGGGTCGGGCGGGGAGGCCGGGTCACTAAGCCGGATCGGTAAAGAGACGGAAGAGAGTCGACCAAGAGACGGCCAAGAGATGGCAAAGAGACGAACGAAGGAAGTGGCCCCGTGGGGTGCAGCTAGCCGTGACAATCGGGCGTGATCAGTTGCCGAGGCTCCCGGGTCCGAGAAGACCTCCCGCAGCGGGCCCGCGTCGGCGAGCGATGCTCAGTCCTCGCCCGCTCAGTCTTCGCCGTAGTAGCGGCGTCGAGCGGGGATCTGCCACAGCCTTTCGTCGGGCGTGTCGAAAGGCGCGAGGCCGCGCCGCCGCCGCTTGGTCGTCTTGAGCCCGGGGAGCCAGGCTGTGAGATAGCCGTCCCGCCCACGCCCGTGGTGCACGCAGCCCGTGTCGAGCCCGCGCAGCCCGGGAGCGACGTGCAGCCCCTGCATGGCCCAGTGCCCGTAGACGACCCCGTAGGGGTGACGGCCCAGCCGCCAACGCTCGTACCAGGCATCGCGGCGGTCCGGCGGCTCTTCGCTCGTCCACTCCCCACCCCGCGCGATCCCACGGCAACGCGTCAGGCGGGAAAGCAGGTCGCGATCGGCGGCCAACTCGCCGTCGCCCGCGGCAGCCTCGCCGCCGAGCAGCTCTCGCAGCTCCGAGAGATCAGGCGCCGCGAGACGCGCCTGTACACGCTTTGCGCGAGCCTCGAGCTCATCGAGAGCCCAATCGGGATGCACCGAGGCGTGCACCATCGCGAAGGGCTGGTCATCGATGACGCCGCGCTCGACCAGAGGACGCCGCCGCAGCCAGTGCATCATGTCGTCGGCGCCCCGGTCGTCGAGCACCTCGCCGTAGGTATCCTGGGGACGCAGGTCGCGCAGGCCCTGCCAGATGGCGAGCAGCGCGAGGTCGTGATTGCCGAGCACGACCCGAGCGCGCCCCGACTCCTCGAGCTCGCGCACGCGCTCGAGGACGCGCAGGCTGTAGGGACCGCGATTGACCAGGTCGCCCACCAGCCACAGCTCGAACTCGCGGCCGAACTTCCTGCGGGCGCGGCTCAGGAGCTCGTCGAACTCGTCGCCGCATCCCTGGATGTCACCTGCGAATATGAGCTGCGTCATTCGGTCTCACGCGCCCGATCGGACCCGCTGGTCACCCCGTCCGGCGAGATTGGCGAGATCTCGAATTCGGAAGCGCGCACACTACTCCGGTGGACGCAGCCATGCCAGCGTGGCGCCCCAGCCTCCGCGCCCGGGCGGCGCCTCCTCGAAGCGCAGCACCCTGGAATCTCCGGCCAGCAGCTTCTGCACGCCCTTGCGCTGCACTCCCTTGCCACGGCCGTGTATCAGGCGCACCTCCGTGATGCCCTTTTCGAGGGCAGCGTCCAGATACGCATCGACGACCTCGAGGATCTCCGAGGGACGGAAGTGATGCAGGTCGAGGACGTCCTCGATGGGGACCTCGAAGAGCTCCTCTGCCGTCTCTTCCTGCCCCTGCTCGTCGTCGTCCTTGCCCATGGGCTCACACCACCGTGATCGGCTCAGCGCAGCGCGACGCAGCGGTTCACGAGGCCTCCCAGCCCCTCGATCTCGCTGGTGATGATGTCGCCGGGCGCAAGATAGCGCCGCGGGGTACGCACCGATCCGACACCGGCCGGCGTCCCCGTGAAGATCAGGTCTCCCGGCTCGAGGGTGCAGTAGCCCGAGAGATAGGCGATCAGCTCGGGCACGCCGAAGATCATGTCCTTGGTATGGCCCTCCTGCATCCGTTCACCAGCGACCTCGCAGGACAGCGCCAGCGTGCCGGGATCCTCGAGGGCGTCGAGGGAGACCACCTCGGGACCGATGGGCCCGTATCCCTCGGCGGACTTTCCCAGGGAGAACTGCGCCGGCCGGTCGCTGAACTGCAGCCTGCGATCCGAGATGTCCTGCCCCACGCAGTAGCCCGCGACGTGCAGGAGGGCCCGATCCGGCTCGACCTGCCGCGCCTGGCGGCCGATCACCACCACCAGCTCCAGCTCCCAGTCCACGCGATCGGAGGTGAGCACGATCTCGGAGTAGGGTCCCGCGAGACAGGAGGGAAACTTGGTGAATACCATCGGAGTCTCGGGAATGTCGAGCCCCGCCTCTTCGGCGTGATCGCGGTAGTTGAGGCCGATCGCGAAGACCTGGCGCGGACGCGGCACGCAGGCACCGAGGCGCACCGGGTCGAGATCGGGATCCTCGTCGCGAAGCTCCTGCTCCCGGGCCCACTCCGCGAAGGCTTCCCAGCGCCCGAGGGCCTCCATGGGATCGGCGGAGAAGGCGCCGGCCGAGCGTGCCTCGACGTCGACACAACGGCCCTCGATCACGAGCGCCGCGCGCCCGTCGACGTTTGCCAACCGAACTCCCCGCTCGACCACGTCTCGCCTCCTTGCCCCGCGCCGCCGTGAACTCACCCCGAACTGATTGCCACATCACAGGAGCGAATCCAATACCCGCAGCAAGGGGAGCAAGGGCGTGGAACGCCCGCGCATTCCCATGGCTGAATTCCCATGGCTGAATTCCCATCACAACGGAGGCCCTACATGGGAAGCGGCCCCGCGTCCGGCCCGGACTGGCCGGGAAATGAGGGCTAGAATCGCTCGGGCCCTTTCGAATCCCCCGCCCCGAGCCGATACAGATCGACTCGGGGCCCGCACAGTGAGGCAGGTGGCCGGGCCGCGGCTGCGTGGGCTTGGAGGGAAGGTGACACGCCGGATCATCGTGTGTGACGGGGCCGATATCGCCCGCCTCTGGACTCGCATCGGCGCCGGTGA
>JAFDEK010000035.1 GCA_019310385.1 Deltaproteobacteria bacterium
ACATTGGGAACGATCTTCGAGAAGAGGCGATAGCGGAACTGCTTCGCGAGTTCGGACTGGTCCGAGGCCTCGACGCAGGCCTCGACGTCCAGTCCCATGCGCTCCCAGACCTCCTTGTTCGAGATGCGGTCGCGCATGAGCACGCAGGCCTCGTAGACGAAGTCCTCTCGCTCCTTGCGCTCCGGCTCGCTGAGATCTTCGTAGAACTCGCGCAGGGAGAGCACGCCGAAGGCCACATGGCGGGCCTCGTCTTCCATCACGGCGGCGGTCAGGTCGCGCAGCAGGGAGTTCGTCGCGGTTGCACAGATGGTGCCGAAGGCGGCCAGGGCCAGCCCCTCGACGATGATCTGCATGCCCAGGAACTTCATGTCCCAGCGCGAGTCGGTGAGGACCTGGTCGAGCAGGCGCTTGAGCTCCGGGTTCACCTCGTACTCGATGCCGAGCTTCTCCTGGATGAAGCGGCGGAAGACCTCGACGTGGCGTGCCTCGTCCATCACCTGGGTGGCGCCGTACTGCTTGCCCTCGAACCACGGCACGCTCTCGACGATCTGCGCGGTGGCGAGCAGGGCCCCCTGCTCGCCGTGGAGGAACTGGCAGAGCTGCCACGCGACGGCCTCGTGGCGCAGCCGCTCGATCTCCCGCCCGCTGAGCTTCTGCCACATGGGCGTGCCGTAGATGCCGATGCCCTGGTCGGGCAGGAGGCCCTTCTCCGGGTCGACGTCGACGCTCCAATCGAGGCGCTCGGTGGAGTTCCACTGGTCGCGCTTTGCGTTTTCGTAGAGGCGCACCAGCCGCTTTCGCGAGTTCTCGTACTCCCAGTTGTAGGAGACGTTCTGGCTTACGGTGAGCACCTCGCCGGGCTGGGAGGGATGGAAGCGATCGGAAGCTGCGGTCATGGCACTTGCTCCTGTCAATTCACGCCCAGGTAGGCGAGGTAGGCGAGGGTGAGCTCGGCGGCGAGGGTCTCGTCGTCGAGGTTCTGGTCGCGCGAGCGGAAGTCTCCGAAGAGCATCACGCTCTCGAGAGCTCCCATGAGAAGGATCATGCCGAAGCGCGCGGCCCGCTCGGGATGGGGGTGGCGGATCTCGCTCTGGCGCTCGAGCAGCAGGGCGGTCAGGCGATCGCTGATGTGGAGCGAGAGGCGCTGCTGGCGAGCCTGGAAATCGGGATCGACGTGGTTGCGCACCACGAAGGCGCGGATCAGTCCCCCGCGCTCGCGGTAGACCGTCACGAGGAATGCGACCACCGCGGTCAGTAGCTCGGGAATGGAGGCGCTCCGCCAGCGCTCCGAGTCGAGGGTGGTGTCGGTGGTGGCTGTCGCCTGCTCGAGCCAGCGGTCGTAGAGGGCGTGGAAGAGGGCGTCCTTGTCCTTGAAGCGGCTGTAGAAGGCGCCCACCGAGGAGCCCGCACGCCGCGCCACCTCGGCGACGGGCGTGTCCTCGAAGCCCTTCTCGGCGATGAGGGCTTCGGCGGCGTCGAGCAGTCGCTCGAGGGTCTCCTGGCTCCGGGTCTGCTGGGGCGGCCGAACCCACTGGAGGTCGGCCTCGGCGGGCGTCATGGACGGGCCACTCCTCTTCTCCGGGTCTCCAAGTCTCCGCCTCCCCAGAAGCCCGGATCGTCAAAACAGAATCAGGATTCTGATTCTGTTTGTATCTCGTGCCGGAACCGTCGTCAAGCCGCTGCCGTGGCAGGCCGGGCCGGATCAGCGGGGAGGGCGCGGGCGCCACCGCAAGTATCCGCAATCAAAGAAGTATCTTGACAAGCCCCGATTCGCACCCGCTACACTGTCGGTCCGGCGAGGGCGCTTCCTCGTACCTCGATCCGACGCCGCCATGGGAGGGCAAGGGCATGAGCTACAAGGTCATTCAGTGGAGCACCGGGAACGTGGGCGGGTACGCCCTGCGCGCCATCATCAATCACCCCGAGCTCGAGCTGGCAGGCGTGGTGGTCCACAACCCGGACAAGGCCGGCAAGGACGCGGCGGAGCTCTGCGGCCTGGACGAGGCGACTGGCGTCAGGGCCACGACGGATTGGGAAGGCCTGTTGGCGGCCGGTGCCGACTGCGTGTGTTACACCGCCGGCGCCGAGGCCCGCATGGTCGAAGCCGTGGACGATATGCGGCGCGTTCTCGAGGCTGGGATCAACGTGGTTTCCTCATCCATGGTGATGCTGGTCTATCCCGAGTGCCCGATTCCGGCCTTCGTCGATCCCCTGGTCGCGGGCTGCGAGAAGGGCCAGGTGAGCTTCCTCACCTCGGGCATCGACCCGGGCTTTGCCAACGACACCATGCCCCTGGTGTTCACCGGCCTGAGCGAGTACTGGCACAGCGTGCGCATGCAAGAGGTCGTGAACTATGCCACCTACGAGCAGGCCGACACCGTAATGAACGTAATGGGCTTCGGTCAGCCCATGGACAGCAAGCCCTACCTGCTCGAGCCCGGAATCCTGTCCATGGCCTGGGGGGGAACGATTCGCTCGGTGGCGGCGGGTCTCGGCGTCGAGCTGGACGAGATCAGCCAGGTGCACGAGCGGGTGGCGACCGAGGTGCCCATCGAGACTCCCATGGGCACCATCGAGGCCGGTACCTGCGGCGCCCTGCGCTTCGAGGTGCAGGGCATCGTGGAGGGCCGACCCGCCATCGTGCTCGAGCACGTCACGCGCATGAGCGACGAGATCGCGCCGGACTGGCCCCAGGGCAAGGGCTACCGCGTGACCATCGAGGGGGAGCCGCGCATGGTGATCTCCATGGATATGGAGGACCGGCACGGTGATCACGCGGTCGCCGGCGTGATCCAGACCGCAACGCGCCTCGTCAACGCGATTCCCGCGGTGGTCGAGCACGCCCCGGGCATGATGTCGTCCCTCGATCTTCCCCTGATCACGGGCAAGGGGCTCTACCGCCCCGCGGACTGATCGAGCGGGTCAGCTGGCTCCCGGGTCGCTTTGCGGATCAGTGTCGATCAGCGGGAGCTGCGCCGCGCGCACCCTTGCGGCGACCAGGGCGTTCAAGTTCGTGGAGAGCCGCCGGCCCAGCGCGTCGTCGGTCCCCATGAGCTGCCGGAGCTCGCTACCGGAGAAAGCGAAGACCGTCCCGTCGAAGGTGTAGAAGGCCGAGTAGATGGACTCGTGCGGCTCGACCAGGGAAGACCAGCCGAAGGCATCCAGGGCTCCCTTCTCCTCGACGGCCATGTCGGTCTCTTCGCCCAGCACCTGCAGCGGAAGCGTCAGCGCGAAGCGGCCTCGCTTGGCACGGGGGGTGTCCCCGTAGGGTTGACATAACGTTCATACTCGGACCTTGAGCCGAAACCCAGCAAATTCTACCTATGCCCGATCGAGTTGGTGAGTGGTGTAGGGCGTGAAGCGGGGCATCGATCGAAGGTAGCGGAAGGGCGGGCGTCGAGTGCTGGCGAGCTATCGTACATCGCGCGCTCGGCCTGGCTTCAGCGCATCATTGCGAGCACGTCGTCTGCCACGGAACCCAGGGGCTCGCATGAGTCGACACCGGAGAAGAAGTCGCGGTCGTCGAAGTAGACCGGCACCCCCTCGGTGGTGAGCGCCTTCGGAACCTCGCGTCCCTGTTCGGCGTCCATGACCGTTTGCAGCGCCTTCGCGTTCGCACACTCGGGCGGAAGGAAGGGATGCCAGGCTTCTCCGCTCTCGTGAACGCGGGCTCGCAGCAGGATCACCTCATCGAAGCCCTTGCGCATCTGCTCCAGTGTCGGCGCGATCCCTCGTTGGCCCGCGTAGAGCAGCCACGCCACCACGGAAGCGTTGCCGTCGTGGAGCTCCACGAGGTCGCGCTCTTCCTCGACGTTCACGATCGGGACCTTGCCGCAGATCCGATCGGTCTCGAGCGCCTCGTCTCGCCGTCGACGGATCTTCTCTCGAGTGTCCCCGGACTTCCGAAAGTGGTAGGCGTGGCGAGGGGAGGTGAGAAACTTCCGGACGTCGAGGGTGCGAATCGACTCGAGCCAGTCTGGGTCGTTGGGGAGATCCATCGCGGAGAGGATATCTGTCTTCGTGGCGCAGCGGCCCGCCACGGGGGGTGTCCCCGTAGGGATTGACACAACGTTCATACCCGGACGTCGAGCCAAAACCCAGCTTATTCTACCTACGCCCCACCCGGTTCGATCGCGCTCGCGGCCGTGCTTGCGCGGCTCAGCGCGCTCCGAATCGTTCCTTGCGTCGGCTCCGGAGAGAGACCGTACCCGAGCCGGCGAGCAGAGATCCCAGGAGCAGGAGCAGAGGCGCGGATAGATTCGGCACCCGGACCGGATGCAATCCAGGATCCTGGATCACGCGTTCCGAGAACGATCCGACCGTATACACGGTGCTGCCACT
Source organism: Deltaproteobacteria bacterium (assembly GCA_019310385.1). Taxonomy (GTDB): domain Bacteria; phylum Myxococcota_A; class UBA9160; order UBA9160; family UBA4427; genus JAFDEK01. The sequence goes on from JAFDEK010000035.1 coordinate 4,342, forward strand.
CGCGAGAGCCCAGACGCCCAGCGCATCCAGCGTTGGTTCGGCGTTGATCGAGTCGGCGATGTTCTCGGCCACCCTGGACGCAGACTGCCCGGCGACCGTGTTCACCCGAATCGTGACACCGTCGAGCTGGAACTCGACGAACCCGCCCTGCGCGACGCCCGCGAGAGGCCAGAAGCTCTCGACATCGTCCTCACCGACCACGATCGTATCGATACTCTGTATCGCGCTGGCGCCCTCGTGATCCGTCACGGTAAGGGTGATGGTGTAGGCGTCTGGATCGTCATAGACGTGTGCTATCGCGGATCCGCTATCGCTCGTGGCATCGCCGAGATCCCACTGCCACTCCACGAGCGAGCCATCTGGGTCGCTCGACGCTGAACCGTCGAGATTCATTGCCAACGGAGCGATGCCCGCGGTTGGCGTCGCAGCAGGAGTCGCGATCGGGGCCCTGTTGGCTGGCGTGCCTCGATGGCCGAGATTGTCCGTGCCAGGTGAATAGCGCGCGCCGATGCCTACGCTCCTGTGTTGTGCGAAGCTCGCGCCGAGATCGGGATCACGGGTCACCGATTCATTGATGTTGCCCGACAGGCCCGAGATATCGGTCGCAATGGTCGTCAGCGCCGTGGAGTTCCAGACCAGCTCGGCGGCATCGTCCCCGGCGGCATCGCGCAGCACCACGTTGTCACTGCCCAGCTGCAGGTTCGAGGTGCCGTCGCCCGCAAACCCCGCGTCTTCATCGCCAGGGTTCGCGGCGAAGAGCTGAAGGTCCCGTCCGAAGCCTCGGAAGCCCGCACTGCCGACACCACCAAAGACCACCACGTACTCACCCGGACGGATGCTGACCCCGTCCGGGAACGTGAACACGGTGAGGTCGTCCCGCTGGGAGAGGGTCCAGGCGCTCAGATCGACGGTACCGACGCCTGCATTCACCAGCTCGATGAACTCGTCTCCCCTCGAACTGCGCACACCGTCTCCATTGGCGTCACCGTCATCGCCCGACGGCGGATCGAACAGGACCTCGTTGATCAAGATGTCCGAGCTGCTGCCGCCCCCGTCGAGCGCCGCGACGATCTTGATCCGGTCGGTATCCACGGACCCATCGCTGCCGGTCACCGTGAGGGTGACGTCGTAGACCCCCGGATCGTCATAGGCGTGGCTCACGGTCGCGCCACTGCCCGTCGCGCCGTCGCCGAGATCCCAGTGCCAATCCACCAGCGCTCCACCGGGATCGCTCGAGGCCGAGCCATCGAAGCTCACCTGCAATGGCGCAATGCCGACGCTCGGCGTCGCCGCAATACTCGCCGCTGGCGGGAGTACGTCGAACCCGAACTCCAGATAGTGGTTTCCGGCGGCGTTCTGACCTTCCGTGTAGCCACTCGACCAGGTGGCGGACTCCGGCCTATCCAGCAGCAGGGTCCTGACCTCGTCGAACTCGCTCTGGGTGACGAAGCGAGGCTTGAAGCCGGTAATCCGGTTGTCCGAGAAGAGCGGGTACAGGCGGAACTTCGCGGCGACCTCCGACCCGACCTCGTCCAGGACCATCTCCATCGCGAGTCCGTAGGGGGGCGCGCCGGTGGACGAGAAGCGCCCCTTGGAGAGGAAGACGAGGTTGCCGAGGCTGTAGATGATCCACCGCTCTCGATAGCGCTCGACCTCCTGCAGCATATGGGCTCCATGACCAATGATCATGTCGACGCCGGCATCGATCAGATCGTGGGCCATGCGGGTCTGGAATGGTGTCTTCCAGTCGTAGTTGTCTCCCCAATGCGGAAAGAACACCACGAACACACCTGGGTGATCCTGCTTCAGCTGGGCGACCTGGGATTCGATATCGGTCAGCCAGATCGCATAGGCGCCCGAGCTGTTCTCGTCAGCGTAGAACCCATAGTCGGCCTCATAGTGGGCTCGAAACTCGTAAGCACCGATGAAGGCCACCGTCACGCTCTGGCCGCCCACTTGAAGCTGCTCAATGTATGGCTCGGAGGCTTCTGCCTCGTCCAGGCCGGCCCCGAAGGACGCGATCCCATGGGCCTGCAAGGCAGCCAGCGTGTCCAGCAACCCCTGCTCTGCAAAATCCAACGAATGATTGTTGGCCAGGGAGACCACCCGAATGTTGTTGCTCGCCAGGTTCTGCGGCGTCAGGTTCACATCGGCGTAGTGGGAGTAGGCCTTGGACGGGAAAGGTGGATCCCTCAGGTCGGTCACTGCGGTTTCGAGGTTCGCGATGACGTGGTCGGCGCCGTTGAGGAACGCAGTGAAGTTCTCGATCGTCCATGGATAGCCTTCGTCGACCAGGACGTTGCCTTCCCCGTTCGCCGCGAAGCCCTCCTGATAGTTCTCGCCGAAGTGCGTGTCACCGGCGAAGATCAGGGTCGTCTCCGACCAGGCGGCCGGGACTGTGAGACCGCTGGCGAACAGGCAGCAGCAGACGGAGATCAGTAGGGCGCTCTTCTTCATGGTGTACTCGAGGGGTCCGGCGCCTGGAGGACCATCGGTCTTTCACGTGCGGCGCCGGATGCGCTGGTGATTCTGCCAGAGACACCACGCCTGGGATAGTCTTCAGTACCCCGCTTCTCGTGCGCAGAGTGGTGTCAGATCGGGCGCAGGCAGCGGCTTCGAGAGTCGGTCGGCTGCGCGATGCGATTCGTCCGCGATCCCCGTGACTTGTGCACCCCAATTGCACGACGTGCATCCAGCATCGGTGGATTCGTCCGACGGTCTGCGGATCAGTGTCGATCAGCGGGAGCTGCGCCGCGCGTCCGGTGCCGCCAGCCGTCACCGGCGGTCGACTGCTGCTTCACTGCGCTGTGTAGGCGGTTGCTCATCTCGTTCTGCGTCCAGTGGTTGACTCGCGCGATGCTGTGCTCGACCTCGTCGATCCACAGGTCTTGCGCCGCGCGCACCCTTGCGGCGACCAGGGCGTTCAGGTTCGTGGAGAGCCGCCGGCCCAGCGCGTCATCGGCCCTCATGAGCTGCCGGAGCTCGCTGCCGGAGAAAGCGAAGACCGTCCCGTCGAAGGTGCAGAAGGCCGAGTAGATGGACTCGTGCGGCTCGACCAGGGAGGACCAGCCGAAGGCATCCAGGGCTCCCTTCTCCTCGACGGCCATGTCGGTCTCTCCGCCCAGCACCCGCAGTGGAAGCGTCAGCGCGAAGCGGCCTCGCTTGGCAATGAAGAAGGTCTCCGCCTTCTGCCCTCGCGTGAAGAGCCGCTCGCCCTCCCGCGTATCCAATTCGCTCGCGATCGCGGCAAGCTGGCCCAGTTGGGAGGAATCCAGTCCCTTGAGGATGGCTGCATTCTGAACTGACGAGAGATCCACCATTGCATACCCCTCCTATGGTCCCATGACCCCATGGCGCCCTTCACGATGACGCATGCCTCGATTCAATATACACCGGCATCCCAGCATTGAAACGCGGATCTGCTCGGCGGGCGGCGATGGGGCATCTTGGGACCCTTGCGGGGCGTCTCCTCTCGCTGAGGGCTCCTCTCGCTGAGGGCTACTCGAGGACCTCGCGTAGCTTCTGAGCGAGCTCTTCCCGGGTGAAGGGCTTCGGCAGAAAGGCGGTTCCAGGGCGCCCCAGGCGGTCCTGGCCCAAGGCGTGGCCGTCATAGCCCGACACATAGACGACCCGCGTCTCGGGATGGATCGCGGACAAGCGCTCGACCAATTCCGTCCCTCCCAGCTCGGGCATGATGACGTCGGTGACCAGCAGGGGGAGGAAGCCGCAATACTCCGCGGCCAGCACCAGGGCCTCGCGGCCGTTCGCGGCCTCGATGACCTCGTAGCCCAGATCCTCGATCATGCGTCGCGTGAGCTTCCGGACCCGCGGCTCGTCTTCGACGAGAAGCACCGTTTCGTCGCCGCGCGGCGTGCTCGGAACGTGAGGGTGCGCGGCCGGTGCATCCTCGTCCCCGGTGCAGCGAGGCAGGTGAATGACGAAGCGAGTCCAGCTCCGGGGCTCGCTCGCGACGCTGATCTCGCCGCCACTCTGGGTGACGATCCCATAGACGGTCGAGAGCCCGAGCCCTGTTCCCTCCGAGATCTCCTTGGTGGTGAAGAAGGGCTCGAAGGCCTGGGCCCGGGTCTCCTCGTTCATGCCGATGCCCGTGTCGCTGACCACCAGGCGTACGTAGGGCCCCGGCTCGATGGCGCTCCCACCCCTGGTGTCCTGCGCGGACAGGGTCACGTTCGCGGTCTCGATTTCGAGACGGCCGCCGCGGGGCATGGCATCCCGGGCGTTTGCGGCCAGGTTCATCAGGACCTGCTCGATCTGGCCCGGATCGGCGCGGACCGTCGCGGGCTCGCGAGTCAGCGCGATCGAGAGCGAGACGTCCTCGCTCAGGATCCGTTCCAGCATGCCCTTGGTCTTCCGAATAATCTCGTTGAGATCGACGACCTCGGTCTGCAGCACCTGACGCCGGCTGAAGGCCAGGATCTGGCGGACGAGGTCGGCCGCGCCATTGGCCGCGTGATCGATTTCCTGAACGTCCTCGAACGCGGGATCTTCCGGATCCAGTCTCCGCTTGAGAATGCCGGCGTAACCCAGAATGGCGGTCAGCAGGTTGTTGAAGTCGTGGGCGATCCCGCCAGCAAAGTGGCCGATTGCCTCCATCTTCTGGGCCTGGCGCAGCCCTTCCTCGCTCTCGCGCAGGGCCTCGTCGACCTCGACGCGGCGCATGAGCAGGGTCAGAAGGTTCGCGACGGACTGCAGAAAGTGCACGTCGTCGTCGGTGAATCGGCGGTGCGAGGTGGCGTGTACGCCGAACACACCGTAGGGCTGCGCGGTGCCCTGGATGACGACCGACAGGCTGCTCACGATGCCGAGCTCGGGAAAGCCCGCAGGCTTGGAAAAGCGCGTCTCGCGGCTCCAGTCTTCCACGACGACCGGCTCCCCGGCGAGGAGGGTGTGACCGGCCTGGCTTGCGCGCTCGATGGGAATGGTGGTCTTGCCGAGGAGCGCGTCGTCCCAGCCGGTCCCGGCCCGAAGCAGGAAGGCCTCTCCGTCTTCGCTCCGCTCGAGCACGCTGACGACCTCCACGTCCAGGGTGTGCCCCACGGCGCGGGCCGCGATGTCGATGAGCTCGGGGGGCGGTGTGTCCGCCATGGCGAGCTGGCCGAGCTCCGCCACCGTCGCCTGCTGCCGGGCTCGGGTCTCGAGAAGAGCGCTGCTGGCTTCGAGCTCGAGAGAGGTCTCGACGGCGGTTCGCTCGCTCCGGCGGGCCTCGTCCAGGGCGTCGCGGGTGGCGCGATGGGAGAGGGCGATGAGGATGCTGGTGATCGCCAGGCCCGCCGTGAGCGACATCCACGCCGTGTAGGCGGTGAACTCGGTGACGGTTTCCGGCATGAGGCCGCGACTCTCGGCCCAGGTCGCGACGAAGATGAAGGCGGAGGTCAGAACCGAATAGGCCACCAGAGCACGGGTGCCCGAGAAGAAGCCGACGAGCACCGCCACCGCCAGGTAAGCCGTGAGAATGGGGGTGTTGATGCCGACGAGGACCACGGCCGCGAAGGTGACCATGACCCAGAGCGAGGTGGCGAGGAGGATCATCGCCAGACCGAGTCGCCCCGTGCGAACGATCCACATCGCGGCGACGACGAGCAAGCAGAACGAGAGGTTCAGGAGAGACGAGCGAAGGGGGCGCGGCGATAGCGCGCCGCCGAACGCCAGGTTCATCAAGCAGACCGCCATCGTTCCCAGAAGGACCCGGTACAGCGCCGAGGCCAGCCGGTTCTTGTCCCGGTCCTCGAAGTGGGGCGGGGACAGGAGGGGAGCGATGCGAGACCACATGATCGTTGCCATCCGACGCCCGTGGATCCGCATGCGGAGCATCGGGCGTGGACATTATCGGTCCCACCCGCGCGATCGGCAGCCCCTGATCGGCGCGAAGAGGGGTGATTCGCGTCGATCTCGGAGCGCCCCTCGGGATACGAGTGGCGCCGCGGTCAGGGCTCAGAGCTGAGCGCTGTCCCTCGCGGTCCTCGGACGCTCGCTGCACCTGCGCTCCGCCTCGGCGATGGAGTCGTCGAGGTAGGTGCGCAGCCGGTACATCTCCCCGGCGCCGAGACCCTGGCCGATCAAGGTGGCGCCGTAGACGAACGCGCAGACCGCGAAGGCGGCGACGGGCGAGGCCAGGGCCCAGGGCGTGCGGTTCAGCGAGAGCTGCGCGATGCCCCACATGGTCCCGAAGCAGCCCAGGGAGGTCACTATGCCGTAGATGAAGATGAAGGCCTGCCAGATGTGCGGGTGAGGGGCGAAGACGCCCATCAGGTGCGCGCGCGCGGTTTCGCCTTCTATCGATTCGACCGTGATGCCGAGCTGGGGGGACCAGAACTGGCGCCGCCCGTCTGGCATCTTCAGGACCCCGTGGCGTCGGGTAAAGCTGCCGACCAGGCCCTGCTCGTTATCCTCGAGCCGACCCCGCAGCTGTTCCATGATCTCGTCGACGCCACAGGCGATCTCCAGCCTGAAGCGCGGTCGCATCCTGAGTTGAGCCATCGGCTGCGATCTCCCGCCTCCACCCTATCATGGCCCGGCGACTGTGTTCCAGTGCTGGCTTCTGCTCAGCCCCTCGCTCAGCCCCCCGCGTGGTCGACGAAGATCGGCGACGACCAGGCTCGCTCCTCGGTCTCGGCGAGGCACTCGTCGTCGGCCGGGCGTCCGAAGCAGGGGTTCACCTCGATGCAGCGCCCTGCCTCGTCGTAGCGGCAGCCGAGGGGGTCGGCGCCGACGGCGGGGCTGGGGGCCTCGATGGCGCGCACGTAGTAGACGGTGTCGCGCCCCGAGTCGCGGTACTCGTCGTCGCTGAAGGCCACCTGGCAGCCGCTCGGATCGCCGGAGCAGTGGAGTACCCTCCACGGGTCCTCGACGAGGGTCGAGATCGATTCGCCGGCGTCTTGCTGGGGACGGATGCGGATCACCTCGATGCGGCTGATGGGGCGGCGCCGGTCCGAGGGGTGGTAGCACTCGCCCTGACACAGACGCTCGATGCGCTCCGGCGCCATGGCGCCGAGGGCGTCGGGGGGGCAGCCGGGCTTCTGCTCGAAGGAGCCGACGGCACGCACCTGGAAGATGGGGGTGTCGCCCAGTGCGACCTCGCTGCCCATGGGCGCGGGGTGGCCGCCCGGAGCGTTGAGCAGATCGAACCACAGGAGCATGCGGGGGCCGCTGGTCCCGTAGACCTCCTTGCGCTGCATGGCGTCCCAGATCGCAGCGCGGTCCCGTCCCGTGGAGTGAACCGCCGCCAGGCCTCCGTTCAGAAAGAACGAGGCCTGTCGCTCGGTCTCGAAGACGAGGAAGGGCGCGAGGATCTCGCTCACCTCGACCCTTCGCGATTCGCTGCGCTGCACCGTGTCGGCGCCGGCCCCGAGCGGCGTGTCGGGGAAGTTGCCGAAGCGCGTCTCCGTAAACTCGGTGCGCGCGACCTCCTTGTAGCCCGTGCCCGGCCGTGCCGAGTGATTGTCGCTGGAGGCGATGAAGCCGAAGCGGAAGCGCTGGGCGGGGTCTTCCGGGCTCGGGCCCGGCCTGCCGAGGCCCAGCATGTACTGCACCGAGCTGCGCGGGCGGTAGTTGAAGGCCGGCTGGAAGCAGTCCCGGCATTGTCCCGCGTCTTGCCACTCCGCGACCTCGCTGGCGCCCACCGTGGCCGAGCCCCCGTTGAAGTCGGCGTCGACGAAGTTCTGGCGCGCGGTCCCGGCGCGCTCGCTGCACTCCTCCGCCCGCACGGCGTCGGCGAGGCAGCGCGCCTCGATGATTTCGCCCGCCCTCCAGCACGAGGGCAGGTAGTTCTCGTTGGGCTTCGGGCAGGAGCGGGTGCCGTCGGCGTGGAGGACCACCTCGCGGAAGCTGCGAAACTCCTCGGAGTTGCCGTGGCCCGAGAAGACCTCGACGAGGCTCTGTCGCGCGGGGTCGTGCTGCTCGGGCGTGAGCTGCTTGTCCCAAGAGGAGCCGAGGGTGAGCTGCTTGTCCCAAGAGGAGCCGAGGGAGGTGTAGTAACCCCAGGTGGTCCCGTGCGGGATCACCATGGATTCGAAGCCCCAGTCGTCGAGCTTGGCGAAGAGCTCTCCCGGCGTGGGCGCGACCTCGCGGCAATCGACGGGCAGGTCGCGTACCGGCACGCCGCTCGGGCAGTCGGGGATGCTCATGGTCTCGGTCATGTAGCGCGCGAACTCCGTACCGCCGGTATCCGGAGCCAGCAGGGCGACCAGGCCGAGGGCGAAGGGGGAGGGCGCGCCCTCCTGGACCGAGGGAAGGCCGGGCGGTGTTCCAGCGGTGATGGGCCGGGTCGGAATACGCCCGTCATCCAGATCCCGCACGATGACGTTCTTGTGGCCCCAGTGGTTCTCGGGCGTCGTTCCGACCTGGGTCCACTCCCAGCCGAGATAGGTCACCAGATCGGGGTTGGATGTGTCGCCCGCGACGGCGTTGCACTGGCGAATGGAGTCGACGGTCTCCGCCCAACGTCGCGGCGTCAGGGTAATGCCGTGGTCGTTGATGGACCAGAAATCGAGTCCCGCGCAGTGGCGCGCGTAGTCGCAGGCGTCGGCGACGGGGTGGGCGCCGTCTCCCCCCGCCATGGGGAGGCTCATCTGGAAGGCGTCGAAGGAGAAGGTGGTGTGGACGTGAAGATCGCCGAAGAGGATCTGCTTCGGCCTCGCGACTCCGATCTCGCGGGCAGACTTCTGCTGATGCCTCGAGCGCTCGGCAATGACCTCGCTGGCCACGGCCCGGGCCGCGGCCTCGCCCGCCAGCGGGGGCTCGACGAAGACACCGAGTCCGAGGACGTAGAGGACGCCGAGGAAGAGCGCCAGGAGCAGTCCCAACACGACGAGGATGCGTTTGGCCATTGCGCAAAGCTAGACCGTGTGCGCGGCGCCCACCACCTCCCGGTCCGCGCGAATCCAACTCGGAGACAGGCGAGGGCGCTCCGACCCGGGTCGTCGGCCCGCCTTTCGCCGCTGCCATGCCGGCGGCTCTCCCGGGTGATAGACTGGGCAACCCCGTGCATCCCGCTCTACAGAGTCTCCTCGACGCACTCGATCTGCGTGACCTGGGCGATCAGGCCTACGAGGCCCTGAGTCCGGACACCGACGGCGCGCGTCTCCACCTCTTCGGAGGGCAGGTGCTCGCGCAGGGGCTCGTCGCCGCACAGCGGACGACCCAGGCGGGGCTCGCCCACTCTCTCCACGCCTACTTCCTGCGCCGCGGCACGCCGCGGGAGCCGATCCGCTTCGAGGTGTCGCTGCTGCGTCGCTCGCGCTCCTTCCTCGCCTGCGCGGTGACGGCGCACCAGAGCGGGGAGGCGATCATGCAGATGTCGCTTTCCTACCACGATGCCGAGCCGGGCCCGGAGCACCAGATCCCCATGGACGAGGTGGGGCCGCCGGCGGGCGAGACCTACGAGCGGGTACTGCTGCGCTCCATGACACCGGCGGGCTACGAGGAGTCGGGAATCCCCTTCGAGCTGCCGGTGGAGATCCGCGGTGTCGGGGGCCTCGCCTTCTTCTCGCCGGAGATCAAGCCGCCGGGCGCTCGCTGCTGGATGCGTGTGCGCGGCGAGCTGCCCGATGATCCGGTGCTGCACCAGTGCCTCTTCGCCTACGCGTCCGACTACGCGATCATGGTTCCCGCACTGCACCCCCACCCCTACCGGATGGCCGAGCTGCAGACGGCGAGCATCGACCACGCGCTCTGGTTCCACCGCGGCTTCCGCATGGACGACTGGCTGCTCTTCGAGCTCGACAGCCCCATCGCCCACGGTGCCCGCGGCATGGGCCGGGGCCTCCTCTACACGCGAGCCGGGACCCTGGTGGCCTCGAGTGTGCAGGAGGCCCTGCTCCGCCCGGTTCCGCCGCCTCAGAAGGGATTGTAGAGGTAGTTGAGGTAGCTCTCGGACTGCAGCTCGAGCCTGCGCAGGAAGACGAAGGCGTCGGCCGCCTTCTCCGTGTAGATCGACGCGGTGCCGCTGGCGCTGAAGCGCAGGGGATGGTCGGGGTAGTCGCCGTCCAGCTCGAGCTTCACCGCGAAGCTCCTCGGCGCGTGCAGGTTGCGGATCTCCGGCAGCAGGCCCGAAGGCGTGAACTGCGCGCCGCCCGAGCCGAAGACGACGCTCTTGACCCGGGCGTCGAAGACCAGGCCCGGGTACATGTCGAGGGCCACCTCGGCGCGGTCCCCCGCGCGAACCCACTGGGCCGCCACCTGGGGGATCACGCCCGCGAGGTAGAGGGACTCGGTGCTCACGAAGGTCATCACCGGCCGCTTGATCCGGATGAAGACGCCGGGCCGCAGCTGGAGATTGACCGCATAGCCGTCCTCCGGCGCGCGCAGGGTCGTGTGGGCGAGGTTGTACTGCGCCTTGTCGAGCTCCGCCTCGAGGCTGTTGAGCTCGTCGAGGCGTTTCACCAGGGCCACCTCGCGCTCGACCTTGGCGCGCACCAGCGCCGCGGCGTCGTCATAGTTGCGCTGGGCGGTGGCAACCTGGGGCGTGAGCGTGTCCACCTTGTCCTGCCAGGGCTGGGGATCCATCTGGAAGAGGGGATCGCCCCGCTTGATCGGCGTATTCGCCTCGACGTACACCTCTTTCACGATGCCGCCGAACTCCGGGGCGATCTCGAGCACGTAGCTGCTCACCGTCATCTGTTTCGTGTAGGGCGTGTACTGACCGAGCATGATGACCTCGGTGAGCACTGCGGCGCACCAGAGGCCGGCCAGCAAGAGCCCCCACACGGCGTTGAACTTCAGCAGCTTCCAGTCGAAGAAGACGAGCCGGATCAGGAACAAGTAGGCGATGGTGACGAGGAGCTCCACGAGTCAGGCCTCCTGCTCGCCCGAAGCAGAAGCGTCGTCGGCATCAGGTCCTGCGGTGGCCTCCGGGCTCCCGGAGCCCGCTTGCGCGGCTGGCCCGGGGATCTCATAGGGGGTCCCCAGCACACCCGCATAGGCCCAGACGAGGGCGAACATCCAGAAGGGGAAGACCATCAGCCCCAGAATGCTGCAGATCGTGATCGCGTCCGTCTGGGGATGCCCACGCTTTCGGGCGATGTCACCGGGCAGGGAGTGGATCTTGTAGATGCCGACCACGATCGTGACGACGCAGAAGAAGATCAACGCGAGGGAGAGGGTGCTCATGGACACGGCAGCTCCTCGTCGCCGGCGCCGGCGCAGCAAGGCGGTGCAACTCGGCCAGCGCGAGTCGCGAGACTATCGTGTCCCTGCGGCACCGCCAGTCGGGCCCTACGCCGCGGCGATCTTCTCGACCTCGACCCGTGTATCCCGGTCTGTCGGCCCCGGCGTATTCGCCTCGGGCAGCGGCTGCAAATGGGTGTAGCCGCCGGCCAGGGAGAGGGGATTGATGGGGTTCGGGGTCAGCGCGCCGTAGGACTTGCGGTTCTTGAACTGGTAGGGCTCCCAGGCGTGGTAGACGATGACCTCGCCCGGCCGCAGGCTGGGAACGATCTTGGCCAGGGTCTCGTACTCGCTGATGTCGTTGTAGACCCGGACGCGATCGTGATCCTGGATGCCCCTCGCCGCCGCGTCCGCATTGCCGATCCAGATCGTCGGCTCCCCGCGTCCGCCGAGGCGCAGGATCTGCGGGTTGTCGCGCCACGCCGCGTGGATCGACCAGCGGGTATGGGCCCCGACCAGCTGGAGCGGGTAGTCCCCGCCGAGCTTGGGGCTGTCCTTGTGGACGGGCAGCTGCTCCCCCTGCTCGAGATAATAGGGATGATCGATGTAGAACTGGATGCGCCCGGTGAGGGTCGGCCAGGGCAGCTTCTTGTCGGTGTGCCAGGTGTTGGCCGTGATGGTCTCGTTGGGCTCGATGTCGGTGGCGTTGCCGATGTTGATGAAGTTCATGCCCAGGCCCGTCACGCGCTGGAAGCCCTTCTCCTTGATCGTCGCCCAGTCGATGCCGCCGAGATTCTCGGTGCGTTCGAGAACCTCCTGGAGGATCGCCTCGGGGTTGTCCTCGTTGAACATGCCCTGGAAGGTGAAGTTGTCGTACACCTGATCGAGCCTGCGCTCGTTCCCGGCCCGGTCGGTGAAGTGCAGAGCGTTGCGCTCCTTCGCCTTTTCCTGGATCGCCCTGGCGATCAGGCAGTGGATCGTCCAATCCGCCTTGGAGTCGCCGATGGGCTCGACGGCCCGGCTGATGATGTGGATGTAGGGAGCGAGGGGCGTGGCCCAGAGAATGTCGTCCTTCTCGTACCAGCCTGCGGCGGGCAGCACGTAGTCGCTGTGGAGCGCGGTGTTGCTCATGCGCCAATCCAGGGTCACGAGCAGGTCGAGCTCTTTCGCGAAGGTCCGTTCGAGGACATCGTAGCCCCTCGCCCGCCGCAGGATGTTGCCGCCCATCTCGAAGAAGATGCGCTGCTTGACGGGAGCGGGGGCAATCTGCCAGCCCTTTTCGTAGGACTCTTCCAGGAAGTCCTTCAGCTCCCGCTTCATGCTGGGATCGTACTTCGCCGAGCTGCCGTAGAGGGCCTGGAGGCCAACGTGATAGTAGAAGAGGTTGCCCGCGACGTAGCTGCCGTCGCGGTAGATGTCCTGTATGACTTCGTAGAGGATGGCCTCGTCGGTCTTGCCGTTCCACTTGCCCTTGACGAAGGTGGGCAGGATGTCCTTGATGACGGACAGAGCGCCGATGGAGAGGGGAAGGTTGCCGGGCATCCGGACCAGGGTCGAGCCGTTATCGGGCGCCAGCGCCGGAAAGCCCGTGATGCCGCTGCCCTTCTTGCCGATCTGACCGCAGAGGGTGAGGACCAGGATCTGGCAGCGCTCCATCTCGATGCCGTGGTAGTACTTCGAGAAGCTCGACTGGGTCACGCACACCGCCGCGCGCGCCTTGGCGATCTGCCGCGCCAGCTTCCGCACCTCGTCCGGGTGGACGCCGGTGATCGCGGCCGTCTGCTCCGGAGTGAAGTCGGCGTCCACCTGCTTGCGCAGCATGTGGAAGACCGGGGTGACCTTCACCGGGCCTTCCCGGGTATCGACGCTGTACTCGCCTTCCAGAGCGGGCCGTAGGCCCTCGAGGGCGAGAGTGGTCTTGGAGGCGGGCTGGACCTGTTCGCTGCTCTCGTCGAAGACGTAGAAGAGCTCCTCGTTGCCTCCCTCTTCCATGTCGCTCCCGCGCAGGAAGAGCTGGTTGTCGCTGCGCACCAGGAGCGGCAGATCGGTCTGCTCCCGAATGAACGCATCCTGGTGCAGTCCTTCCGAGATGATGACCTGGGACAGGGAGAGGCCCAGCGCGGCGTCGCTGCCGGGATTGACGCCGATCCAGGTATCGGCGTGTACCGAAGAGGCGTTGTAGTCCGGTGCGATGGCGACGATCTCGGCGCCGTTGTAGCGCGCCTCGTTGATGAAGTGGGCGTTCGGGATCTGGGTGTAGACGGGGTTGCCGCCCCAGATCAGGATGAGATCCGAGTAGAAGAAGTCGTCCATGGAGCCCGAGAAGGAGATCTTCCCCACCGTGGTCTGGGCGCCGGGATGGTGGTCGCCGACGTCGGTGTTGACCTCGATGAGGGGCGTGTCCAGGATGTGTCCCAGGCGGTGGGTCGCAATGGAAGCGCCCCCGCCCGCGTTCGTGGTACCGGGATCCCAGGTGATCGCCCCGGGCCCGTCGGTGGTGACCACGTCGACGTACTTGTCGGCGATCTCGTCCAGCGCCTGGTCCCAGGAGATCCGCTTCCACTTCCCCTCGCCGCGTTCCCCCACCCGCTTGAGGGGGTGGGTGAGCCTCCCGGCGTCGTACATGCGCTGGCTGTAGCAGGCGCCCTTCTGGCAGCCCCGCGGATTGAAGTCGGGGATGTTGGGATCGACCTGCTCGTAGGTGCCGGACTGCTCCTCGCGCCAGACGATCCCGTTCTTGACATAGACGTTCCAGCTGCAATTGCGCTGGTACCAGCAGTTCACGAAGTGGGTGCTCTTGGCGATCTTGTCCCAGCTCCACTTCTTGCGATAGAGGTCCTCGAAGCCCGCGTAGCCGGCGGCGTCTCCGGCGAGGGGCGCCGCGTAGCCGACCTCCGCCTTTCCCAGCACCCAGCCGAGCTGGTTCAGCGACAACACCAGGGCGCCACTGCCCTTCAGGAAGGCGCGCCGATCGATGCCTCGTGCCATGATGGTCTCCTCAGGATCGGACCGGCAGTTCGGCCGGGTCCTGGGCGAAGTCGGGGAAGATGTCCTTCGGCCAGCTATAGACGATCAGCGTGTCCAGCAGCTCCGACTTCTCCCCGCGCTTCTTCTTGGCGATCTCATCCTGCAGCTTCGCGAGCACGCCGTCGACGCGCTTGCCGAAGAGGTGGCGGAGGTAATCGATGGGGATGCGGGGCTCTTCTTTGATGACCCGGCCTTCCTCGTCGAGGCGGGGCGGTGAGAGCGGCGGTACATAGAAGACGTTCGGGTCGGTGCCATACTCGGAGTGCAGCGGCAGCGCCACCCCATACTGGTGTACCAGCTTGTGGACCGGTCCTTCGGCGTCGTCGAGGTATCCCACGAAGCGCATGCGGCCCGGGCACTGCCTCGCGCACGCGGGCGCGACCCCCTTCTCCATGCGCGGGAAGCAGAAGATGCACTTCTGGCTGGTGTCCTTGAGCGGGTTGAAGTAGATCCGCTTGTAGGGGCAGGCCGACATGCAGAAGCGATAGCCCTTGCAGCTCTTCTCGTTGATGAGGACGACGCCGTCCTTCTCTCGCTTGAGGATCGCGTTGCGCGGGCACGCTTCGAGGCAGGCCGGGTGGGTGCAGTGGTTGCAGATTCGCGGCAGGTAGAAGTAGTAGGAGTTGGGATACTCGCCCGCGCCTTCGTCCTCGTCCCAGTTGGGACCCCACTTGGGGTCGCCGTCCGGCTGGAGGTGTGTGGACGAGCCTCCTCCCCCCTTGAAGACCTCTTCGTGGTTGAACTTCCACGCCTCGCCGAACTCCTCCCGGCCCGGCAGGCGGCTCGGCTTGGCGTCGCCCTGGTCGTCGAAGCCGCCCCCCATCTGCTCCCAGTCCTTCGGAGTGCCCTTGCCCGGCATGGTGTTGACGACCGTCCACCACATGTTCTCCATGCCCTCTTCGCCGGTCCACTGGGTCTTGCACGCTATCGAGCAGGTGTGGCAGCCGAGGCACTTGTTGAGATCGAACACCATGGCGAGCTGACGCCGGGGGCGCTGGATGTCCTCGTCGATCGCTCGACCCGTCTGAGATTTCGGCATGAAAGCTCCTCTAATTCGCGATTCGGGGTGCGTCTAACCGATGTGCAGGTCGTACCACCGGGGGGAGAAGGACTTCAAGCCTCCGCGTTCCCCGTTGCTCCCTTCCCAGACCGCGAACGCGATCGGGGTGGTCTGGCCGGCGGCGAGCTGGATCGTGCTCTCGACGCCGCTCCGGCGCAGTGCCCGGACGAAGACGACCTGCCAGTGTCCGTCGTGGTAGCGGGCCGCGGTGCGGATTTCGGCGCCCTTCGTCACGCGGGTGGTGCCGATCCCGGTCGCCACGTTGTTGCGCGCTTCCGCTGGGCGATCCGCGCGCCAGTGCCACGCGTTCACCGGCTGCTGGGGGGAGCCCATGGTGATGAGCGGCGCGTCGTCCTTCATGGGAAAGACCACGGCCGCACCGTCGGGGAAGTGGTCGTTGTCATCGATGTCGAGATCCTGGCTGGGATCGGCCCACTCGAGGCGCAGGGCGATGTCCTCGCCGTTGTGCAGAGCGCTGAAAGTGAGACCCGTGACGACGCCCACCGGCTTGCCCGTCCAGCTGTTGGAGATGAAGGCCGTGGGCTGCATCGACACGGGAACTCCCGTGAGGTCGACGGGCTCGGCCTTGGCCTCCAACCAGACCTTGGAGTCGGGCCGAATGAGCTCGTCTGCGGCGATCGCGCGCTCTTTCACTTCCATGCTTCCAGCCTCCTGGGGCCGCCCTCGTCGGGCGCGGCTCAGTGGTGCTCCTCGCCTGGGGTCGCGGCCTTCGCGATGCGTCGGATCTCACTCGTGAAGGCCTCGTCTCGAAAAGCGGCGGCGAGCTCGGCCGCGTGGTGGGTCACCTGGGGGAACTGGCTCCCCGAGAGCAGCTCGAAGCTCGCGCGGATCCTGCGGGTCCGCTCCTGCGGGTCCGCGAGCTCGGAATCCCGCTGGAGGATCGGGCCGAGCATCGCGATCGAGCCCAGCGTGTAGCTCATGAAATGGTGGAAGAGGCGGGCGGCTGCGAGCGGGGGAATGCCCCGCTGCGAGAGCTTGGCGAGGACCTCCTCCATGACGCCCAGCGCCTGCGATCCGAGCGAAGCGTGGCTCATGATGAGCGCCAGCGCGCCACTCTGGGCAAGCAGGGTCGCCCGCATGCGCAGGAAGGTCTCGCAGAGCCAGTCGATCCAATCGGCTTCGTCATGGGCCGTGACCCGCGCGTCGCGCATGAGCAAGTCGAGGGCGCCGTCGAGCAGGTCGGCCTTGTTCGTCACATGGCGGTAGATCGCCATGGGGGAGACGCCCAGCGCCTCGGCGAGGCGACGGATGGTCAATCGCTCGACGCCCTCGTGGTTGATGACGTCGAGGGCGCTGGCCAGCACTGCGTCGCGGCTGAGGGGGACGGATTCTCCATCCGTGCCTTCCCTTCGCCGTCGGTTCCGCTTCGACCCGGTCGCTGTCCGTCCCACGATGGCTCTCCCGCTGCGTCCCCGACCCCCGTGCACCGGCGACGCAGCAACCCTCGAAACGACGAGTATACGTTGTACGCATACGGAGACAACAGGAATCGATCCGAGCTCGAGCGGTTCGCGAACAGCGCTTCCGCGGGATCGCTCGGGATCTTCTAACTATTCGAATATACTCGTGTTTCTCGATGTGAAGACCGGTGAGGTCAGGCCGCGCCCCGCTTGCTGTAGAACTTCTCGCTGGGCGCCTGCCACTGCTTCACGCTCGCGATGGCCGCTTGCTCCGCGCGGGAATACCGCGGCGGACCGCAACGAGAGCCGCCCCAGGCCGAGTGAGCTCGGTCGCGGCTCCGCTTCGAGCCGCACCAGAGAATTCAAATTCCACTACATCGCCGCGTGTTCGGCCCTCCCTGGCAGTCCTCGGGGTGCCGGCGGCCCTGGGTGCTCAGGCCGCCCGCCCAATGCTCCGATACGTATCTGCTGGGCGTATTCATGAGCTCGCGTGCGGGCCTCCCCTGGGCCACACGCGGCGACTCGTCCGAGATGGGAAGGGGAGCTGCGAGGACAGAATGAACCTGACGAACTCGATCGCATGTGTCGGAGCCGCGATCTCGATGTGGTGCGGACCGGCACAGGCCGGTGCGCCCGAAGCAGTGCAGCCCGAGCCCGGAGACATCATCGTCCTGGTCGCGATCACCGGATCCCCCGATCCGACACTTCTCCACGTGGATCCCGTGACCGGCACGCAAACGGCGATCGCCACCGGCACGCCCATCGACGAGGGCTCCATCGTGGCCGAAGTCGGCGGTACGGTGCTCTTCGCAAATAGAAATTCCGGCCTGCTGCGTATCCATCCGAGCACCGGCCAGTCGAGTGTGGTCGCGCCGGTCGGGCTCGAGAGGTTGGCGATCGATTCCTTCGGAAACGCCTTCGGATACGCGCCGATCTACCAGACGCCCGATGAGTATGACTTGATCGGCTATCAGGTGATTCGCGTCGATCCGGCGGATGGTTCCAGCCAGGTCGTCAACCCCCTCATGCTGGTGCCCAGCTTCACGGACTTCGAGGCGTTCGCACTGGAGCCGGATGGCACGGCTCTGATGGCGACCGACGACGAGGGCCTGGGGTCGCCCCCCGAGTTGATTCGTGTGAGTCGGCTTGGGGAGCTCTCTTCCCTGGCAATCGTGAGCGAGTTGGTCTGGCTGAACGACGCAGCGGTGGATGCAGCGGGTGACATCCTGGCCGCGGGCAGGTCATCGGCTCCCTCGGTCCTTGAAAAAGGGGGGCTGGTGGTTCGCGTGAATCCCGATACGGGCACTACGACACCGATCAACGCCGGAGCGCCGTTCCAGCAGTCCACCGACGACAACCCGTCGATGCAGATCGCGATCGAGCCCGACGGAACCGTGCTGGTGGCGGACGAGCAGTCCGGCGTGCTCGTGAGGATGGATCCCCAGTCGGGCGAGGCCGAACCCTTCGTCACCTTGACAGAAGTGAACGGCGTGTACGACGTCAGCATCGTCCCGGCGCCGCCCCGCTCTCGGGCCCTCACCCTCGAGCGGGGTGACATCGTCGCGCTCGGGCACGTAGGGATCTCGAGATCTCTGCTCGTTCACATCGATCCGACCACCGGCGAGCAGACACCGCTGAACGCGGGGAACCTGCTCGATGGGGGTGAGTCTCTCATTGCGGTGGAGTCCGACGGCCGGATTCTCACGGCTTCCTGGGACGGTTACCTCCAACGCTGGGATCCGGCGCTCACTGAGAGCAGCAGCTTGACGTCCCTCGGCGAGGGGCACTTCGTCTACGATCTCGCGGTCGAGAGGGGCGGCACGATTCTCTTGAGTGGCTCGATCGCGGGCGAAGAGCACATGGGCGCGCTTCTGCAGGAGATCGACCCCGCGAGCGGTGTCGTTACCGCCTTGAATCCCGGAAATCGGATCTCGGACGGCGATCGGATGACCGTCGGAGCGGACGGGAGGATCTTCGTCGGGACGAGTGCTGGGGAGATCATCCGCTACGACCGGGATCTCGCTCAGCAGGAGCCTTTCGCAACACTCATGGATGCCGGAGAAGTCAATGACCTCAGCCTCGATGTGGACGGTGACCTCCTGGCGCTCGCCGACGACCCGAGCGGGGAAGACCGGTCGCTGGCGATCGACATCGACTACGCGACGGGAGCACAGACTCCCATCGATGCTCTCGATCCCGCGAGCGATGCGGAGCTCGCGGTCGTGACGGTCGACGGCGCCCTGATCGCCGGCACCGGGGACGGAGTGCTGTATCGTGTCGACCGCGAAGCAGGTACCCAGGTTCTCTTCGTGATCCTGGACAACATCTTCGAGCTCGAGGCCCTCGCGGTGGTTCCCGAGCCGTCGAGCACCGGCCAGGGCATCGCCGCCCTGACGTCTCTCGTCTGCCTGACGAGGCTACGCCGCAGCACCCACCGCCCCGGGGCCCGGTAGCCGCACCGGGCACCGGATCGGGATAATCTGCACGCCATTCCGAGCTGTTTGACAGTTGACCGACGGCCTCACCGTCACGCGGTTGCTCGTTCGAGTCTCGTGGCCCTGGTAGATTGATACCAGGATCGCAATACTCGGCAGCACAGCCGACAGCCCCAGCGACACCCAGACCAACGGGTCGTGCGTCCTGCCCGACTCAGCGGCGCCAGCTACGCGATCCGCTTCGACCCGGTCGCTGTTCGCCCCACGACGGCTCCTCCGCTGCGTCCCCGACCCCAGTGCACCAGTGACGCGCAAATCCACGAGGGGGTCAGGCGGCGCCCCGCTTGCTGTAGAACTTCTCGCTGGGCGCCTGCCACTGCTTCACGCTCGCGATGGCCTCGGCGCAGATGTCGAACACCGCCTGCGTGGGGCCGATGGGCTCCTCGCACACGAGCCTGGGCAAGACGTCGTGCTCGGCCGTGAAGCCCGCGCGGCGGTTGAACTCCCACTCGTCGCAGAGGGCCTGCCAGCCATAGCGGGCGATGTCGTCCCGGCTGACCTCGCACCCGAAGAAGGCGCCGTAGAACTCGCGCACGTCGTCCATGGAGGGCTTCGCGAACATGCAGAAGCCCGAGGAGTCGATCACCGCCATGCGCATCTGCTCCTCCCGCGACTGCTGCGCGGTCGCGGCGTCGTCGAGGCCGTAGGCGCCGGGCATGCCGGCCGTGTGGTCGGCCCCCATGGCGCTGCTCGCGTAGGTGACGCCGGCGCCTCGCAGGATGCGGGGATCCCAGGCGGGAAGGGACTGGCCCTTGGCGACGGGGACCCGCCCGTGGCCCACCAGGGCCGCGACGGCCGCCGCGCCATTGCCAATGGCGCGTCCCAGCTCGCTGGCCTTGCGCAGCTCCTCGAAGAGATCCTGCACGCCCTCGAAGTCGCCGAACTGCATGCGGCCCGCGTCCATGAGCACGCCAATGGCTGCGCCGGTCTCGATGGTGTCGAGGCCCGCGTCGTCGCACAGGCGGTCGAGCTCGGCCACCTGCTCCCAGCTCTTCATGTCGATGTTGGAGCCGAGCAGGGTGAGGGTCTCGAACTCGAGGCCCGAGGTCTTGTACTCGCCCGCGCTGTCGTGGACCACGTTGGAGCAGCGCACGATGCAGCCGGTGAGGCAGTTGTGCATGCCGCCGCCGCGTTCTTCGAAGCTGTCGATGATGCGCGCACCGTCGAGCTCGGCCGCGTGAGGCGATTGGCCTTCGCTGAAGTTCTTGTGGGGAAAGGTGTGCATGCCGTTGGCGGCGGGGACGATGGTGCTGGTGCCGGTCGCGAAGGGCTTGTCGCTCTCCATGTAGTGCTTGGAGAAGCGCTTCACCGCGGCGCCGAAGGGCTTGGGGTCGGCCGGCGTTCGTGCACGGCTGCGTCCCGGGTCGATGGCGACGAACTTCAGGCCCTTTGCGCCCATCACGGCGCCGAGCCCGCCCCGGGCTGCGTGGCGTGCCGGGTAGCGATTGTCCTGATCCGTCGTCGCCACCGAGGCTCCGCTGAGACGCTGCTCGCCGGCCGGGCCGCAGCTGATGAAGGAGGCGCTCTCGGGGTAGTGCTCGGCGAGCTTCGCGCAGGCGGGGTAGTTGCCGAGGCCCGCGAGGTCGCCGCGCTCGACGACCCGCGCCCCCGGCGTGTCGACCTCGATGCCGTAGCGCTTCGCGGGATCCGCGGGCTGGCCTGTCACGATGAGGGCCCGGTATCCGAGCTTGGCGAGGTGCTGCCCCGGATTGCCGCCGGAGTTCGCCTCCTTGATGCCGCCGGTGAGCGGGCTCTTGGCGCCCACGGAGATGCGCCCCGAGGTGGGCGCCGCCGTACCGGCCAGGGCTCCGGGCGCGAAGACGAGAACGTTTTCGGGGCCGAGGGGGTCGCAGGCCGGATCGCACTCTTCGAGCAGGATGCGGGCCGACAGGGCCCGCCCTCCCAGCAACTGCCAGTCCTCGGGAAGGTCGACCACCTGAACGCTCTGGTCGCTCATGTCGACGCGGATCAGCTTCTCGCTCATGTTTCGATGCTCCGATGCCGGGGGCCATGCCGCGCTCTTGCGCCGATTCTCGGGCGAATCACACCTTAGCAGGCTGCTGCGCCTCGGACGGGGAGGCTTGTTACAGTTGCGCGAGCAGTTTGATCACGCCGGAGCCCTAGATGTTCGAGACCGCTGAGACCGGAGCCAGCATCGGCAAGGAAGAGTACGAGCGCCGCATTCCCGAGCTGCGCGTCGAGCTCGTGAACGCCCAGTACGATCTGCGCGAGGCGGACTTTCCGGTGATCGTCGTCGTGTGCGGCGACGACTGGCTCGGCGTGCACGAGATCCTGACGGCCGTCGGCGAGATCATGGACGGCCGCTTCGTGGCCCTCCATGCCATGGGCGAGGCCAGCGACGAGGAGGGCGAGCGGCCGGAATTCTGGCGCTACTGGAGGCGGCTACCGGGCGCCGGCGAGATGGCGGTCTTCGCCGATGAATGGTCGGCGGACGCGCTGGTCCGCTATCTCCGGGAGCGTGTCGATCGCGAGGGCTACGAGCGCCAGCTGCGGCGCATCGCACGCTTCGAGGCCGATCTCGCCCAGGGCGGAGCCCTGGTCCTCAAGTTCTGGATCCACGTGCCCAAGAAGGCGCTGAAGAAACGCATCAAGAAGGCCAAGAAGAACCGCCGGATGGCGTGGCGCATCGGCGCGGAATCCCAGGAGCTCTACGACGGCTACACACAGGTGATGGAGGCGGCCCGGCGCCTGGTGGAGGTCACCGACGAGGCCGAGAGCCCGTGGCACCTCGTCGAAGGCAGCGACCGCCGCACCCTGCGGCTCAGCGTCTTCGAGACCCTCTTCGCCGCCCTGCGCGCGCGCCTGGATCGGGCGCCACCCGAGCCGCCGCCTCCGGCCGCTGCTCCGAGCCAGGAGCCGGGAAACAGCTCCATTCTTCACACCGTCGACCTGGGCGCCCGGCTGGAGCGCGAGGAGTACAAGAAGCGCCTCGCCGCGGGACAGACGCGGCTCTTCGAGCTCGGTGAGAAGGCTCAGAAGAAGGGCGTCACGACGGCGCTGGTCTTCGAGGGCTGGGACGCTGCCGGCAAGGGGGGCGTGATCCGCCGCATTACGCGCGCCACGGACGTGCGTCGCACCCGGGTGGTGGCGGTCGGCGCACCGTCTCCCGAAGAGGCGGCGCACCACTACCTGTGGCGCTTCTGGCGGCAGCTACCGCGCAAGGGGCATATGGTGATCTTCGATCGCAGCTGGTACGGCCGGGTGCTGGTCGAGCGGGTCGAGGGCTATGCGGGTGAGGCCGAGTGGCGCCGCGCCTACCGTGAGATCAACGACTTCGAGGAGCAGCTCACCGAGGCCGGGATGGTGGTGCAGAAATTCTGGCTCCACATCGACCCCGCCGAGCAGCTGGCCCGCTTCCGAGCCCGGGAGCAGACCTCCTACAAGAAGTACAAGATCACCGAGGACGACTATCGCAACCGCGGCAAGTGGGCCGGATATGAGCAGGCGGTGGAGGAGATGGTCGCGCGCACCAGCACGAGCCACGCGCCCTGGCACCTGATCCCCGCCAACCACAAGCCCTACGCCCGGGTGCAGGTCATCGAGACCATCTGCGCGGCCCTCGAAGACAGGCTCTGACTGGGAGGAAGACTAGGCGACGCCGTGTGGGGGCGTCTTGGCGATGAGGTCGAGGAGCACGCCCTCGCGCAGGCCCCAGTCGCAGAAGGTGAAGTGTTCGAGGCCGAGGACCTCGGCCACGGTGACCAGGACCAGGGCTCCGGTTGCGAGGAGGTCGGATCGGCGCCGGCGGATACCCGGCATGGCGAGCCGATCCTGGTGGGAAGTGGCCACCAGGCGCGTCGCCATCCTGCTCAGCTCAGCGAGATGAATCTCGCTGGGCAGGGCCTTGCTCGCCGAGTCTGCGCCGCCTTCGGCGGCCACGAGGCGCGCGATGGCCCGAGGCGTGCCGCCGGCGACGACCATGCGCTCGGGAAGCCGACGCAGCAGCTCGCTGCGTTGGGGAGCGAGGGCCTCCTCCACGCGAGTGCGGATGCGGCGTGCGTCGCGGGGCCGCATGGGGTCCGAGCTCACGAGCTCGTGCTGAAGCCTCACCGCGCCGAGGGGCAGGGTGCATGCGCTCTCGATCCCGCGGCCGCTGCCCACGGCGAGCTCGAGGCTTCCCCCGCCCAGGTCGAGACCCAGCACCGGCTGGCGGCCCAGCGCCAGACGCTGTTGAAAGGCGCCGAACATGAGTCGTGCCTCGGCCTCGCCCTCGAGGATCCGCACCGGCTGATCCACCGCCTTGGCGATCTTCTCGGCCAGCTTCCGGCCGTTGCGGGCCTCGCGCAGGGCAGCGGTGGCCACCGGCAGGAAGTGCTCGACCTTCTCCGGGATTGCGATGCGGTGTAGCTCTCGTGCGACCTCGACCGCCCGGTTCCCGACCTCGGAGGGGATCTTGCCCTGGCTGGCGATCACCGCACCCAGGCGCAGCATCACCTTCTCGCGCACCACGGGTTGGATGACACCGTTTCGATTCACGTCGGCGATGAGCAGCGTGAAGGAGGTGCTCCCCATGTCGAGCACCGCGGCGCGCACGCTGCGCGGGCGGGCCACTTCGCGCCGCAAAGGAGAGCTCTTGCTGCGGCCCTTCTCGGACGGAGATGGCTCGAAGTAGGATGCGCGCTGGGGGGCGAGGCTCCCGCTGCCCTCGAGGGTCCAGACGGCGCCTTTGCGACAGAGGGGGCCGGCCTCTTCGGTCTCATCGCTGAGCTCCAGCAGCTCGAGAAAGCCCGCGATGAGCGCGGAGTGGGTGCAGAGCGCAGCCGGTGTAGCGCCCAGCTCGGAAACCAGCTCGCTGAGCCCCGGCAAGGCCTCTCCGTCTCCCAGCCGGTCGTCCACCTCCACCGGCAGGCCCAGGGCCAGAGCCAGGGGTTCGAGAGTCTGCTGACAGCGCAGGGCGGGGCTGGCGAGGAGCCGCTCGGGCGGGTCGCCCAGCAAATGCTCGGCGAGGGCGTCCGCCTGGGCGCGGCCAGTGTCGTTGAGCGGCCGTAGCTCCTGATACTCCTCGGAGTCGAAGAAGTGCGACGGCTCCGATTGGCGGTCGGCGGCGTCTCGCGACGCAGCTCGAGCAAGCTCGTCGGCGGCAGGCTCGAGAACACCCCCGCTGGTCGCGCGGAGGTCGTCCTCGCCGGATCGCCGCCAGTCGGCTCGCGGTATCGCCCGCGCGTGGCGGACGAGATGCACCTTCATGCTGCTTGCCCCCACCGGAGTAGACGCCTCGGGGGGGAAGGCGCTGCGGACCATCGAGAGAGTACCATACTGGTGTCGGGTCGTATCGGTAGGACGCGCCCCCCTCTTCGGGAGTTCCGTGAAGAATTCGTGGCTCGGGTTACAGGAGCGTGGCGAGGTGGTCTTCTGCCTGGGGCCGGGCGCTGCCCAGCGCACGCTCGTCGCCCACCTGCGCAAGGCCTTCACCCTCTCCCCGCTGCCGCGCAGCGCGGTCCATTTCACCTGCTACGACACCTTTGACTGGCGGCTCCACGCAGCCGGGCTGCGGCTCTCGAGTCACGAGGACGACGGCGCCACGTTTCTGGCGCTGCGGCCGATCGCGGGCGGGGAAGGAGCGGGCGGGGGGAAGAAGCTCCTCGCCGTCGACAAGATCCCCTCCTTCGCTTCGGACCTGAGCCAGGGCCCGCTGCGACGCAGGCTCGAGTCGGTGACGGAGGTGCGGCGGCTCTTGCCCCAGGCCCGGGTGGAGCTTTCGACGATTGGCTATGCCGTGCTGGACGAGCGCGAGAAGACAGTGGTTCGCATCTTCTTCGAGAAGGCGCGAGCTCGCGATCCCCAGGACGCCTGGAACAGCGTGGACCTCGCGGTCGCCCTGCGTGTGGTGCCCGTCGCAGGGTACGGCAAGGCGCAGGCCCGCCTGCTCGCCCACCTCGAGGGCTGCCGCGGCCTCGGCCACGGCGACCCGGACCTTGCCATGCGAGCTCTGGTGGGTCTCGACCGCGAGCCCGGCAAGCGCCGCAGCGGTCTCGAGGGCGTGCTCGATCCCGCGGCTCCCGTCGGCCAGGCCTTTCTCGTCTTGCAGCGTGGCCTCGTCGGTGTCGTGGGGGCCAACGAGCCCGGAATCCGGGCCGACCTCGACGTCGAGCATCTGCACGACTTGCGGGTGGCGGTGCGGCGTAGCCGGGTGCTCCACCGCATCTTCAGGGAGGAGATGGCGGGTACGGAGTTCGAGGCCCTGATTGTCGGATTCAAGTGGCTCGGCCGGGTGACCGGACCCACCCGCGACCTCGACGTGCACCTCATCGAGCTACTCGAGCAGCAGGAGGCCGTTTCCGAGGAGGCCGAGGCGCTGCTGCCCCTGGCCGCGCTCCTGCGGGAGCGGCGCCAGCAGGCGTGGTCGAGGTTGGTGGACGAGCTGGACTCGTCCAACTACGCCGAGCTCGAGGTACTGGCGGCGGCACTGCTGGACCTGCCGGAGAGCGATGCGGCCGCCCGCATGTCCAGGGCCGGTCCGCCCCTCGGCCCATGGGCCTCCCTGCGCGTCGCAAAGGCCCATCGTCGCCTCGTGAAGCACGGGCGCAGCATCGACCGGGGCTCGCCGGACGAGCGACTCCACGAGCTGCGCATCGATGCCAAGAGGCTGCGCTACTTGATGGAGTTCTTTCGCAGCCTGTATCCGGCGGACGAGATCGGATCCCTCGTCAAGGCGCTCAAGCGGCTGCAGGAAAACCTCGGCGAGTTCAACGACGCCTGTGTGCAATCGGAGCTGTTGCGCGGGCTCGCCCGCGATCTCGACGCGCGCGGCTGTGCCAGTGCCGACGCCCTCGTGGCCATCGGCCGCCTGGTGGAGCGCGCGGAGGCGCGCAAGGCGGACGAGCGGGCCGCCTTCGAGGCGCGCTTCATGCGCTTCGAGGCGCGCGAGACCCACGCGCGCTTCCGGCGCCTCTTCGGGCGTGGCAAGACGGGCGGGGGCAGAGACCAGAAGAGTGGAGCGGGCCGCAAGCCAGAGGGTGACGAAGCGGAAAGCGGCGGCGACAATGACGCTTCCGGAGCTTGAAGCCGAGGCGCTTCGAGGATCTTCGCAGGGTCGGCACTGGAGGGAGCAGAGCAGTGAGGGTATTCGCGGTCTACAGCATCAAGGGTGGAGTGGGAAAGACGGCGAGCGCGGTGAACGTGGCGGATCTTGCCGCGCGCTCGGGGCTGCGGACCCTGCTCTGGGACCTCGATCCCCAGGGCGCCGCCAGCTTCTATCTGCGGGTGAAGCCCAAAGTGAAGGGCGGGGCGGAGAAGCTGCTGCGGGGTAAGCGCAGCATCCGTCACTGGCTGCGGGCCAGCGATTTCGACGGCTTGCACCTGCTCCCGGCCGATTTCTCCTACCGCAACATGGACCTGGTTCTGGACGCGCAGAAGAAGCCGCGCAAGCGACTCTCGCGCCTGCTCGCGCCTTTGGCCAAACGCTACGACGCAGTCTTCCTCGATTGTCCGCCGAGCGTCTCGCTGCTGTCCGAGAGCGTCTTTCAGGCCGCCGACGCGGTTCTCTCCCCCACGATCCCGACGCCGCTCTCGCTGCGCTCCTACGACCAGCTCGTCCGTCACCTGGACGAGCTGGTGGGCAAGCCGCCGCGCCTGCTTCCCTTCCTCGCCCAGGTGGATCGTCGAAAGAAGATCCACTGCGACATCATGGACCAGATTCCGAGCTCTCATCCCGAGTTCCTCAAGAGCTGGATTCCGAGTGCCAGCGTGGTCGAACAGATGGGCACCCACCGCGCTCCCCTGGGCGCCTTTGCGCCCCGCAGCCACGCGGGCCTCGCCTACGCGTCGCTCTGGGACGAAGTGCAGTCGGCCTTTCCCGAATGAGCGGTGCAACGGGGCAGGGCGGCGAGAGTCGGGAGCGCGAGCTCAAGCTCGGCGTGCCCGGTCGGGAGGTCTTCGAGGCCCTCATCGAGGCCGCGGGCGGTCGCCGGGAGCCGCCGGTACTGCAGGTGAACCACTTCTTCGATACGGCGGGGCGCGCGCTGCGCGAGCTGGAGATCGGCTTTCGGGTGCGCGAGGAGGGGGAGTCCTTCTTTGTCACCGTGAAGGGCCCGACTGCCGGAGGCGGCGGGGCGATGCTGGCCGACCGGGTCGAGCTCGAACGCGAGCTCGCGCCCGAGCCGGCCCGAGTGGTGCTGGCCGGCGAAGGGTCGCCGTTGGAGCTGCTCGAGGAGCTCGAAGCCGGAGATCCCGAGGCGAGCCGTCTGCTGGCGGCCGTGCGGAAGACCTGCACCGGGGTTCCGCTGGCCGAGATCGGCGCCTTCGAGAACGAACGGACCCGGGTGCGCACCGTCCTCGCGGCAGCGGACGTGGTGCTCGAGTTCGACCGGACGTGCTTCGAGGCGGACGAGCTGCGTTACGAGGTCGAGCTCGAGCTCGGACCCGGCCAGTCGGCCGGCGAGCTGGGCAGGGCGCTGGAAGCGCTCTTCGCCGAAGTCGGCGCAGGCCCGGTGCCGACCACGGGCAAGCTGACGCGCTTCCTCGAGCTTCTCGACGGCCGCGTCGCGCCCGCCGGCTGAGGCGCCAAATCCGATTCGCCGAGAACCCGATTTCGCGATACCTTCGTGCTCGGGGTGAGAGGCCGAAAGGCACGGGTCCGTGTCCCCCTCCTCATGATCGTGGACGATGATCGTGGAGACGGGAGTCGCTCTCCATCGGGGAGCGTGGTTGGCCGGCAGGAGCTGCCCGCCTCCGGAGTCGCTTCGTCCAAAGCACTGGTGGCGCCCTCGTCGATCTCGGATCCGATCCGCCGGCACTGGATCGGGCCCCGGGTCGAAGCCCGACGCCTCAGGGGTGACCCCAAAAATCCCGATGTTCCCGGCGAGACGGACCGGCGAAGGAGAACCTGATGTCCAAGAAATCCAAGGCTGCGCACTCCCATGGGGGCCACGCCCGCGAAGAGAAGCAAGGCGCGCCGTCCGGGGCCGAGGTCCCCGTGCCCGCCGCGGACGAGCTGGAGCCCACGAAGGCAAAGCGGCGCCGCAAGCTCAACAAGGTCTTCTACGAGAAGGAGCTGCGAGGGCTGCAGGTGGAGCTGGTGAAGCTCCAGGAGTGGATTCGCGAAAAGGGACTCCGGGTGGTCGTCATCTTCGAGGGACGCGACGCCGCCGGCAAGGGCGGCGTGATCAAGCGCATCACGGAGCGCACCAATCCCCGGGTTTGCCGCACCGTCGCTCTGGGCACCCCCACCGAACGCGAGAAGACCCAGTGGTACTTCCAGCGCTACGTCCCCCACCTGCCGGCCGCCGGCGAGATGGTGCTCTTCGACCGCTCCTGGTACAACCGCGCCGGGGTCGAGCGGGTGATGCACTTCTGCAGCGAAGACGAGTATCGCGAGTTCATGCGCACCTGCCCCGAATTCGAGCGCATGCTGGGGCGGGCGGGGATCCACCTGGTGAAGTACTGGTTCTCGGTGAGCGACGACGAGCAGGAGCGCCGCTTCCGCGAGCGCATGCACGATCCCAAGAAGCGCTGGAAGCTGAGCGACATGGATCTGCAGTCCCGGGTGCGCTGGGTCGAGTACTCCCGCGCGAAGGACGAGATGTTCCGTTACACGGACATCAAGCAGGCACCCTGGTACGTGGTCGACGCCGACGACAAACGCCGCGCGCGCCTCAACTGCATGCGGAACCTCCTCACCCAGATCCCCTACAAGGATCTCACACCCCGGCCCATCCCCCTGCCGCCCCGGGACGACGGCCTCGGTTACGAGCGCCCCCCCATGAGCGACCAGACCTTCGTCGACGACCACTACGAATAACGCAAGCACGGGGACGGTCCTTAACGGAAGGCAAAGCCTTCCGTTAAGGACCGTCCCCCCTTCCGTTGTGGGGGGCGGGGGAGTACGCTTCGGGGGCGGAGGGGAGGTCCTCATGAAGGTGCTTCGCTGGGTGGCGGGCTTGGTTGGGGTGGCGTTCGCGGGGCTCCTGCTCTTCGCGGTGGCCGTGCGCTTTGCCGACGGTCCGGTCGGCGCCTTCCCGGGCGGCCCGCTCGCGGACGGTCCCATGGTCCATGCTCCGGTGGAGGACTGGGGCTTCGCGGAGGCGGTGGAGCTGATCGAGCTGCAGCTCATGGAGCCGCCGCGCTCGCGCACGACCTGGATCCTCGTCGCAGAGGGCCGGGCCTTCATTCCCTGCGGCTTCCCCGGCATCAAGCTGTGGAAGCAGTGGCCCCACCAGGCCATCGACGACGGCCGCGCTCTCGTGCGAATCGAGGGGCGCCGTCTCCCGGTTCAGCTCGCACGGATCGAGGATTCCGGCCTCGAGCAAAGGCTCGGCGAGGACATGCGCCGCAAGTACCCGAGCAGCGCCGGCGTCGAGCTCGAGGTCTGGTACTTCGAGCTGACTCCGCCGGAGGGCCAGCGAGGCGGCTGAGGGATGGATGGGATGGCCGCTAGGCCGCACCCTCGTCTGCCTGGCGCTCTACCTGAAGCCAGGCCATGAAGAGCTCGTAGCCCAGGGCCAGGACGACGGCTCCCACGAAGAGCCCGATGAAGCCGGACGACATGAAGCCCCCGATGGCGCCCAGGAAGATGACGAGCATGGGCGTATTGAGGCCTCGTCCCAGCAGGATGGGCTTGAGGATATTGTCGCTGCCGCCGGCCAGCAGACTCCAGACGGTGAACAGCACCGCGAAGACCGTCGATTCCACCGACCACACGTAGAAGATGACCGGGAAAACCACCAGCAGAGGCGGAAGCTGGAGCACGCAGAGAAAGAGGCAGAGGGTCGTCAGCACGGCCGCGTGGGGCACGCCGGCGCCGATGAACCCGATCCCGATGAGCCCCGTCTGGATGATCGCGACGCCCACGATGCCCACGGCGACGCTGCGGATGGTGGACCCCGCAAGGATGGCGAACTGCTCTCCACGCGGGCCGGCCAGCCGCACCGCGATGCTCTTGGCGGCCTGGACCCCGGTCGCGGCTCCCACGAGCAGCACGCCGGCGATGATGATCGAAACGATGAACTGCAGGATCATCAGCCCGGTTCCCGCCCCGGTCGTGAAGGCCCAGGTGCCGATGGCCTTGAGCTGCGGTGCGAACTGCGTCAGCGCCGCCTCGAGGTTCGTGTTGGCGAGGCTCCAGGTCTTGTAGATCGTCTCGCCGATCAGGGGCCAGGATTCGACCTGTTCCGGCGGCGGCGGGATCTGGAAGGTGTCGCCTCGTATGACTTCGGCCACCTGTTGGCCGCTCTCCACCAGCGAGCCGGCGAAGAGGAGGGCCGGCACGATGAGGAGCGCGAGTCCGGCGATGGTGATGATGACGGCGGCGGTACGGCCGCGCCCTCCCAGCGCATTCTCGAGCCAGAGGTGCGCGGGCTGGATCGCGATGGCGATGATGGCCCCCCAGGCCACCGGGATCACGAAGGGGCGCAGGATCGAGAAGCACCAGGCCGCGAGTACGAGCAGCAGCCCGATGCGCACGGTTGCCTCGACGGCTCGTTGCAGGAAGAGCTCGTCACTCGCGCGCGGTCCGGACTCGGGCATGCCCCGCTCCCTCCTCGTGGGTTGGAATCCGGGTGCATGGTGGCGCGCTAGCGGCCGGATCGCCACGCCGTGGCGATCCGGCTGGATCTTCAGCTCGCGCCGCCGCCGAAGTCGACCGGGCAGGTCATGGTGCGGTCGAACATGCCCAGGCTCTGCACCTCGATCTGCTCCTTGAGCACCCGGGCGCCGGGCGGCAGGAAGTCGAGGGCGGCGTCGACCATGCAGTAGAGCTCACCCTTGGCGAGGTTGGCGCCCAGGCAGTAGTGGGCGCCGCTGCCGAAGGTGAGCAGGTCCTGGGGATTGCGGTGGACGTCGAAGCGCTCGGGATCGGGATAGCGCGCCGGGTCGTGGCTGGCGCCACCCAGGCTCAGGACGAGCATCTGTCCCTTGCGGATCTTCCTTCCCTTCAGCTCGAAGTCGTCGACGGCGAAGCGCCGGGTGCCGAAGATGCCTCCGAAAGCGAGGCGCAGGATCTCGTGCACGGTCTGGGGGATGAGCGAGCGATCCCGGCGCACCTCTTCGAGGGCCTCGGGGTGGTCGAGCAGGGTCATGATGGAGAGCACGCCCCCGGTGGCCGTCGTCTCGCTCCCGGCAGCCACCAGGGCGCTCACCTGGGCGACGATGTCCTCGTCGCTGAACTTGTGCTCGCCGTGACGCGCCTCGACGAGGTCCGAGATAAGGTCCTCCTCGGGATTCTCCCGACGCTTGCGCACTGTCTCGCGCACCCATGACGCGAGCTCGATGTAGGAGCGCTCGGAGCGCTCGATCACCTCATCGCTCACGAAGCCGAAGAAGCCCTGGACCACCTCCTGGGAGAGGCGGCTGAAGCGCTCCTGGGCGACGCCGTCGGCGGCCACGCCGGTGATCGTGCTGATCACTGCGGCGGGGATGGGTGTCGTGAACTCCTTCATGATGTCGATGACACCGCTGCGCCCCTTCAAGGGCTCGGCGTAGTGCTTCACGACCTCGCGGATCTGGGCGTCCATGCGGGCGACACCACGCGGTGTGAATCCGTGGGCGAGCAGGTGCCGCTGGCGCGCGTGATCCTTGCCCGAAACCGCCATCAGGCCGTAGTTGTCGATCCAGTGCTGGAAGGTGCCCTCGGCGGGCGGCTTGTAGTGCTGCCACACGCGCTGGTCGCCGGTGACTCGGGGATCCACGTGGAGCGCCTTGACGTCGTCGTAGCGGGTGACGAGCCATCCATCCATGAAGTCGAGGTAGTGGATGGGATCCTCCTCACGCAGGCGACGGAGGGTGGGCCAGGGGTCCTTCTTGATGGCGGGGTCGGTGAGGTCGATCTCGATGGGCGCGGACGAATCGGATGCGGACGACATTGCGACGGCTCCTCTCTGGCGTCACCGGGGCCTGCCTCTCGAGCTCGCCGCCCCGCGGGTGCACTTAAGTTACAGACAAGTATATTCTTGCATTCGCATGTACGCTAGTGATAAGTTAATTAAGTCGAGACGGACGGGTGGAGAGCGAATTCGATATGGCGCAAGCCGAAGTAGCGGGAGTAGCGGGCGTAGCGGGCGTAGCGGGAGTCGCCGAAGCGGTCGGCGAGCCGCTCTCGCGCCGAGAGCGCCGCAAGCTCGAGGTCCGTACCCGCATCCTCGAGGCGGCGACGGAGCTCTTCGATCGCGACGGTTTCGAGGCCACCACCGTGGCGGCCATCAGCGAGAAGGCCGACGTCGCCCACAAGACCTTCTTCAACCATTTCCCCTCGAAGCAGGAGCTGCTGCGCGAGATCGCCTCCGTCGCCCTCGAGTCCCTCCTGAGCAACATCGAGGAGGCGCGCAAGCAGCCGGGCAGCACCCGCGAGCGCATCCACTTCTTCTTCGAGCGCGTGGCCGACAACGCGCAGTCCGCCGGCCCCATGCGCAATGAGCTCGTCACCGAGGTGATGCACGTTGCCCACGTATCGCGCAGCGAGCCCGAGCAGGCCCGCAAGCTCCAAGCGGCCTTCGGCTCCATCATTCTCGATGGCATCGAGCGCGGCGATGTGACGACCCGCTACGAAGCCGAGACCCTGATCGACACCCTGAAAGGCGCCTTCTACGCGCTCATGTTCAACTGGGCAAACCTCGACGACTACCCGCTGCGCGACCAGGCTCTCTCGACGGCGCGATTCCTCGGGGAGGCGATCGCCGCCGACCCCGATCGATGATCGACTGAACGGGAGCGACCGCTCCCCAATACCAGGACCCAATACCAGGAGAAGGAAACATGAGTCGCTATCTCGTCATCTCCTCCGATTGCCACGCCGGCCTCCCGCCGGAGAAGTATCGCGATTACCTCGACCCCCAGTTCCGCGACGCCTTCGACCTGGCGCTGCCCATCCAGATCGCGCACACCAAGGCCGCCGCGAAGATGTTTCTCGTCGACGACATCAACACCGAGTGGCGCAAGGACATCGAGCACGAGCTCACCGGCGCCTGGGACCACGACCAGCGCATCAAGGTGCTCGACGACGACGGCATCGCGGGTGAGATCATCTACCCCGACGGCATCACCGAGATGAACATGCCGCCCTTCGGCGCGGGGCTCTCGCTCTCGACGGTGGGCGTCGTCCCCGAGCTGCAGTGGGCCGGCGCCCGTGCTCACAACCGCTGGCTCGCCGAGCTGTGCCAGATGGCCCCCGAGCGGCGCGCCGGTGTCGCCATCGTTCCGGCGCTGTGGGACATCGACGACGCCGTGAAGGAGGTGCGCTGGGCCCGGGAGAACGGGCTCCGGGGCGGGATCATGATTCCTCCCATGTGGGGCAAGCTGGCACCCTACCACGATCCCAAGTACAACCCGCTGTGGGCCGTCTGCGAAGAGCTCGACATGCCGGTCAACGTACACTCCGGCCCTGCGGACACCGAGAACTACTTCGGCCCCATGCCGGCGCCCGAAGGCCAGCAGCCGCACCCCGGCGCCATGGGGATCTACATCTGTGAGGTCGCCTGGTATATGGCCAGGCCCCTGACCTTCATGATCTGGGGTGGTGTATTCGAACGCTATCCGAAGCTCAAGATGATCCTGACCGAGGGAACCAGTGTCTGGGCGCCCGAGTACCTGGCCATGATGGACCAGCGCTACTCGGAGACCCACTACTCGGCCAAGCTCGGCGACTACCGCAGCCACCTCAGCATGAAGCCCAGCGACTACTTCAACCGGAACGTCTTCCTCGGCGCCTCCTGCATGCCCCGCCGCGAGGCGGAGCTGCGCCACGAGATCGGAGTCGGGAACCTGATGTGGGGCTCGGACTATCCCCATCCGGAAGGCACCTGGCCCACCACCCGGGACCAGATGATCGAGACCTTCCACGGGGTGCCGGACGCGGAGATCGAGAGGATGCTGGGCGGCAATGCCCTGGAGGTCTTCGGATTCGATCGCGAGAAGCTGGCGTCGATCGTGGCCCGGGTCGGGCCCGAGAAGAGCTCTTTTCAAGACTGAATCGCCCGACGGCCCGATCGACCACAGGAGCGCGACGGCCACCGCCGTGCGGGAGGTCTACGAGACCGATCCGGCGGTCGCGAAGGCGATCCCGCCCCAGCCCCTGGAGCCGCTACTGGCTGCTGCCCTTCATCCACGGCCGCTACGACGACACCTCGGGAGTCGGCATCGAGATCTAGCGGGGCCGCGTCGACTCCTCCCGGGTATGATCCCCGGAGCCGCCCGCTCCTGCTAAGCTCGGGGCCGGGCGACCGGCGTGGGACGCGGTCTCACGGGGGGAATTCGGCATGGGGTCAGGCGCGCGCTTGGGTGGGTGGCTGGGCGGGCTGGGCGGAGAGTGGCTACGTCTACTGGTCGTCGTGCCCGCGCTGCTCTCGCTGTGCGTTGGCGCGGTCGCGTGCAAGACCACGCGCTGGAAGACTCACGCGAACTACGACACCTCCTACGACTTCTCCAGCGTGAACAGCTTCGCCTTCACGCCCGCTCGCGAGAAGGTGGCGGCCTCCAGGAGCGGGAAGCTAACCGAGGAGGCCATCCGCAAGGAGCTCACCGCACGCGGCTACCGGGAGGTCGCCAGTGACGAGGCCAGGATCTTCATCAGCTATGACATCGGCGTCTACGCGGCGGCGGGCCTCGGTGGCCAGAATCGCTTCGAGAAATCCGAGGGGGGTATCACGGTCTGGTTCTATGACCCAACGACCATGCAGCACGTGTGGTACGGCTGGGCCGAGACCGTCATCCACCAGCAAGACACCGGCGAAGTCGTCATCCCCGAAGCGGTGGCGGCCCTCTTCGAGGACCGGGTCCCCCAAGCGCCCAACTGAGGCCCGGAACCCGCATTGACCGTGGAGCCGCACGTGAGCCATCTCAGCCGGGCTACGATCCACCTCGATCGCCTCGACCACAACATGCGCCTGCTTCAGGAGCTGGTGGGCGAGCGACCGCTGTGGCCCGCCATCAAGGCCAACGCCTACGGGCACGACGCTCTCATCGTGGCGCGGCATCTGGTCGCGACCGGCTACGACACCCTCTGCGTCGCGCACGCGCCCGAAGCCGTCGAGCTGCGCGAGGCGGGGGTGGGAGCGCGCCTGCTGCTGCTCTCGGCGACGCTGCCCGAGCACGCCGGGGCCATCGTCGCCCACGCGCTCGAGCCGGTGGTGTGCACGGGCGAGATGCTCGAGGCCCTGTCCCGTGAGGCGCAGCGGGCCGGCCGGGAAGTGGCCCTGCACCTGAAGGTGGACACCGGCATGGGGCGCATCGGCATTCGGCCGGACGAGGTGCCAGCCATGCTGGATCGCTGCGACGCCCTGCCGGCCCTGCGCGTGCGTGGCCTCATGAGCCACTTTCCGCGCGCCGACGAGGAGGACAAGTCCTTCTCCCTGGAGCAGATCGGGTGCTTCGGCGACGTGACGAAGCAGGCGGCCGGTCGCGGCATCGAGCACTTCCACATGGCCAACAGCGCCGCCATCTTCGACCTGCCCGACTCCCACCTGGGCGCGGCCCGCCCGGGCATCTCCATCTACGGCCTGCGGCCCTCGGACGGCATTGCGAATCCAAGAGTTGGCGAGCTGCTGCCCGTGCTCGAGTGGAAGACGCGCATCACCTTTCTCAAGGAGGTGCCGGCCGGCACCGGGCTGAGCTACGGCCACATCTTCCGCGCCGAGCAGCCCCTGCTCGTCGCAACCCTGCCCGTGGGCTACGGCGACGGCCTGAGCCGCCGCCTCTCCAATGACCATGACGTGCTGGTCCACGGTGTGCGCTGCCGCCAGCTGGGTCGCATCACCATGGACCAGAGCCAGGTCGATGTCAGCGCGCTGCGGGGCCGGGTGGCCCTGGGCGACGAGGTGGTGCTCATCGGCCGACAGGGAAGCGAAGAGGTGACGGCCGACGAGCTGGCGAAGAAGCTCGGCACCATCAACTACGAGATCGTGACCGCCATTTCCGCGCGGGTTCCGCGCATCGCGGTGGGGGCCGGGGGTGAGGGGCGCTGATGGACCGGCGCGTACTTCTCCCTGGGCTGCTCCTGGCGGTCGGCGTGGGACTCGTCCGTCCCGAGGCGAAGGCCGAGAACGAGAAAGAGGCCGAGGCCGGGGCGGGGGTCGCTAGCGAGACCGGGGCCGCCAGCGAGACCGGAGCTGCGAGCGGGCCGATCTGGGAGTACGACCCCGAGAACGCCCAGGACATCATGGAAACCTGTGCGGGTTGCCACGGCAAGAACGGCGAGGGGGGCAGCGAGGGCACCTACCCGCGGCTCGCAGGCCTGCGGGCCAAGTACATCGCAAGACAGCTGCGCGCCTTCAAGTCGAAGGAGCGTATCAACATCCCCATGTACCCCTACGCGATCGAGCGTGACCTGCCCGAGCCCGACGTCCTGGACATCGCCCGGAAGCTCTCGAAGATCGAGCTTCCCACGGAGATGCCCGAGCTCGACGAATCCGCGAGCGCGCTCGAGCGGCTCCTGGCCGCCGATAGCGTCTTCAACGTGCCAAGGGTCCCGGGCGACGTGGAGCGGGGGGGCGAGCTCTACGAGGAGAAGTGCCGCAAGTGCCACGGCAAGGAGGCGCGGGGACGTGGCAGCTCACCCCAGCTCGCGGGTCAGCACAGCGCCTACGTGAGGCGACAGATCAAGCTCTACAAGAAGGGCGAGCGCAGCTACGCCGACGAGCGTATGCAGAAGGTCATCGACACCCTCGAGGAACGGGACGTTCAGGACCTGCTCGCCTACTTCTCGACGCGGGACGACTGAGGCCCCTTCGCCCGGGCTGGCAGCCCAGCGCGAAGATGCCTCCGGAGCCGATGCGTGCTACCTTTGTGGTGCTTTATCCCCTCGGTGAATCGGCTGGCACGCACGGAGCGCTCGTCGCCTTGCCGCCTTCGCGTCTCCGTCTCCATCTCCCAAGCACGACTCAAGAACAACTCATGAATACAGACGACTTTCTCCCGGGCGTTCCGGCCCCATTGCGCACGACCATGCAGCGGCGCGGCTTCTCGGAGCTGACCGCCGTGCAGCGCTCTGTATTGGAGGCCGACGGGGAGGGCCGCAACCTTCGCATCTCCTCCCAGACCGGCTCGGGCAAGACCGTCGCCCTGGGCCTGGTGCTGGCGCGCGACTTCACCGACGAGGCGGGCGCGGCTTCCGCCTCCGTGTCCGCGGGTGGACCGGCGGTGTTGATCATCACGCCGACCCGGGAGCTGGCCGTGCAGGTGCGCGACGAGCTGCACTGGCTCTACGAGGATATCCCCGGGCTCAGCGTGGCGGTCGTGACGGGGGGGACGGTCGTCTGGCGCGAGCGGCAGATGCTGGCGCGTGGGCCCGATCTCCTGGTCGGGACGCCCGGGCGCATCCTGGATCACATCCGAGCCGGCGCGCTGGACTGCAGCGGCGTGGGGCAGGTCGTGCTCGACGAGGCGGATCAGATGCTCGACATGGGCTTTCGCGAGGAGCTGGAGGCCATCGTGGAGGAGCTTCCCACGAAGCGGCGCAGCCACCTGGTGTCGGCGACCTTTCCAGCCCCCCTGCGCCGGCTGGCGGACCGCTTCCAACACGACGCCGTGCGCGTCGAGGGAACCCGGCTCGGGGCGGCGAATGAGGACATCGAGCACGTCGCCTATCTGGTGAAGCCGAGGGAGCGATATGCGGCGCTGGTGAACCTCCTGCTGCTCTCCGAGGGCGAGCGCTGTCTGGTCTTCGTCAAGCGCCGCGTCGACGCCGCCGAGATGGCCGAGAAGCTGGCCGGTGACGGCTTCTCCGCGCTGCCCCTGAGCGGGGATCTCCCCCAGGCCCAGCGCACCCGGACCTTGAATGCCTTTCGCACTGGCATCGTCAGCGTGCTCGTTGCCACGGACGTGGCGGCCCGCGGCATCGACGTCGCGGATATCTCCACCGTGATCCACGTGGAGCCTCCGTCCGACTCGGACGTCTACACCCACCGCAGCGGTCGTACCGGCCGAGCGGGGAGCAAGGGCCGAAGCCTGCTGCTGATTCCGGCCTCGTCGCGGCCGCGGGTGGGGCGCCTGCTCGCAAGTGCGAAGGTCGATGTGCAATGGCAGCCCGCGCCGGCGGCCGCCGTCGTCCGCAAGGCGCTCATGAAGGGAGCCCGGCGGCAGATCTACGGCATGCTCGGAGGCGACGATCAGCCCTCCGAGCAGCAGATCGCCTACGCGGCCAAGCTGCTCGAGGGGCGCGATCCCGCGCAGGTCGTCGCGACCCTCATCGAGGCGGCGCAGCCCCGGCTCCCGCGCGAGCCCATGGAGATCAGCGCCGTCGATCCGCTGCGCGATACCCGGCGTCCCGACGCGAAGCGGGACTTCGTGCGCTTCTTCATCAACTGGGGTCACACGAGCGGCGCCACCGCGAGCCGATTGCTGTCGCACATCTGTCGCCGCGGTGGGATCAAGGGCCCTCAGGTGGGCGCGATCCAGATCGACCGGAGGTCGGCCACCTTCGAAGTTACGAACGAGGTCGCGGCGGCCTTCGAGCAGCGAGTGCGCCAGGCGGATCCCCGGGAACCCCGCGTGAAGATCCGGCGCTTCAGCGAAGACGCGAAGGGGGCACCTGCCAAGGACAAGAGGAAGGGCGGCGCGGGCAGGGGCGCTCCCCATCCTACGCACCAGAAGCGACAGCGCCCGGATCACCATCCCCGTCTCAAGGGCAGCAATAAGGGGAAGCCCGCTTCGACCTGATCCCGCTGGCCGGCTAGCCGGGCGGCTCTGCCATGCGCTGGAAGACGCCGACGCGTTGGTTGCCGAAGCGCGGGTCGCCAAAGACCTGTAGCAATCGGTAGTGGGCCTCGAGGGGCTGCGCGTAGACCAGCATGCGGATCACGTAGTCGGGCCGGTGCTCGCGGTACCAGTACATGGAGTCCCCGGCCGCGTTCGCCCGGGCGATGTCGGGCTCGACCAGCCCCACCATGTCGACGATGTGGCGATCCGCGTGGAAGCCCACGTAACCGATGGCCCCGGCGGCCACGGTGACGTCGGGGTGGGTGTTGCGGGCGATCCAGCGGGCCGCTTCGCCGTAGCCGCCGTCGAGCTTGCGGGTCCCCGTGGCGAAGAACTCCCCGCGACTCAGGATCTGCTGCACCCCGGTACTGCTCGCGCCCAGGTAGACGACGAGGACGAGGGCAACAGCACCCCAATTCTGCCAACTCCGTCGCAAGAGCTTGTCGCTGATCTCGTCGAAGCCCACCGCCACCAGGGTGAAGAAGGCGAGGGCGAAGGGCAGGTAGTACCAGGGCGCCTTGGGCATCCCCAACACGACGTAGAGGAGTACGAGCCCCGCACAGGGGAGTAGGATGGCGAAGATCGGAGAGCGTCGATCCGCCAGGGCGAGGGCGCCGATCGCTCCCATGGCGAGGCAATAGCGCGACTCTCGCAAGATGTAGGGCAGCTTCGTCCAGTAAGCGCCCCAGTTGGAGGCGGTGAGGAGCTTCACCTCACCCGAGGCGGGAAGCATGGATCCCTTGCTGACGAGGAAGTAGATCCACCAGGGAGCCACCACCGCGAGCGCCAGCGCGCCGGGCGCCCACCAACGCGACAGCCAGGCGCGGACTCCCTGACTGCGGTGCAGGTAGAGGTCGAGGAGCGAGAGGATCGGCCCCACCAGGATCGCGTCCGGCCGAATGAGGTAGAGCACGCCGGTGAGGGCGCCAACCGCGTAGAGGCGCCGGGCATGAAAGGCGAGCAGGGTGGCCGAGATGAAGACGAGGTAGAGGGAGGTCTCCATTCCCGCGAAGAAGTGATAGGCCGCGACGGAGCGGCTCGACAGCATGAAGGCCACGGCGAGGGCCGCGGCGAGGGGCCGGATACCCGCGACGCAGAGGAGACGGTAGAAGAGGCTGACGCCCAGGGCCGTCGTCAGGGCCTCGAAGACCTTGAGCGAGTGCAGTACGGATTCGGTCGAGTCCGCCACGCGGAAGAAGAGCGACATCACGACGGGCATCAGCGCGGAGGTCGAGGCGTGATCGTTCGCGCCCGGATTGAAGGTCCAGCCTTCGCCCGACGCGATGTTCTTGGCGTACTGCAGATAGATCATCGCGTCGTCGAGAAAGAAGGGCTGCTCGAGGCTGGCCCGGATCGAGAGCGCCAGCGGGACGACGATCAGCAGGGCACCCAGGAGAAACTGCAGGGCGTGGGCTTCCACCTGCTGCAGGAGCGCTGCGGCGGGCTTCTCGAGGGTCGCGCTCTGCGGATGCGGTGCAGTCGTCATGGGGCCATCTCGAAACCGGGTCGAGACGCCAAATGCCGACTCCGGATGCCCTCTTATCGGCTCGAGCTGCCTCCCACTGAACCGCCTCGTGGCGGCCGCGGCACTCCTCGGCTCGCCACGCCCAGCTGCTCACCCGCCCTGGAGCTAATAGGGCCGTCCCACGTAGTAGGGGCCGTCATATCCGTAGGCGCGCGGAAAGGAGTTGTAGTGGACCGAGCCGCCGCCGTAGTAGGTGCCGGAGCGAGAGGACGAGGTGGAGCCGGGGCCGCCGCTCCAGGCGCAGCCCGAGAGGCCGAGCAGGAGGGCGCTGCCGAGCACGCAGACGAGGATCTTCGCGAGGCGCATCATTGCCCTGCCTCCCCGGCGTCCGGCTTGGGACTCCAGCGCTGCACACCGAAGGCGGCGCCGCTGGGATCGAGCAGGATCGCGGCGTCCTCGTCCTGCAGGATGACCGTGGCCCCCAGGCGCCCGGCGCGCGCGACCATGGCGGCGGGATCCTCCACGCGCACGTAGGGGAGCCAGAGGGGATCGACCTTCTCCATGGGGGCCTCGACGATGGCCGCGCGCGGGCGTCCCGCCTGCTCGAGGACGACGTAGCGATAGCCGTCGAACGCTGCGGGCCGCTCGTCGTAGCTCGCGAGGGAGCCGTAGAACGCCAGGGCTTCGGTGGCATCCCGGGTCCAGAGCTCGCGCCACAGCCAGCCCCCCATGCTCGGCTCGACGTCCGGAGGGTCGCCGCTGCTGGCGTGGAGCAACATGAGATGCGCGCCGCCGGGATCCCGCACGAGGGCGGCGCGGCCGCGGCCCACGGCGTCGATGGGGCCGCGCTCCACGGCGCCGCCTCCCGCGCGCACGATCTCGGCCGCCCGGTCGACGTCCACGACCGAGAGACTGCCGATCCACGCGGAGCTCTTCGCGGCGCCGTCGGGATCCATCAGCACGACCCCCGCGATGGGACTGCCCCGGTGGAGCACGGTCAGGTAGTCGGCGTCCTCCTCGAACTTCCAGCCGAAGAGCTCTCCGTAGAAGTGCTTGGTGACCGCCAGATCGCCGGTCACGAGATCCAGCCACACGAACTTGCCCGGGAGCGTGAGCTGCGTGGCGGTCTCGGTAATGGGCGGCAGCCGGACCGGCTCGGTGGACGCGCACGCGCAGAAGGCGACCAGGGCGGCGCACAGGCCCGGGATCGCGGCCCCGCTCGTTCGGGTGGACGTCCAGCTCATCCGATCTCCTCCGTCAGCGGATGTCTCCGATCGCCCCCAGGCGAGCTTGCTCCGCAGGGGAGGGATGATCGCGCTTCTCGTGGGCGGGTGCGAGGGCGTAATCGCGTTCGGGCGCTCGTCCCGCCCCGCCCGCCGCGCGGATTCAGGACTCGCCCTCGACCGGCGACGGAATGCGATAGAGCGTCGCGTAGAGAACCGGGACCAGAACCATGGTCAGGACCGTCCCAAAGCTCAGGCCCGCCATGATGGTCACGGACATGGAGACCCAGAAGACGTCCGGTAGCAGGGGGATCACGCCGAGCACCGTCGTGGCGGCGGCGAGCATCACGGGGCGCAGTCGCGAGACCGCGGCCTCGAGGATCGCAGCGTGGGGCGTCATGCCCTCGGCGAGGTTGATGTTGACCTGGTCGAGCAGCACGATGGCGCTCTTGATCATCATGCCCACGAGGCTCATGGCGCCGAGCAGCGCTACGAAGCCGAAGGCGGCGCCCGGGATGAAGGGACCCGTGGCCAGGAGGCCGAAGCTGACGCCGATCATCACGAAGGGGATGGTGAGCAGGATGATGAAGAGCGGCCGATAGGCGTTGAAGAGCGCCACGATGATGAAGAGGATGATGACGACGGCCGGGACGATTCCGGGAATCAACCCGGCCTGGGCCTGGACGGTGCTGTAGTACTCGCCGTCCCAGAAGAGCTGGTAGCCCGGCGGGAGGGGGATGGCGTCGAACTGCGCGAGCAGCTTCGCGCGCAGGCTGGGGAAGGTCGTCCCGTAGGCGGCGCCCTGGGCGGTGGCGGCGCGACGCCGGTCCTAGCGCACGATGATGGGGTCTTCCCACTCGAGATCGACG
>JAFDEK010000036.1 GCA_019310385.1 Deltaproteobacteria bacterium
CGATGCATGTCACGAATCAGCCACCCTCCCCCAGCACCCGGTTCATCGCGCACAGCACCGCCCGCAGCGAGGCCGTGACGATGCTCGGCGCGATGCCGACGCCGAAGCGCGTGGTGCGGCCATCGAGCGACAGCTCGACGTACGCGGCCGCGGTCGCGTCGGCGCCCGCGCCCAGCGCGTGCTCGTGGTAGTCGCGAACCTGCACTTCGCCCGCGATCAGCTGCCCCAGGGCCTGCGCGAAGGCGTCGATCGGGCCGTTCCCACGGCCCGACACCTGCTCTTCAACGCCTTCGTGCTGCAACCTGGCCTGGATTCGGCACTCATCCGCGCCGGGTCCCGCGTCCGTCACGTCGAAGTCCACGAGATCCAAGGCACCCGCACCGCCGAGATACTCCGCCTCGAAAGCCTCGTACAGATCCTTCGAAGACAGCTCCTCGCCGCTTGCGTCGGCGACGAGCTGCACGTGCCGCGCGAACTCCATCTGCAGCCGCCGCGGCAGGCGCAGGCCGTGCTCGCGCTCCATCACGTGGGCCACACCGCCCTTGCCCGACTGGCTGTTGATGCGGATTACTGCCTCGTAGCTGCGGCCGATGTCCGCCGGGTCGATGGGGAGGTAGGGAACCTCCCAGGCCTCACTCCCGGACGCTTCCAACGCCGCCAGCCCCTTGCGGATGGCGTCTTGATGGGAGCCCGAGAAGGCGGTGTGGACCAGCTCACCCGCGTAGGGGTGGCGGGGGTGCAGGGGCAGGCGGGTGCAGTACTCCGCGGTGCGCACGACCTCGTCGATGTCGCTGAGGTCGAGACCGGGATCCACACCCTGAGTCAGCAGATTGAGCGCCAGGGTGACGATGTCGACGTTGCCCGTGCGCTCGCCGTTGCCGAAGAGGCTGCCCTCGACGCGCTGCGCGCCCGCCATCAGGGCCAGCTCCGCCGCCGCCACCGCGGTGCCGCGATCGTTGTGGGGATGGACGCTCAGCACGACGCCTTCGCGCTCCCCCAGGCCGCGCGCGAACCACTCCACCTGGTCCGCGTAGACGTTGGGGGTGGCGAGCTCGACGGTGGCGGGCAGGTTCAGGATCAACTGCCGCTCCCGGGAAGGCTGCCAGATCGACATCACCGCCTCGCAGATCTCCAGGGCGAAGTCCAGCTCGGTGCCCGTGAAGCTCTCCGGGGAGTACTCCAGGACGACCTGCGTATGGGGCAGGCGAGCGGCCGCCTCCGCGATCCGCTCGACGCCGCGCACGGCAATCTCGACGATGCCGGCGCGATCCTGGCCGAAGACCACCCGCCGCTGCAGGGTGGAGGTCGGGTTGTAGACGTGGACGATGGCCCGACTCGCGCCGCGGATCGACTCCATGGTGCGGTCGATGAGCTCGTCCCTGGCCTGGGTGAGGACCTGCAGGGTGACCTCCTCGGGCACCCGATCCTCCTCGATGATCTGGCGCAGGAAGGCGAGCTCGGTCTGGGACGCGCTGGGAAAGCCGACCTCGATCTCCCGGAAGCCGATGGCGACCAGCTGCT
The DNA here is from genome assembly GCA_019310385.1 of Deltaproteobacteria bacterium. Taxonomy (GTDB): domain Bacteria; phylum Myxococcota_A; class UBA9160; order UBA9160; family UBA4427; genus JAFDEK01. Next base: position 1,522 of record JAFDEK010000036.1, read on the forward strand.
CGAACATGCGCAGCTTGCGCTCGGGCCCCATGGGCTCGACCAGGGCCTGGTTGCCGTCGCGCAGGTCCACGCTGCACCAGGTAGGCGGCTGCGTGATGGTGCGCCCGGGCCAACGCCGGTCCGGCAGCGCGACGGGGGGGAAGGCGCGGTAGCGATGGGCGGGCATCGCGCCCTCCGCGCCTTCCGCAGGGGTTTCAACAGAGCTGGATGATTCCATCGACATGTCTGACTCCTCTATTCCAGTGAGAGCTCGCGCCGTTCCAGTGAGAGCTCGTGCCGAGCCGAACTGCGGAGAGGGGTCGACGAAGCTGCCGACGAAACCCGTGAGGACGCAAAACGCGAAACCCCCTCCGGCCGGATCGGCGGGAGGGGGTTTCGCGCTTTCTGCCTACGAGCCTCGATGCTCTAACGGCGACGCACGACCTCCCCTCCCGCCCCGCTAAGGAGCAGGCCAGGTAGAAGGTCGAGAGATCGCTGCCGGCAGGTGGTGCTCGCCATGGCGGGTGGGTACCGAATCGCGTGTGGGACGTCAAGCGCGCAGCGGGGCCACGGCTTCAGACCGGTCTCGTGTCGACTCTGACGATCCCGAGCGGTGTCAGGACGAAGGGGCGGCCCTGCGCATCAGGTCCGAGATGTGATCGAGGACTTCGCGCCAGCGGGTCTCGAGCTCCTCGTTCCATTCGGGCCCCGAGAGCTCCGCGAAGACACGGATCAGGCAGTCGACGAACCAGTCATACATCTCGTCCGTGACCTCGTAGGCGTGGTGTTTCTGGCCGAGGGAGACGAGGTTGGGCTTGACCCAGGACGCCGCCTCCAGGTGATCGATGGAATACATCAGCGTCTCCCGCACCATCTGCCTCTGGCCGGCCTCGCTGTACTCGCTGAACACCTCTGCCGCGTGGGGATGCTCCTCGAAGAGGTCCTCGTAGATCCTCTTCATGAGCTTCTCCTCGTCGGCCAGGATCGTCTCCAGGTTCGCTCTCAGTAGCTCCGGCATGCCCGCTCCCACTCCTGCATCATCAGACGGACCAGCATAGCCGCCCGCCTAGCCGACGTTCGCCAGCGCCAGACGCTCGCCCCAGCGCGTTACCACGGCGTTCTGGAGATGGGGATCTCCCGCGAGCCCCGGATCCGCGTCCACGCGCTCGAGGGCGGCGGCGCGTGCGGCGGCGACCAGCTGGGCGTCACGGACCAGGTCGGCCAGGCGCAGGTCGAGTACCGCACCGCTCTGGCGGGTACCGAGGAATTCGCCCGGACCGCGGATGCGCAGATCCGCGTCGGCGATCTCGAAGCCGTCGTTGCTCTCGAGCATGGCGCTGACCCGCGCCTCGGCGTCGCGGCCACGGCCCCGTACGACGAGGATGCAGGTGCCCGGCCGCTCGCCGCGCCCCACCCGCCCGCGCAGCTGGTGGAGCTGGGCGAGGCCGAAGCGCTCGGCGTGCTCGACGATCATGAGGGTGGCGCCCGGGATGTCGACACCGACTTCGATCACCGTGGTGGACACCAGGATGCGCGTCTCTCCCGCCGCGAAGCGCGCCATGGCGGCGTTGCGCTGGGCCGCGTCGAGGCGCCCGTGGACGATGTCGACCCTCCAGTCGGGAAAGGCCGCCGCGATCTTCTCGGCCGACTCCATGGCGGAGCGCAGATCCAGTTTCTCGCTCTCCTCCACCAGGGGGTAGACGACGTAGACCTGCTCACCGCGCCCGGCGGTCTCACGCAGGAGCTCGGCGATGCGCCTCCCCTCCCCCTCTCCGAAGGCCAGAGTCTCCACAGGGCGCCGGCCCGGCGGGAGCTCGTCGATCACCGACACGTCGAGGTCTCCATAGGCGGTGAGCGCCAGGGTGCGGGGAATCGGTGTGGCGGTCATGAGCAGAACATGGGGAGCGGGCCCGGCGGCGCTGCGCCGGCCCAGCGCTGCGCGCTGCAGCACGCCGAAGCGGTGTTGCTCATCGACGATGGTGAGGGCGAGATCGCGAAACGCCACGCCCTCGCGCAACAGTGCATGGGTGCCCACCACGAGCTCGATCTCACCGGCCGCCAGAGCGTTGCGAATGGCCTCCGCCTCGGCCCGGGGCACCGACGAGGTGAGCAGCGCGGTTCGCAGCCCCAGCACCTCGGGGACGCCGCTCGCCAGCGCGTCGAAGGTCTGAAGATGCTGCTCGGCCAGGAGCTCGGTCGGGGCCATGAGGGCGCTCTGTCGGCCCGCCCCCGCGACCGCCACCGCGGCGAGCAGCGCCACCGCGGTCTTGCCGCTGCCGACGTCACCCTGGAGCAGGCGATTCATGGGATGGGGACGCGCGAGGTCGCTTTGGATCTCGCCCCACGCGCGCTCCTGGGCGCCGGTCAAGCGAAAGGGCAGCGACTCGGGTGCGGCGCGCAGGCGTTCGCTCCCGACGTCGATAGGAACTCCAGGCAGCGCCGCCTGGGCCCGGCGCCTCAAGACGAGGCCGAGCTCCAGGAGGAAGAGCTCCTCGAGCACCAACCGCTCATGCGCCGCTGACAAGCGGCCAGGCATATCCTTGCCCGCCGCCGAAAGGCGGCCAGGCATATCCTTGCCCGCCGCCGAAAGGCGGCCAGGCGAGTCTTCGCCCGCCGCCGAGGTGAACGCGAGGTAGGGCTCGAGCTCGGCCCCGAGCTCGGGTGCGTGAACGCTGCGCAGGGCCTCGGCGGGCTCGGGCAGCTCGCGCTCGCGCACCAGGGCCTCGGGAAGGTGCCCTTCGAGCAGATCCGCGTACTCCGCCACCGCGTTGCGGATCAGGCGCCGCAGGGTCCGGGGATTCACACCCTCCGGCGTGGAGTAGTCGGGAACGATGCTGCGCAGGGCGTCGGCACCCTTGCCCTCCGCGGAGGCTGCGCTCTCACCATCCGGCGGAGCATCGAGCAGCTCGATCTCGGGATGGATCAGCTCCTTGCTGAAGCGAAAGCGCTTCACCTCCCCGGACACCAGCAGCCAGGTCCCCTCGTCGAGGCTCTTGCGAACGGCCTCTCCGAGGCGAAACCACTTGAGCGTCACCGAGCCCGTGTCGTCTCCGACCACCACCTCGAAGATGCGGCGAAAGCGGCCCCCGCCGTGCGCACCGCTGGTGCTCATGCTCGTCACCCGAGCCACGAAGGTCGCGCGCTCGCCCACTGCGAGATCCCCGACGATCGACAGGGCGCGGCGGTCGTCGTAACGAATCGGCAGACGAAAGAGGAGATCGGCGACACTTCCCAGGCCGGCGCGCGCGAGAGTGGCCGCGCGCTTGGACCCGACCCCCGAGATGACGGAGAGCGGTCGGGCCAGCATCCGCTCGCACAGGCCCGGCCCCCGCCAGGGCTCGACCCGGGAGAGGGCCCGACGAATCGCGGCGACCCGCGCCTCGCCGTCGAGAGGACGGCCGAAGTCGGCCTCGATCCGGGAAAGCTCCCGCTTCAGGTCAGCGGGGATCGCCAGGGCCTTTGCGAGCGAGCAGGCCCGGCTGACGGACTGCTCGAGCTCCGGCAGGCGGCCGGCGTGGGCGAAGTCGTCCCGTGACGCGAAGTCCAGCGGGGCCGTCAGCGCCTGCAGCGCTCCGCGGAAGGGGCTCACCGCCATCCGCCCTGCCTCCGTCGCGGCTGCCTCGGGCTACTCGCCGTCGTGCACCCGGGCGTGGATCTCCTGCAGGGAGCGCACGCCGATGGACTCGAGGCGAAGGGCGCGAATGGCGCCCGCCGAAGCGCGGGCCGCCGCCAGGGTGGTGCAGTAGGGGATGCCGCGCTGCAGCGCCGCCCGGCGCATGGTAAAGGAGTCGTGGATCGCCTTGGGGTCGGGCGCCGTGGTGTTGATCACCAGGTCGACCTCGCCCGCCTCGATCTTGTCCGTCGTGTGGGGAGATCCCTCGTATACCTTGTTCACGACCTCGGCGGAGATGCCGTGGGTCTCGAGCACCGCGGCGGTCCCCGCGGTGGCGATCACCCGGAAGCCGCTCTCCACGAGCTGCTGCATGGGCGTCACGATGCCCTCGTGCTCCTCCTTGCGGATGGAAACCAGCACGGTTCCCCGCTCGGGAAGGCTGTTGCCAGCCTGGATCTGGGCTTTCGCGTAGGCGCGCCCGAAGTCCGAGTCGATACCCATGACCTCGCCGGTGCTCTTCATCTCCGGCCCCAGCAGGGTGTCGACGCCGGGGAACTTCACGAAGGGCAGCACGGCCTCCTTCACGGAGAAGTGGCTCGGCACGATCTCCTCGGTGAAGCCCAGCTCCTCGAGGCTCTTGCCCACCATCACCAGGGCGGCCAGCTTCGCCAGGGGGCGACCGATGGCCTTGGAGACGAAGGGCACCGTGCGCGAGGCCCGGGGATTCACCTCGATGACATAGATCTCGCCGCCCTTGGCGGCGTACTGCACGTTCATGAGGCCGCGCACACCGAGCTCGAGGGCGAGCTTGCGGGTCGCGTGAATGATCTTCTCGATGATGGCGTCATCCAGGGAGTAGGGAGGGAGCGAGCAGGCACTGTCGCCCGAGTGGATCCCGGCCTCCTCGATGTGCTCCATGATGCCGCCCACTACGACGCGCTCGCCGTCGCAGATGGCGTCGACGTCGACCTCGATGGCGTCACTCAGGAAGCGATCGACGAGCACCGGGTGCTCGGGGGAGGCCTTCACGGCAAAGCGCATGTAGCCGCGCAGCGCCTCGACGTCCTGCACGATCTGCATGGCCCGCCCGCCCAGGACGTAGGAGGGCCGCACCAGGACGGGATAGCCGATGCGCTCGGCCACCCGCTCCGCCTCGTCGGCGCTGCGCGCCACGGCGCCGTCCGGGCGCTCCAGCCCGATGGCCTCGAGCAGCGCGTCGAAGCGCTCGCGGTCTTCGGCGCGGTCGATGGCATCCGGCGATGTCCCCAGGATGGGAGCTCCCGCCTGCTCGAGGGCCACGGCGAGCTTGAGGGGCGTCTGGCCGCCGAACTGCACGATGAGCCCTTCCGGGTTCTCCCGCTCCACGATGGCGAGCACGTCCTCGAGGGTCAGGGGCTCGAAGTAGAGACGGTCGCTGGTGTCGTAGTCGGTGGAGACGGTCTCGGGGTTGCAGTTGACCATGATGGTCTCGAAGCCCGCCTCGCGCAGGGCGAATACCGCGTGGACGCAGCAGTAGTCGAACTCGATCCCCTGGCCGATGCGGTTGGGCCCGCCGCCCAGGATCATCACCTTGCGGCGCTCGGTGGGCTGGGCTTCGCACTCGTCCTCGTAGGTGGAGTAGAGGTAGGGGGTGTGGGCCTCGAACTCGGCGCCACAGGTGTCGACCCGCTTGTAGACCGGGCGGACCCCGGCCTCCTGGCGCATGGAGCGCACCGCCTCCTCGCTGCGCTTCCACAGATGCGCGAGGCGCTGATCGGAGAAGCCCATCTGCTTCGCGGGCCGCAGCCACTCGAGCTGCTCGGCCTCGGACAGGCTCTCGAGATCCTCCTCCATCTCCTGGATCTGCTGCAGGTTGCGCAGGAACCAGGGATCGATCCACGAGCGGCGGTGGAGCTCCTCGATGCTGGCACCGCGGCGCAGCGCCTCCACGAGGTGCCACGGCCGCCCCGGGCGCGGCGTGTCGATGGAGTCCCAGAGCCGGGCCTCGCCTTCTTCGCCTTCGGGCAGGTCGGGACTCTCGAAGCCCGCGTGTCCGATCTCCAGGGAGCGGATCGCCTTCTGCAGGCTCTCCTTGAAGGTACGGCCGATGGCCATCACCTCGCCGACGGACTTCATCTGGGTGGTGAGGGTGCTGTCGGCGCCCGGGAACTTCTCGAAGGTGAAGCGCGGAATCTTGGTCACCACGTAGTCGATGGTGGGCTCGAAGCTGGCGGGGGTCTCCCGGGTGATGTCGTTGCGGATCTCGTCGAGGGTGTACCCGACGGCAAGCTTGGCGGCGATCTTCGCGATGGGGAAGCCCGTGGCCTTGGAAGCCAGGGCCGAGGAGCGCGACACCCGGGGATTCATCTCGATGACGACCAGGCTGCCGTCCGCGGGGTCGACGCCGAACTGGACGTTGGAGCCCCCGGTGTCGACACCGATCTCCCGCATGATCGCCGCCGCAGCATTGCGCATCTCCTGGTACTCGCGATCGGTCAGGGTCTGGGCGGGCGCCACGGTGATGGAATCGCCGGTGTGCACCCCCATGGCGTCGAAGTTCTCGATGGAGCAGATGACGACGACGTTGTCCGCCTTGTCGCGCATCATCTCGAGCTCGTACTCCTTCCAGCCGAGCACGCTCTGCTCGATCAAGCACTCGTGGGTGGGCGACTGGTCCAGGGCCCACTGCACCAGCCGGTCGAAGTCGGCATCCTCGAAGCAGACGCTGCCGCCGGTGCCCCCCATGGTGAAGCTGGGGCGGATGATGGCGGGAATTCCCGTCCCCTTGACGATCGCCCGGGCCTCCTCGAGGGAGTGGGCGAGCCCCGAGGCCGGCACCCGCAGGCCGATGTTCTCCATGGCCTTGCGGAAGAGCTCGCGATCCTCGGCCTTGTGGATGGCGTCGAGGCCCGCGCCGATGAGCTGCACCCCGTGGCGCTCGAGCACCCCCTCCTTGGAGAGCGCCACAGTGAGGTTCAGAGCCGTCTGTCCGCCGATGGTGGGCAGCAGCGCGTCGGGGCGTTCGATCTCGAGGATGCGGTCGACGGCGGCCACCGTCATGGGCTCGATGTAGGTGCGGTCCGCCATCTCGGGATCGGTCATGATCGTGGCGGGATTCGAGTTGAGCAGGATGACCCGGTAGCCCTCCTCGCGAAGCGCCTTGCAGGCCTGGGTCCCCGAGTAATCGAACTCGCAGGCCTGCCCGATGACGATCGGCCCCGAGCCGATTACCAGGATCGATTGGATGTCTGTGCGTTTCGCCACCGGGCTGTGTTCCTCTGGAGCTAGGGGGTCTGGCCTGCCTCTTCACCGCGCTCACCGCGCAGACCAGCCGCGTCGAGCCCGCAAGCCCGAGCGAAGCGGCTAGGATTCGGCCAGCTTCGAAACCTGGACACCGGTGACCTGCTCACCGGCGACGTTCCGCTCCACCATGTGGCGAAAGCGGCGAAAGAAATAGGCCGCGTCGTGGGGACCCGGCGAAGCCTCGGGGTGGTACTGCACCGAGAAGATGGGGCGGGTGCCGTGGGCGAGTCCCTCGACGGTCCCGTCGTTCAGGTTCACGTGGGTGACCTCGACCGGCACCCCGGCCTCGCGCAGGGAGTCGGCGTCCACCGCGTAGCCGTGATTCTCGGCGCAGATCGCCACCTTGCCGCTGGCCAGGTCCTGGCCCGGCTGATTGCCGCCGTGATGACCGAACTTGAGCTTCTTCGTGCGGCCGCCCAGGGAGAGGCCGAGGATCTGATGCCCCAGGCAGATCCCGAAGAGGGGCTTCGCGGCGGCGAGCTCGCGCACGACCTCCCGCACGCCCTCGACGGCCGCGGGATCCCCCGGACCGTTGGAGAGGAAGACCCCGTCGGGCTCCATGGCGAGGGTGTCGGCCGCGGGCGTGGTGGCGGGAACCACTGTCACATCGAAGCCCTGCTCCACGAGCAGGCGCAGGATGTTGCGCTTCACCCCAAAGTCGTAGGCGACGACCTTGAGGCGCTGCTCCGGCCGCGGGGCGCGCGGAACCTGGCCCTCGATGCCGCTCCAGCGCCCCTCGTCCCAGGTGTAGGGCTCGCCACAGGTCACCTCCGCGACCAGGTCGCGGCCGTCGAGGCCCGGAGCGCTGCGAGCGCGCAGGGCGAGCGCCGCCTCGTCCTGCTGCTCCGGGTCCGTGCTCAGCACGCCGACCTGGGCCCCGACGTCGCGAATGCGGCGCACCAGGGCCCGGGTGTCGATGCCCGCGATGCCGGGCACGCCGGCCTCGGTGAGGTAGTCGTCGAGATCGCCGCGGGAGCGGTAGTTGCTCGCCAGAGGCGAGAGCTCCTTGATGGCGAAGCCCGAGAGGAAGGGCCCCCGGGACTCCTCGTCCTCCGGGTTGACCCCTACGTTGCCGATCTGCGTGTAGGTCATGCTGACGATCTGGCCCGCATAGGAGGGGTCGCTGAGGATCTCCTGGTAGCCCGTCATGCTGGTGTTGAACACGACCTCGCCCTCGCGCACGACGCGGGCCCCGAAGGCCTGCCCTCGAAAGACCGTGCCATCGGCCAGCACCAGCCGCGCGGAGACGGGCGCGAGACCCCGCCGCTCTTTCTTTCCCCCCGTCCCCCCCGTCGCCATCAGCTCTCCACTCCCGCCTATCCAGGTCTCTTTCCGCCAGAGGGCTCGCGGCCCGCTCGCACGCGATCAGTCGATGACGCCGCGATCCAGGCGATACACGACCTCGCCAGCCACCAGGGTCGCGACCGCGCGCCCCACCAGCTCCTTGCCCGCCCAGGGCGAGTTCCGACTCTTCGAGTAGCCCTCCGCCGGCACGTACTTCCAGATGTGCTCGGGATCGAGCACGACCAGGTCGGCGGGAAGCCCCTCCCCGAGCTGGCCGCCCCGCCGCCCGAGAATGCGCGCCGCGTTGGTCGAGAGGCAGCGCAGGAGATCCAGGGGCTCGAGCTCGCCCGATCGGACGAGATCCATGACCACCGGGAAGGCGGTCTCCAGGCCGATCAAGCCGGGCGGAGCCGAGACGAACTCCGTGTCCTTCTCGTAGCTCGCGTGGGGGGCGTGATCCGTGGCGATCACGTCGATCACGCCGCTCGCCAGGCCGCGGCGGCAGGCCTCGATGTCCGCCTTCGAGCGCAGGGGCGGCGAAACCTTGGTGTTGGTGTCGTAGCCCTGGGTCGCCGAATCATCCAGGGTGAGATGGTGCGGCGTGACCTCGGCAGTCACCTGCACGCCTTCGTCCCGGGCCCGGCCGATGAGCTCCACGGCAGCGGCCGTGCTCACGTGGGCAACGTGGAGACGCGCGCCGGTGAGACGTGCCAGGCTGAGGTCCCGGGCCACCCGCACTTCTTCGGCCGCGCAGGGGTTGCCGGGGAGTCCCAGGCGGGTCGACACCGCACCCTCGTTCACCACGCCCCCGCCCCGCAGGCCGGCGTCCTCGGCGTGAACCACCACCGGCGCATTCACCATCTTCGAGTACTCGAGCACCCGGCGCATGAGGCCCGCGTTCTCCACGGTGGCGCCGTCGTCGCTGAACGCGACCGCGCCGGCCTCGTAGAGCGCCGCCATCTCGGTCATCACCTCGCCGCCCAGCCCGACGGTGGCCGCCGCGATGGGATAGATCCGGGCCGGCGAGTTCTGGCGCGCCTGGTCGATGATGAACTTCGTCACCGAGGGATCGTCGTTGGCGGGACGGGTGTTCGCCATGCAGGCCACAGCGCTGAAGCCGCCCGCCACGGCGGCGCGGCCGCCCGAGGCGATGTCCTCCTTGTACTCGTAGCCCGGCTCGCGCAGGTGCACGTGCATGTCGACCAGGCCCGGCGCGACCCAGCAGCCTTCGGCCTCGATCACCTCGGCGCCGGCGGCCTCGAGGCTGCTGCCGAGGCGGGCGATCCGCCCCTCTTCGACGAGGACATCGCCCACCTGGTCTGCTCGACTGACCGGATCCAGCAGCCGGCCGTTGCGTATGAGGATGCGAGACATGGGCCTAGTCCTCGACTGCCGCAGGGGCGCGTCCCGAGATCAGGTAGAGCAGCGCCATGCGCAGGGCAACGCCGTTGCGAACCTGGTCGAGAATGACGCTCGGGCGTTCGTCGGTGAGCTCGTGGTCGAGCTCGACGCCCCGGTTTACCGGCCCGGGATGCATCACGATGGCATCTTCGTTGGCCCAGCGGAGCTTGGCCCGGTTCAGACCGAAGGTGGCCGAGTACTCCCGCACGCTGGGGAAGTACGCGCCCGAGAGCCGCTCGTTCTGGATGCGCAGGGCCATGATGACGTCGGCCCCCTCGAGCACCTCGCGCAGGGAGGTGTAGGCCTTCACTCCGAGCTGCTCGATGGCGGGGGGAATCATGGGCGGCGGCCCTGCAACCCGGACCTCGGCGCCGAGCTTCGAGAAGCCGTAGATGTTCGAGCGGGCGACCCGCGAGTGGGCGATGTCGCCGATGATCGCCACCGTGAGACCGTCGATGCGGCCCTTCGCCTGGGAGACGGTGAGCATGTCGAGCAGGGCCTGGGTGGGGTGCTCGTGGGCGCCGTCGCCCGCATTGATGACCGGCGCCTCGAGGACCTCGGCGATGCGCTGGGGGACCCCCGCCACCTTGTGGCGAACGACCACGCAGTCCGGGTCCATGGCGTCCAGGGTCTTCGCGGTATCGAGGATGCTCTCTGCCTTGGTGAGGCTCGACGACGAGGGGGAGAAGTTCACCACGTCCGCCGAGAGCCGCTTGCCGGCGATCTCGAAGCTGGCCTTGGTGCGGGTCGAGGACTCGAAGAAGAGATTGATCACCGTGCGGCCGCGCAGGGTCGGGATCTTCTTGACCTCGCGGCTCCCCACCTCCTGCATGTGCACGGCCGTCTCGAGGATCAGCTCGATCTTGCTGCGCTCCAGGTCCTCGATGCCCAGCAGGTCCTGCCCGATCATAGGCTCCCTCCGGCGCCCTCGGCGCGCAGGTTGCCGTCCGCAGCACGGGAGTTCTGCCCCTCCGCCACTTCGCCCACGACCACCCGCAGCGCGCCGTCGAGACCTCCGGCCTCGCCGTGCAGGGTCACCTTCTCTTCGAGCTGGGTGGGAATGTTCTTGCCCACGTAGTCGATCTTGATGGGCAGCTCCCGGTGTCCGCGATCGACGAGGGCCACGACCTGAACCGCTTGGGGGCGCCCGAAGTCCATCAGGGCGTCCATGGCCGCCCGGATCGTGCGACCCGTGCTCACCACGTCCTCGACCAGGATCACGACCCGCTCGTCCACCGAAGAGGGCATCTCGGTCTTGCGCAGCCGGGGGCGCTTGCCGGTGCGCGTGAGATCATCGCGGTAGAGGGTGGTATCGAGGATCCCGAGGGGCACCTCGACATCACCGAGCTGGTGCAGGTTCGCCACCAAAATGCGGCCGAGGGGCACGCCGCCGTTGGGAATGGCGACGATGTAGAGCAGGGAGAGGTCGGTGTGGTACTCGACGATCTCGTGGGCGATGCGCATGAGGGCACGCCGAATGCCGAGGTCATCGAGAACGGAACGTCCGTCAGGCACCGGCTGGACCGGCACTCGCGCAGGCGATTCCTGCAGAAGGGAGCTGGGGGGCTCTTCGTCTACCAAGATCGTACCTTTTTCCGGCTCTCTGGGCGGAGTTAAAAGGTCCGTCGTCAACCGTCGGTCGGCAGCATACCGCTTGCTGGGATCAGGTCAATTCCCCAGGGCCGGGTCGGCGAAGCGAGAGCGCCTGCGGGGAACCGCAAGGCCGACGATCTGGCGGCTCAGTCGAGCTCGACGGGGCCGCACTTCACGCGCTGGAAGACCCGGCTCCAGCGCTTCTCCGCTGTGAACCAGTTGATGGGGTTCAGCAGCTGGAAGAAGTTCCCCGTGACGTTCCAGGACCAATAGAGGATGAAGGCGGGCCCCTTCATCTCCGCCAGGCGCACGGTGCCCCAGCCCCGGCTGTCGTTGGAGTTGTCCCGGTTGTCGCCCAGCATGAAGTAGCGTCCGGGCTCCACCACCAGTTCCCGCTGCGACAGGCCCCACTTGCTGGGATCGTCGAGGATTGCGTGCTCGCAGTCGGAGAGGCTCTCCTGGTAGACATCGAGCCGCGTCCCGTGGTCGTCGACGAAGTCCCCGTCGATCTCCGCCCGCTCGACCGGCTCGCCGTTCACGTAGAGGCGATCGCTGCGCACGGAGACCCGGTCCCCGGGCAGCGCGACGATGCGCTTGACGAAATCCTCGCGCGGCAGCTCGGGCCGCAGATCGGCGGGGTAGATGCGCGAAATGCCGCGCCCGGGCTGGCGGGCGACGGCGAAGACCACCACGTCGCCGCGCGCGGGCTCCCGGAGGCCGGGCAGGCGGTAGTCCGTGAAGGGGATTTTCGGACCGAATACGAACTTGTTCACGAAGAGGTGGTCACCGATCAGCAGCGTCGGCAGCATCGACCCGGAAGGAATCCGGAAGGGCTCGATCACGAAGGCACGGATCCCCAGGGCGATGGCCACTGCCAGGACCAGGGTCGTGACCTGCTCGCGAATGTGGGCCGCGGTGCTCTGGGGCCCGGTGTCCTCGTCGCCGTCTCCGACGACTGCGGACCCGCCTCCCCCGCTCTTCCCGCTCTCCGTGGCTCGACGCTTCTCTGTTCCCACTTTTCCCACTTTCGACCTTCTGTTCTGTCTATTCTTTGCCGAGCTTCAGCGCGGCCAGGAAGGCCTCTTGGGGGATCTCGACCGAGCCCACCATCTTCATGCGCTTCTTGCCAGCCTTCTGCTTCTCGAGCAGCTTGCGCTTTCGCGTGATGTCTCCACCGTAGCACTTCGCCGTCACGTTCTTCCGCAGGGCCTTGACCGTGGTGCGGGCGATGACCTTGGCCCCGACGGCCGCCTGGATCGCCACGGCGAACTGCTGGCGCGGGATGAATTCCTTGAGCTTGCGGGCGAGCTCGGCGCCCCGGGACTGAGAGTGATCCTTGTGGACGATGAGCGAGAGCGCATCGACGGGGTCGCCGTTCACCAGGATGTCGAGCTTCACCAGCTTCGCGGGCTGGTAGCCGGTGAGCTCGTAGTCGAAGGAGCCGTAGCCCCGGGTGGCGCTCTTGAGCTTGTCGTGGAAGTCGGTCACCACCTCGTTCAGTGGCAGCTCGTAGCGCACCTGCACGCGATCGCCGTGGACCACCATGTCCTTCTGGCTGCCGCGGCGCTCCTGGCACAGGCCGAGCACCTGCCCCAGGTGCTCCGAGGGGACGTGAATGGTGGCCATGATCACCGGCTCCTCGATGGCCTCGATGTCCTGCACGTCGGGCAGCGCCGCCGGGCTCTCGATCTCGAAGGCGTCGCCGCTCTTGGGAATCACCCGGTAGCGCACCGTCGGGGCCGTGGTGATGAGGTTGAGGTTGTACTCCCGCTCGAGACGCTCCTGGATGATCTCGGCGTGGAGGAAGCCCAGGAAGCCACAGCGGAAGCCGAAGCCCAGGGCGGCGCTGGTCTCGGGCTCATAGTCGAAGGAGGAGTCGTTGATCTTGAGCTTCTCGAGGGAGACCTTGAGATCCTCGTAGTCCTCGGCTTCCACCGGATAGAGGCCGGAGAAGACCATGGGCTTCACCTCCTGGAAGCCCGGCAGGGGCTCCGAGGCGGGGCGGTCGGCCAGGGTGATGGTGTCGCCAATGTGGACGTCGGAGAGGGTCTTGACGCCGGCGATCACCAGCCCCACCTCGCCGGCCGAGAGCTCATTGACCGAGACCTGCTGGGGAATCGCGACGGCGAGCTCGCTGATCTCGCGCTCGCTCCCCTTCATCATGAAGCGGACGCGGTCGCGCTTGCGCAGCCGGCCTTCCATGACGCGCACCAGCATGACCGCACCCACGTAGGAGTCGAACCACGAGTCGAAGACCAGGGCCCGGGTCGGCCCTTCCCGATCGCCCGCCGGCGCCGGGACCATCTCGACGATGCGCTCGAGGAGCGTGTCGATCCCCTGCCCCGTCTTCGCCGATACCGGGATCGCGTCGGCAGCGTCGAGGCCCACCACGTCCTCGATCTCCTGGGCGACCCGGTCGGGATCGGCGGAGGGCAGATCGATCTTGTTCACCACCGCAATGATCTCGAGGTCCGCGTCGAGAGCCAGATAGGTGTTGGCCAGGGTCTGGGCCTCGATCCCCTGGGCGGCGTCGACCACCAGGACCGCCCCTTCGCAGGCCGAGAGCGCCCGGGAGACCTCGTAAGAGAAGTCGACGTGGCCGGGCGTGTCGATGAGGTTGAGCAGGTAGTCCTCACCGTCCGCGGCCCGATACACCATTCGGGCCGTCTGGGCCTTGATGGTGATGCCCCGCTCGCGCTCGAGGTCCATGTTGTCGAGGAACTGGTCCTGCTTCTCCCGCTCGGAGAGCGCACCCGTAGCGTCGAGGAGGCGATCGGCGAGGGTGCTCTTGCCGTGGTCGATGTGGGCCACGATGCAGAAGTTTCGAATGCGCGTCTGGTCGAACTTCGTCGCCATCACGCGTTTCCTTCGGCGGGGGCATTCCCTTCGACGAGGGCCTTGCCGTCGGGCGAGAGCAGAAAGCACTCCAGGGCCTCGCGCCAGCCGCGCAGGCCGACCCCCAGGCCCGCGGCCCGGGAGCAGTCGAGCACCGACCAGGCCGGCCGCGGCGCCGGCAGGTCCAGATCCCGGGTGCGTCCCCGCTCGATCTCGAGCGCGCCGAAGCCGCACAGGTCGAGGATCGCGCGGGCGAAGTCCCACCAGGTGGTGGCTCCGGCGTTGCACAGGTGATAGAGGCCGCCGCGCCCGCTTGGGTTGCCGACGGCCGTCGCCAACGCGATGAGGCCCTCGGCGAGGTCGGCTGCGAAGGTGGGGCAGCCGTGCTGATCGTCCACCACCTTCAAGGGCTCTTCGACCTCTCCTTTGGCACGCAGGCGCGCCTGCCGGAGGATCGCCCCGACGAAGTTGGGACCCGGTCCGTAGAGCCAGCTCGTACGCACCACGAGGAAGTCCGGCGACGCGGCCAGCACCCGCTGCTCCCCCTCGAGCTTGCTGCGACCGTAGGCGTTGCAGGGCGCCGGGACGGCCTTCTCGTCATAGGGCTCGGCGGAGGCGCCGTCGAAGACGTAGTCGGTGGAGACGTGGACGAGGCGGGTCCCGGCCCCTCGGCACAGCTCGGCAAGGTGCTGGGGAGCTTCGCCGTTGACCCGCATCGCGGTCTCGGGCTCGCTCTCGCAACGGTCCACCGCGGTGAAGGCCGCGGCGTTCACGAGCAGATCCGGCGGCCCCTCTGCGAGATCGTCGAAGAGCCCCATGACCGCGTCGCGATCACCCACGTCGACCTCGCCCAGGTCGATGGCCCCGACGAGGGTCGCCTCTCCCGGCGCTGCGAGACGCCGCACCAGGCAGCGCCCGAGCTGCCCGTCCTTTCCCGTGACGAAGAATCGCAATCCCATAGGTCGGCCCGTGAATCCACGCGTCAGGCCGCACTCCCGAGCTGGGAGGGCCCGCACGCCGTGGCTCAGCCTCCTCCTTCGCTGAGCACCCAGGTCGGCAGCTGCTCCTCGCGCTTGAGACGCCCTGCAAAGCCCTCGGCCTCGTCACGCGTCGCAACCGGGCCAACTCTCACCCTCCAGCGTCCGCCGCCCGAGACCGCTGCCGGAGTCACGTACACGGGGTAGCCCTTGCCCTCGAGCTCCCGCGCGATCTTCTCCGCCCCTTCGCTCTGGGCAAAGGAGCCCACCTGCACGCTGAAGCTGCCAGCGGACGTGGGCGGGGACGTGGGCGGGGGCGCGGCGGAGACTGCGGGCCGGACCACGGGTGTCGGGCTCTGCTCGACCAGACGCGGGGGCGCCGCCTCCGCGGGCGCAGCGGCGCTCACGGCCGGGACCAGCGAGGCCAGCTCCGGCGTGCCCGGCGGCGACTCACCCGCGAGCGTTCGCGCGCCGCTATCCCGGCCCAACACTCCGGCGCCCAGACCGGCATCGCCGGCAGCCGCGCCCGTGAGGGCGCCCGGCGTATCCTCGCCCGCGGAGGACCAGGGGACCTCTTCGGCACGGCCGGCGAAATGTCCCACCACCAGCTCGGGCTCTTCCTTGACGATCCCCACCACCAGGCCGAACACGAAGCCGACCGTTACCAGGAATGCGATCCCCAGCAGACTCGCCAGCCAGCCGGGTCCCGCCGAGTCTCGCTCTCGTCGCGCGCTCGCTGCCATTACATGGACTCCGGTGCAGAAATGCCGAGCAGGCCGAGACCGTTGGCGAGTACCGTCCTCACGGCGAGCGCCAGCCCCAGCCGCGCCGCCGTCAGCTCCGCATCGTCGGAGATGACCCGGTGTCGCTGGCCGTCCTGCAGGTAGGGGTTCCACAGCCCTGCGACCTCGCGCAGGTAGTAGGTGATGTGGTGGGGCTCGCGGGTGTCGGCCGCGCGCAGCACCACGTCGGGGAACTCGGAGAGCTTCTTCACGAGCTCGAGCTCTTCGGGCAGGTCCAGGCGAGCCGCCGCGAAGTCGCCGCCCAGGGGCATGGGGATCTTCGTCTCGGCGGCCTTGCGCTCGATGCCATGGGTGCGGGCGTGGGCGTACTGCACGTAGTAGGCCGGGTTCTTGCGCCAGTTCCGATCCCGCGCGAGATCCAGGTCGAAGTCCAGGTGACCCTCAGCCTTGCGCTCGACCATGAAGAAGCGAAAGACGTCAGCGCCGATCTGCTCGAGGAGCTCGTCTACCGTCACGTAGGTGGCCTTGCGGGTCGACTGCTTGACCTGCTGGCCCCCGCTGGTCAGCGTGACGAACTGGTGCATCACCAGCTCGATGCGATCGGCGGGGCAGCCCAGAGCGGCTGCGGCACTCCGGACGAAGGGGAACTGCTCGATGTGATCCGCGCCCTGGACGTCCACCACCCGGTCGAAGCCCCGGCGAAACTTCTCGCGGTGGTAGGCGATGTCGGGCAGCAGGTAGGTGGGTTCGCCGCTGCTCTTGACCAGTACGCGATCGCGGTCGAGGTCGAACTTCGTGGCGCGCAGCCACACGGCCCCTTCGGCCTCGTAGACCAGGTCGAGTCCGCGCAGGTCCGCGATGGCCTCGTCGAGCTTGCCCTCGTCGTAGAGGGAGCGTTCGTTGTAGTAGACGTCGAAGTGGATGCCGAGACCCGCGAGGGTGGCACGAATGTCCGCGAAGATCAGCTCCTGGGCCTTCTCGCGGAAGAGGCCGTCGCCGGGCTCCTCGGCTCGCGCGTCACCGTACTCCGAACGGAAGGCGGCGGCGATCTCTCCGACGTAATCGCCCTGATAGCCGTCCTTCGGGAAGACGACGGGCATACCGTCGATGCTGTCCCGCCACGCGGTGTCGGGCTTCTCGAGCATCTCCCGGGTCGGCGGGGCCGCCTGACCCAGGGATTCGAGGTAGCGCGCCTTGACGGATTCGCCGAGTACCCGCATCTGACGTCCGCCGTTGTTGAAGTAGTACTCCCGGGTTACCTCGTTTCCCGTGAAGGCGAGCAGCCGGCAGATGGCATCGCCGAGCACGGCCTGGCGTCCGTGGCCGGTGCTCAGGGGGCCGGTGGGATTGGCAGAGACGAACTCGACCTGAAGCTTCTGCCCCGCTCCGCTCCGGGAGCTTCCGTAGCTCTTGCCAGAGCGAACGATCTCGCAGAGCAGCGACTGCCAGTAGTTGTCGGCAAGCCAGAAGTTGACGAAGCCCGGCCCGGCAACCTCGCAGCGCGCGAGCAGGCCCCCGCCGTCACCGACCAGCTCGATCAGGCGCTCTGCGATGGTGCGCGGCGGCTGGCCGAGGCGCTTGGCGAGCACCATGGCGGCGTTGGACGCGAAGTCGCCATGGTCCTTCTGGCGGGGGAGGTCGAGGCTCAGAACGGGCGGCTGACCCGAATCGCCGGCTTCGCTGAGCAGCTCGCTCAGAGCCGTCCGCAATTTCTCCAGGAGTGCCTCTCTCATCGTGCGGGAAACCGACCTCTTTTTTGCTTCTCGCGCTGCCTCTCGCGCCATGAACATGCGAGGCACGACTACTCGAGGCGCTCGCGCGGTCGCCGCGCGATCGCCGCTTCCCGATCCGCCCTGCCTTTCCGGGGCCTTCGTTTCGGGGTCCCTCAGGGCAGGCCGGCGCCCGGCCCGGCCCGCTCGCCGAAGCGAACCACGACCTCCCCGGGCCTTGCGAGCCCCAGATCCTCGCGGATCGCCCTCTCGAGCGCGAAGGGATCGCTCTCGAGCGCCGCCACCTGAGAGCGCAAGACCGCGATCTCGGAGTTCAACTCCTCGATCCGTTCGTCGCACCCGGCCAGATCCGCGCGCAGCTCGAACCACGCGGGGAGTCCCAACTCCCCGTCGAATAGTGCTGCCATGAGGACTGCCGACGCCAGCAAGGGCGCAAGCACGAACGCCTTCACCACCCCCCCGTGGATCGCGTGTTCGCAAAAACCGTTCTCAGGGTACCCGATGCGGCGCCCCGGGGCAGCCGTGTCGGTCCACGTCGAAAGAACCCGCTCGCGCTCCTACGGTTGCGTCGGCGCCCCCGCCCCGCCCGCCAGCAGCCCCTCGATCCGCTCCACGTAGGCGGGATGGTCCCACTCCCGAGGGCCGACATAGCGTTCGACGACATTGCCCTCGCGGTCCACGAGCAGGGATTCCGGAAAGCCCATGGTCTGATAGGCGCGAGCGACGCTCTGGGAGGGGTCCAGCAAGAGCGGGAAGGTGATCCCCATCTTCTCCTTGAAGCCTCGCACCGCGTCCGGGTCTTCGTCGACCGAAACCGCGAGCATCTCGAAGCCACGGGGTCCGAGGCGCCGGTAGAGGCGCTCCATGGCGGGCATCTCGTCCTCGCAGGGCTTACACCAGGTGGCCCAGAAATTTACGAGCACCACCTGGCCCCGGTGGTCGGAGAGCCGGATCTCCCGCCCGGCGTCCAGCAGGGGCAGCACGAACTCCGGCGCCGGTCCGCCCCGGCCGACGGCCTCGGGCACGTCGTCGCCCAGCAGAATCAGGGCCAGGCCGATGGCCACCACCGCAGCGGCCGCGACCACACGCAGGATCGGGCTCGCGGGCTGCGCGAAGCGCGCGCTCTCTTCTTGCTGGGCTTCTTCCTGGGACTCGGGACTGGCGGGCTCGGGCATTCTCAGGTCCTGGCGACCAGGCGTTGAAAGGACCCGCTACGAGTCCGCGCGCTCGACGAGCTCGACCAGCGACACGGGGGCGGCGTCGCCGACCCGGTTGCCCACCTTGATCACTCGCGTGTAGCCGCCGGGCCGGTCCCGGAAGCGCTCCGCGAGCTCGTCGAAGAGCTTCGCGGCCACCGCCTTGCTCCGGATCACGCGCAAGGCCTGGCGCCGGGCGTGCAGGTCTCCGCGCTTGCCGAGCGTGATCATGCGATCCGCGATTCGACGGACTTCTTTCGCCTTTGCGTCGGTGGTCTCGATGCGCTCGTGCTCCAGGAGCGAGGTCACCATGTTCCGGAACATCGCCTTACGGTGCGCCGAATCGCGCCCCAGAACCGTTCCGCCTTTTCGATGTCGCATGACTGTCGCTCCCCCTCAGGCCTCGCGCTGTTCGCGCATCTTCTCGAGCTCCTGCCGCGAAGGCAGGTTCTCGATATTCATGCCGAGACTGAGGTTCATCGAATGCAGGGTGTCCTTGATCTCGTTCAAGGACTTTCGGCCGAAGTTCTTGGTCTTCAGCATTTCCGCCTCGGTCCGCTGCACCAGCTCCCCGATGAAGCGGATGTTCGCGTTCTGCAGGCAGTTTGCCGAGCGCACCGAGAGCTCCAGCTCGTCCACGGACTTGAAGAGGTTCGGATTGAGGGGCTCGGGCTCCTCGGCGACAGGCGCGATGTGCTCCTCGGGCTCGTCGAAGTTGATGAAGATCGTCAGCTGCTCCTTGAGGATCTTCGCCCCATAGGCCACCGCATCCGCCGGATCCACGGTGCCGTCGGTCCACACCTCGAGGTTCAGTCGATCGTAATCCGTCTCGCGGCCGACCCGGGCCGGCGTGACCGTATAGTTCACCCGCCGGATCGGAGAGAAGACCGAATCGATCGGGATGGTCCCGATGGGAATGTCCTCGCCCTTGTTCTTCTCGGCGAGCACGTAGCCCTTGCCGTTGCCGACGGTCGCCTCGAGCTCGAAGTCCGCCTCGGGCCCCAGGGTGCAGATCTTGTGGTCTCCGTTGACCACCTCCACGGTGCGGTCCTCGGAGACGAGGTCCGCCGCCGTGATGGTTCCCTCGCCCTTTTTCTGGACGCGCAGGATCTTCGGCCCCTCGGCGTGCAGACGCAGGCGAACCTCTTTGAGGTTCAGGACGACGTCACTCACGTCCTCGAGCACCCCCGGAAGGGTGGAGAACTCGTGCAGGACGCCATTGATGCGGACGTTGGTGATGGCCGCTCCGCGCAGCGAAGAGAGCAGTACCCGGCGCAACGAGTTGCCGAGGGTCTGCCCGAAACCCCTCTCGAGGGGCTCGCAGTGGAAACGGCCGTAGATGTTGCTTGCGGAAGCCTCGTCAACCTCGAGACGTCGCGGGCGAATGAACTCACGCCAGTTCTTGGCGATCAGCTCCTGATCCATGGTATTCCCCTCTCGACCTGCGCGACCGATTTCATTTGCCCGACGCGACCGATTCTATTTGCCCGACGCGACCGATTTTATTTGCCCGACGCGACCGATTTTATTTGCCCGACGCGACCGAAGTCGCCTGCCTGGCTCGAATGGTGTTAGCGCGAATAGAGCTCGACGATCAGCTGCTCGTCGATGGGCAGCGTAATGTCCTCGCGAACGGGCATCTGCTTCACAGTGCCCTCGAAGCGCTCCTTCTCGATCTCGAGCCACGCCGGAAGGCTGCGGCCCTCCAGGGCGTCCAGGGCCGCCACGATACGGGCGACCTTCTGGGAGCGCTCCCGCACGCCGATCTTCGCGCCGGGCTTCACGAGAATCGAGGGCGTCATCACCTTCTTCCCGTTGATCTGGAAGTGCCCGTGCTTGATGAGCTGCCGTGCCTCGTTGCGCGAGGTCGCGAAACCCATGCGGTAGACCGTGTTGTCGAGGCGACGTTCGAGGAGCATGAGCATGTTCTCGCCCGCCCGCCCCTTCATCCCCGATGCGCGCTTGAAGGTGCTGCGGAACTGCTTCTCGAGCAGCCCGTACATGCGCTTCACCTTCTGCTTCTCGCGCAGCTGCACGCCGTAATCAGAGAAGCGTGTCCGCCCCTGCCCGTGTTGGCCCGGGGGGTAGGCGCGGCGCTCGATCGCGCACTTCTCGCTGAAACAACGGTCGCCCTTGAGAAAGAGCTTGGTGCCCTCCCGCCTGCAGAGGCGGCAAGACGATCCCAAATATCGCGCCATCAGATGTTCCCCGTGCTCATACTCGCCGCCGCTTGGGCGGTCGACAGCCGTTGTGCGGGATGGGTGTCACATCCCGAATCATCGTGATCCGCATTCCGGAGGCCTGCAGCGCCCGCAGGGCCGATTCGCGACCGGCCCCAGGGCCCTTGACGTAGACGCCGAGAGTGCGCACGCCGTGCTCTTGCGCCTTCTTTGCGCACTCCTCGGCCGCCATCTGGGCCGCATAGGGCGTCGACTTACGCGAGCCCTTGAAGCCCTGCTGCCCCGCGCTGGCCCAGGCCACCGCGGCGCCGCCGACGTCGGTAATGGTGATGATTGTGTTGTTGAAGGTCGACTGAACGTGCGCCACACCCGTCTGGATGTTCTTCTTGACCTTCTTCTTTGCGATTTTCTTACCAGCCATTGAGTCGCTTCATCCGTTGATCACGCCTTCTTCTTGCCCGCAACCGTCTTGCGCGGCCCCTTGCGGGTTCGGGCGTTGGTGTGTGTGCGCTGACCGCGAACCGGCAGACCCCGCCGGTGACGCAGACCGCGATAGCAGCCAATGTCCATCAGCATCTTGATGTTCTGGTTGACGTCCCTGCGAAGGTCGCCCTCTACGACGTAATCGCGCTCGATGATCTCCCGGAGCTTGATCACCTCGGACTCGCTCAGAAGATCGGTCTTGGTCCCTAGCTCGATTTCCGCCTTCTGGCAAATCTGCAAGGCCCGAGACCGCCCCACCCCGTAGATATAGGTGAGGGAAATCTCGATACGCTTGTTGCGGGGCAGATCGATTCCCGCGATGCGTGCCATGAAGCTTCCTCCCTTTCTTTCTCACGGCCGGGTCTCTCGCCCCCGCCACGCGCCACCCCCCGGTCCGAGACCGGAGCAGGCGCCTTCTCAACTCTGTCTTTTCAGCCCTGTCTTCTCAGCCCTGCCGCTGCTTGTGCTTCGGGTTGTCGCAGATCACCCGCACCACGCCGCGGCGCTTGATGATCCGGCACTTGTCACACATCTTGCGCACCGACGATCGAACCTTCATCTCGTTTCTCCCTGCAGCGCTTCTGCAGCTTTTTTCGCACGCCCCGCCGCCTCGCAGTGGCGCCCCTACCCTAGTGGGACTCCGCGATGCGGGTCAGCACTTCGGGCGTCTCCTCGGTGACGAGCACCGTGTGCTCGAAGTGCGCCGAGAGCTGCCCATCGGCCGTCACCGCCGTCCATTCGTCGTCCAGCATGCGCACGTTCTCGGTGCCCACGTTGACCATCGGCTCGATGGCGAAGACCATGCCCGGCAACAGTCGCGGTCCCCGTCCCGCCCGACCGTAGTTGGGAACCTGGGGCGGCTCGTGGAGCTGCCTGCCGATCCCGTGGCCGACGAACTGCCGAACGACCGAAAACCCGCCCCCCTCGGCCCGATGCTGAATGGCGTGACCAATGTCGGAGAGCCGTCGCCCTGGCACCATTTCCGCGATGCCTTGGTAAAGCGAATCCCGCGTGGCCTCGATGAGCCGCCCGGCCTCCGCGCTGGATTCGCCCACAGGAATCGTAACCGCCGAGTCCCCGTGGAACCCGTCACAGATAATTCCGAAATCGAGGCTTAGTATGTCGCCTTTTCTCAATTCGCGCGACCCCGGAATCCCATGGACCACCTCCTCGTTCACCGACACGCAGACGCTGGCCGGATATGGCGGGAGCCCTCCGGGTGAATACCCCACGAAGGAGGACGTCAGGCCCCTCCGATCGATCTCCTTGGCCGCAAGCCGGTCGAATTCCAAGGTTTTCACTCCCGGCTCCGCCATCTGCCGGAGCGCCAGCAGGATCTCCGCCACATGCCGCCCGGCCTCCCGCATCGCCTGGATCTCCCGGCGGCTGCGAATCGGGATCTTCTCCCCGTAGGTCACGAGCCGGACAAGGCCTCTTCGATGCGCTCGAAGACCTCGTCGACCGTCCCCATGCCATCGACCTCCGCCAGCGATCCGGTCTTGCGCGATCCGGCCTTGCGTGATCCGGTCTTGCGATAGTGCTCCAGGAGCGGCGCCGTCTGGGCGTCGTAGACCCGCATGCGCTCGCGGATCGTCTCCTCGTTGTCATCCGCTCGGCCCTCGATCTCGGCTCGCTTGAGCAGGCGCTGGACCACGGCCTCGGTGTCGACGGTGACCGCCAGGCAGCACTCGAGGGGGGTTCCCAGCTTCTCGAGGGTGCGGTCGAGGGCCTCGGCCTGGGCCAGCGTGCGGGGGAAACCGTCCAGAACGAAGCCCTGCTTGGCGTCCGGCTGACTGAGCCGCTCCTCCGCGATGGCGATCACGATCTCGTCGCTGACGAGCTGGCCGGCGTCCATCACGGCCTTGGCCTTCAGGCCCACCTCGGTCCCCGCGGCAACGGCAGCCCTCAGCATGTCGCCGGTGGAGATGTGGGGGATCCCGTGGCGCTCGATGATCCGTGCCGCCTGGGTTCCCTTGCCGGCCCCGGGGGCACCCAAGAGCAGAATTCGCGTCGCACTCATCGCCCCAGCCGTCCTCGGGTGCGGCCACCCTTTACGAAGCCCTCGTACTCGCGCGAGACCAGGTGCGCCTCGATCTGCCCGATGGTGTCGAGGGCCACGCCGACGCAAATCAGCAGGGCCGTGCCGCCGAAATAGAAGGGGACGTTCATCCTGGCGGAGAGGATCACGGGTAGGACGCAGACCGCGGCCACGTAGACCGCGCCGATGAAGGTCAGCCGGCTCAGGACCTTGTCGATGTACTCGGCCGTCTTGGCGCCCGGGCGAATGCCGGGGATGTAGCCCCCGAAGCGCTTGATGTTCTCCGACACGTCCACCGGATTGATCACGATGGCGGTGTAGAAGTAGCAGAAGAACATGATCAGCCCGACGTAGACCAGGTTGTAGGTCATGCCGCCGGGATTCAGGAAGCGGTCGATGAAGGTCTGGATGGTCGGCGAGTCACTGAACTGCCTCAGCGTGAGGGGGAACATGAGCAGGGAAGAGGCGAAGATCGGCGGGATGACGCCTGCCGTATTGACGCGCAGGGGGAAGTAGCTCATGCCGCCCTGGGCGACCTTCTTGCCCACGACCCGTCGCGCGTGCTGGATCGGGATGCGCCGCTGGGCCCGCTCGACGAACACCACGCCGCCCACCACCACCAGAGCGAAGAGGGTGAGCAGGATGGCCTGAAGGGGTGTGAACTGATCGGTTCGGATCAGCTCGAACATCTGGAGAACGCCGGAGGGAATGCCGGCGACGATGCCCGAGAAGATGACCAGGGAGATGCCGTTCCCGATGCCCCGCTCGGTCACCTGCTCGCCCAGCCACATGATGAAGGCCGTCCCGGTGGTCAGGGTAACCATCGTCATGGCCTTGAAGGCCCAGCCGGGATTCAACACGGCGCCCGCACCGAACTGTCCGCCCTCGAGGGCCGTCGCGATGAGCAGGCTCTGGAAGAGGGCCAGGACGATGGTCGCGTAGCGGGACCACTGGTTGATCTTCTTCTGGCCCTGCTCGCCCTCCTTCTTGAGGGCCTCGAGCTGGGGGATCACGACGGTCAGCAGCTGGAAGATGATCGTTGCGCTGATGTAGGGCATGATGCCCAGGGAGAAGATGGACAGCTGCTCGAGGGCGCCGCCCGAAAAGAGATTGAAGAGCCCGAAGACGGTGCCCTCCATCTGTTTGAAGAAGTCGCGAATGACGCTCGCGTTGATCCCAGGCGTCACGACCGCGCATCCGACGCGGTAGACGGCCAACATTCCGAACGTGAAGAGGATACGCTGCCTGAGCTCCGGGATCTTCCCGATGTTCTGGATGCCTCCGATCACGCGATGAGCTCCACGCTTCCGCCGGCGGACTCGATCTTCTCCCGAGCGCTGGCACTGATCCGATTCACCTTCACCGTCAAGTTCTTCGGCGCCTCGCCGTCACCGAGCAGCTTCACCAGCGCGCCGGAGCCGCGAATCAGGCCACGGCGGGCCAGGAGCTCCGCGTCGACCTCGGCGCCGTCGCCGAGCCTCGCCAGATCCGTCAGATTGACGATCTCGACCGCCTTGCGGAAGTTGTTCGTGAAGCCCCGCTTGGGCAACCGCATCTGCAGCGGCATCTGGCCGCCCTCGAACCAGGCCTTGATCTTCTTTCCCGAACGGGTGCCCTGCCCCTTCACGCCGGTTCCGCAGGTCTTGCCCTTCCCCGAACCGGGGCCGCGGCCTACGCGCTTGCGACGATGCCTCGCACCGGGACGCGGCTCGAGTCGATCCAACATCAACTAGCCCTCCAACACCATGACCAGGTGGGTGACCTTGTTGATCATCCCACGAGTTGCTGCCGTATCCTCGACCTCGACGGTGTGGTTGAGGCGACGCAGCCCCAGACCCCTCAAGGTCGCCCGTTGCCGCCGATTGTATCCGATGGCGCTCTTGACCTGCTTCACTCGAATGCGCTTGTCACTCATGATGCCTTCCGCCCGAGCTCGCGCAGACGCTCCTCCGGATCCCGCAGCTGAAGAAGGCCCTCGATGACGGCGTTGACCACGTTGTGGGGCGTATTGCTGCCCAGAGTCTTGGTCAGGATGTCGTGCACGCCCGCCGACTCCACCACGGCCCGTACCGGCCCGCCGGCGATCACGCCGGTACCCGAAGAGGCCGGCTTGAGCAGGACACTGCCCGCACCGAAGCGGCCGAGCACCTCGTGAGGCAAGGTGCGACCGTCGATGAGGGGGATCCGGATCAGCGAGCGGCGCGCCTTCTCGACGCCCTTGCGGATCGCCTCGGGCACCTCGGCGGCCTTGCCCAGCCCCACGCCCAGGACGCCGTTGCCGTCGCCGACGACGACCAGCGCGCTGAAGCTGAAGCGACGGCCGCCCTTCACCACCTTCGCCACGCGGTTGATGTGAATGACCCGATCGTTCAGCTCGAAGTCATTGGGATTGATGTTTGAACTCGGCACCAGAGACGCCATATCAGAACTCCAGCCCTGCTTCGCGGGCCGCGTCGGCCAGAGCCTTGACGCGTCCGTGGTAGAGGAAGCCGTTTCGGTTGAAGACGACCTTCGTGATGTCCTTTTCCTTGGCGACCTTGGCGATCGCCGTGCCGACGGCCTTGGCGGCGGCGACATTTCCAGTCCCGGCGTCCGAGAGCTCTCCGGCCACGCCCTTCTGCCGCGTGGAGACGGTGGCCAGGGTCTTGCCCGACTCCGGGTCGTCCAGCTGCGCATAGATGTGCCGGGCCGAGCGATACACCGTGAGCCACACCCGCTCGCTGCGATCGATGGAGGTACGCACCCGCGCTCGACGCGACTGCCGCTTCCTGATCTTCTCGTTGCGATTCTTCGTTTGCATGGTGTCCTCAGGCCGCCCCGGTCTTTCCGACCTTGCGGCGCACCCTCTCTCCCAAGTAGCGAACGCCCTTGCCCTTGTAGGGCTCCGGCGGCCTGATCCCGCGGATGTCGGCGGCGAACTGCCCCACCAACTCCTTGTCGATGCCCTCGATCTTCAGATTGGTGTTGCCTTCCATCGAAACGGTCAGGCCCTTGGGAACGTCGATCACGACGGGGTGCGAAAAACCGAGACTCAATGTCAGCTTCGAGCCCTTCACGTCGCCGCGATAACCGACACCCTGGATCTCGAGGCTCTTGTTGAAGCCCGTGGTCACGCCGGTCACCATGTTGGCGACCAGGGCCCGGGTCAGGCCGTGCAGGGAGCGGCTCTGCTTGCTGTCGTCGGGCCGCGTCACGCGGACCTCGCCGTCGTCGATGTCGACCCCCAGGCCCTCGTGCACCGGCCCGGAGACCTCGCCCTTGGGCCCCTTCACCGAGAGACTGCCCCCGGAGAGCTTCACGGTGACGCCGTCCGGGACCGGAATCGGCAACTTTCCAATGCGCGACATGACTACCACACCTCGCAGATGACTTCGCCACCGACGCTGGCTTCGCGCGCCGAACGGTCGCACATCACGCCCTTGGACGTGGAGAGCACCACCATCCCGAGGCCATTGCGAACCCGCGGCACTTCCTTGGCGCCGACGTAGACGCGGCGGCCCGGCTTGCTCACCCGCTGCAGCGAATCGATCATCGTCGAGCCGTCGTCTCGGTAACGAATGCCGAGTACGAGGTTCTTGCGCCCCTCGTCTCCCTCGATGCTCACGTCACCGATGAAGCCCTCTTCGCTCAACACCTGAGCCACGGCCTCTTTCAGCTTCGACGAGGGGCAGCGTGTCACTGTGTGACGCGCGCCGCCCGCGTTTCGGATTCTGGTCAACATGTCGCCGATCGGATCGGTCATCATGATGTCGTTTCCCTCAAGTTCTGAACGGCATGCCGAGATGCGTGAGAAGGGATTTCCCTTCCGCGTCGGTGCCTGCCGTCGTCACGACCGTCACGTTCATACCCGTGACGCGCTCGACCTTGTCGTAGTCCACTTCCGGGAAGATGATCTGCTCCCGGATCCCCAGCGTGTAGTTGCCTCGCCCGTCGAAGGACTTCGGCGATACGCCCTTGAAGTCCCGGACCCGCGGCAGCGCCACGTTCAGCAGCCGATCCAGGAATTCCCACTGACGCTGGCCCCGCAGAGTCACCACGGCACCGATGGGCTGCCCCTCTCTCAACTTGAAGTTCGACACGCTCTTCTTCGCGCGGCGGATGCTCGCCTTCTGGCCCGTGATCTGGCCGAGCTCCTCGGCTGCTCGCTCGAGCAGCTTGGGGTTGGCAGTCGCCTCGCCCAGCCCCATGTTGACCACGACCTTCTCTACCCGCGGCACCTGGTGCACGTTCGTGTAGCCGAACTCCTCTCGCAGCTTCGGAACGATCTCGCTCTGGTAGCGATCGAGCAGTCTCGCTGTCGTTGTCGCTGTCGACATCTAGAGCACCTCCGGCGCGAGCGACACGATCTTCATGAAGCCGGCCGCCCTCAGTTCCCGCGCGACCGGGCCGAAGATCCGGGTCCCCACCGGCTCACGCTGATTGTCGACCAGCACCGCGGCGTTCTCGTCGAAGCTGATGAAGGAACCGTCGGGACGGCCGATGGACTTCTTCGTCCGGACCACGACCGCCTTGCGCACCTCGCCCTTCTTGACGCGGGCGTTGGGCATCGCCTCGCTCACCGCGACCACGATGATGTCGCCCACCGAGGCCACCCTGCGCCTCGAGCCGCCCAGAACGCGGATGCACTTCACCCTTCGCGCGCCCGAGTTGTCGGCAACCTGCAGTTTGGATTCCGCTTGGATCATCTCAGTCTCCGCTAGACCCCGGTCGCCTTGGCGACGGTCTCCTGGACCTTCCAGCGCTTGCGCTTGGAAAGGGGCCGGTGCTCGATGATCCGAACACGATCACCCACCGTGCAGTCGTTCGCTTCGTCGTGACACATGAAGCGAGAGTATCGACGGACATACTTCTTGTAGCGGGTGTCCTGCACCAGGCGCTCCACCCGTACTACGACAGTCTTGTCCATCTTGTCACTGACCACAGTTCCGATCAGAGTTCGCCGGCTACCTCTATTTTTCACTTCGTCGCCTCGCGCTTTTCAGTCAAAACGGTCTCGACACGGGCTATGTCCCGCCGAAGCGTCGTGAGCTTCGCCGTGTTCTCGAGCTGCCCTGTGGCGTGTTTGACCTTCGCGTTGAAGAACTCGTCGCGCAACTCTCTCGACTTCTGGACGAGCTCTTCTACCGCAAGTTCCTTGAGTTCGGACCCCTGCATGACTACTCCTCACGCTCGACGAAGCGAGTCGGAACGCAGAGCTTGTGGGCAGCCAGGCGCATGGCCTCGCGGGCCACGACGGGATCCACACCTTCCATTTCGTAGAGCATCCGCCCGCGCTTCACCGGGGCCACCCAGCTGTCGACACCGCCCTTGCCTTTACCCATTCGGGTCTCCGCGGGCTTTCGGGTGACGGGCTTGTCCGGGAACACCCGGATCCAGATCTTCCCGCCGCGCTTCACGTGCCGCGTCATCGCGATACGCGCGGCTTCGATCTGCCGGGCGGTGAGGAAACCACTCCCGATGGCCTGGAGGCCGTAGTCACCGAAGGACAGCACGTTGCCACGATGGGCTGCGCCGCGATTCCGGCCCTTGAACCTCTTCCGATACTTGACTTTCTTCGGCTGCAGCATACTCGACTACCTCGCCGGCTCGCCCTGGAAACGCTCGGAGAGCGGACCGCGCTTGAGCTCTTTGTCGCCCAGGTCTCCCTTGAAGACCCAGCACTTCACTCCGATGACCCCATAGGTCGTGCGGGCCTCGGCGAAACCGTATTCGATGTTCGCGCGCAGGGTGTGGAGCGGCACCCGGCCGTCCCGATACCACTCGCGACGGCCCATCTCCGCACCACCGAGGCGACCGGAGCACTGAATCCGAATTCCCTCGGCGCCGAACTTCATCGTCGAGATCATCGCCTTCTTCATGGCGCGCCGGAATGCGACACGACGCTCGAGCTGCAGCGCGATGTTCTCGGCCACCAGCTGCGCGTCGAGCTCCGCCTTCCGGATCTCCTTGACGTTGATGAAGACGTCCTTGTCCGTGTAGGCCTTCAGCTCCTGGCGCAACGTATCGACCTCGGCGCCCCGTTTGCCGATCAGGATGCCCGGCCGCGCCGTGTGGATGTTGATGACGAGCTTCTCACCGGTCCGATCGATGACGATCTTCGAGATCCCGGCGTGAAACAGCTTCTTCTTGATGAAGCCGCGCACCGCGACGTCCTCGTGAAGCTGCGCCGCATAGTGCTTGTCGGCGAACCAGTTGGACTGCCACCCATAGAGGGTGCCCAACCTGAAGCCATAGGGATGGACTTTCTGACCCACGCCCGCTCCTCTTCTCTAGTCTCTCCCGAACGCCTCAGCGCTCGGTCAGCACCACGGTAACGTGGCTGCTGCGTTTTTGAACCCAGCTCGCGCGCCCCTGGGCACGCGGTCGAATACGCCACATGCTCGGCCCTTCGTCGACGGTGATGGTCTTCACCACGAGATTGTCGACCTCGATGCCGGCATGCTGATCGTCGTTCTTGTTCTCTGCGTTGGCCACCGCCGAGCGCAGGAGCTTGGAAAGCGGCCCGGCGAACTTCTTCTGCGACACCGACAGGGTGTCGATGGCCTCTTCCACGCCCTTGCCGCGCACCTGGTTCGCCACCAACCGCGCCTTCTGGGCGCTGATACGGTAGTTCTGGAGGGAAGCCCTGACTTCCATCTCAGCGCCTCACCTTCTTGTCCGTTGCATGGCCGGTGAATTTCCGCGTCGGCGCGAACTCGCCGAGGCGATGCCCCACCATGTTCTCCGTGATGAACACCGGCATGAAGAGCTTCCCGTTGTGAACGTGAAAGGTCAGCCCGACGAACTCCGGCGTGATCATGGACCGGCGCGACCAGGTGCGGACCACCTGCTTCGAGCCGGAACTCATCACCCGGTCGATCTTGCGCTGAAGGCTCGGATCGACGAAGGGCCCTTTCTTGAGCGATCGCGCCATCTACTTCTTCCCCCGTCGCTTGACGATGTATTGATCGGAGCGCGTATTCTTGCGCGTCTTCCGGCCCTTGGTGGGCTTACCCCAGGGCGTGCAGGGATGACGCCCACCGGAGGAGCGCCCCTCGCCGCCACCCATCGGGTGGTCGACTGGGTTCATCGCGACGCCGCGCACGTTGGGCCGCTTGCCCTTCCAGCGAGAGCGCCCCGCCTTGCCGATCCGCTGGTTCTCGTGCTCCAGGTTCCCGACCTGCCCCACGGTGGCGATGCAGTTGATGTGAACCATGCGCATCTCGTGGCTGGGGAGTCTCAGGGTCGCGTAGCTACCCTCGCGAGCCATGAGCTGGGCGCCAGCCCCGGCCGAGCGCGCCATCTGGGCGCCCTTGCCCGGCTTGAGCTCGATGGCGTGAACCACGGTGCCGAGAGGAATCTCGGCGAGCGGCAGGCAGTTGCCCGGTCGGATCTCCACGCCGTTGCCGGCCATGAGCGTATCGCCCACCTTCAGCTCGTTGGGGGCCAGGATGTAGCGCTTCTCGCCATCCACGTAGTGCAGCAGCGCGATGTTGGCCGAACGGTTCGGGTCGTATTCGATCGCGGCCACCTTCGCGGGCACGCCGGTCTTGTTCCGGCGGAAGTCGACCTTGCGGTAGAGGCGCTTGTGGCCGCCGCCCCGGTGCCAGGAGGTCGTGCGCCCGTGAGCATTGCGCCCGCCACTCTTGTTGACGCGACCGCCGAGCAGGGACTTCTCCGGCCGCTTCGCGGTGATCTCCGCGAAGTCCGAAACGCTCATGTTGCGACGCCCCGCCGACGTCGGCTTGTAGACCTTGACCGGCATCTACCTACACTCCCTCGAAGAATTCGATGCTCTGCCCTTCGGCGAGGCGAACGATCGCTTTCTTCCATTCCGCGCGTCGGCCGATGTGCCGCCCCACGCGCTTCTTCTTCCGGGGCTGACGCATGGTGCGAACGTCCTGCACCTTCACGCTGAAGAGCTCCTCCACGGCGCGCCGAATGTCGTGCTTCGTCGCCGCCGGGTCCACCGCGAAGGTGGCGAGGTTCTCCTCCTCTCGACCGATGGTGCTCTTCTCGGTGATCAGAGGCCGCCGGATTACTTCGTGGACGTTCACGCCGTCTCCTCCTTCCCATCACCACTGTCACCCTCGCCCAGCCGGACCTCCACGGCTTCAACGGCGGCCTTGGTGAACAGCAGCTTCGAGTGCCGGAGGACGTCGTAGACATTGAGTCCGGCGGCACGCAACACGCTCACCTTCGGGATATTCCGGGCCGAAGCCTCGATCGTCGCAGAGGGCTCCGAGATCACGATGAGGACGCTCTCCCCGGCCAGGCCGAGGCCGTCGAGCAGCTCCATGACCCGGCGGGTCTTGAACTCAGCGAGCTCGAGGGCGTCCACCACGGTAATGGCCGACTCGGCGAGCCTGGCCGAGAGTGCGCTGCGCAGGGCCGCACGCCGCGTCTTCTTGTTCAGCTTGTGCTCGTGGCCCCGGGGCACCGGGCCGAAAGCCACGCCGCCTCCCGCCCACTGGGGAGCGCGGGTGGTGCCCTGCCGGGCGCGGCCCGTACCCTTCTGGCGATAGGGCTTGGCCCCACCGCCGGAGACCCGGGAGCGGTTCTTGCTGCTGTGGGTCCCTGCCCGACGAAGCGCGAGCTGTCGCCTCACTTCGGCCTGGAAGAGGTGGGGCTTCACTGTGGCCTCGAAGACCACTGGGCTCAGCTCGACAGATCCAGCCTTCTGATTCTCGGTCGTGACGATGTCCATCGTAGCCATGACTACAGCTTGATCTCCACGTCGACTCCGGCCGCAAGCTCGAGCTTCATCAGCGCATCGACGGTCTGGGGAGTGGGATCGAGAATGTCGATCAGACGCTTGTGCGTCCGGATCTCGAACTGCTCCCGCGACTTCTTGTCGATGTGCGGCCCGCGCAGAACCGTGTACTTGTTGATGTTGGTGGGCAGGGGAATCGGCCCCGCGACACTCGCACCGGTCCGAAGTGCCGTATCGACGATCTCCCCGGCGCTCTGGTCGAGGAGCTTGTAGTCGTACGCCTTCATTCGAATTCGAATCTTCTGTGCCGTGCTATCGGCCATGTCTTCCCTCACCTGGTGCAAGTAGCCTCCCGAAGGGGAGGCGGCCTCGCCCCTGTCTAGCTTACTCGATGACCTCGGCGACCACGCCGGCGCCTACCGTACGCCCACCCTCGCGAATGGCAAAGCGCAGTTCCTTGTCCATCGCGATCGGCGTGATCAGCTCCACCGTCATTTCCACGTTGTCCCCGGGCATGACCATCTCCGTCCCGTCCGGGAGGTTCGCGACACCCGTCACGTCCGTCGTCCGGAAGTAGAACTGCGGCCGATACCCGTTGAAGAAGGGCGTGTGACGGCCCCCCTCGTCCTTCGTCAGGATGTACGCCTGGGCCCTGAACTTCGTGTGCGGCGTGATCGACCCCGGCTTCGCCAGAACCTGACCCCGCTCCACGTCCTCCTTGCCCGTACCCCGCAGCAGGCAGCCCACGTTGTCCCCGGCCTGACCCTCGTCCAGGATCTTCCGGAACATCTCCACGCCCGTCACCACCGACTTCTGCGTGTCCCGGATCCCGACGATCTCCACCCACCGACTTCTGCGTGTCCCGGATCCCGACGATCTCCACCTCGTCGCCCGTGTTCACGATCCCCTGCTCGATGCGACCCGTCACCACCGTCCCGCGCCCCGTGATCGAGAACACGTCCTCGATGGGCATCAGGAAGCTCTTGTCCAGCGCCCGCTCCGGCTGCGGAATCGAAGCGTCCAGCGCGTCCATCAGCTCGTCGATGCAGGCGTTCGCCGCGTCGTCCGACGGGGTCTCCCCCGCCGCCAGCGCCGAGCCCTTGATGATCGGAATGTCGTCGCCCGGGAACTCGTAGGAAGACAGGAGCTCGCGCACCTCCATCTCCACCAGCTCGAGCAACTCCTCGTCATCCACCTGGTCCGTCTTGTTCAGGAAGACCACGATGTGCGGCACGTTCACCTGTCGCGCCAGCAGCACGTGCTCGCGCGTCTGCGGCATGGGGCCGTCCGCCGCCGACACCACCAGGATCGCCCCGTCCATCTGCGCCGCACCCGTGATCATGTTCTTCACGTAGTCGGCATGGCCCGGGCAATCCACGTGGGCGTAGTGGCGAGTCTCCGACTCGTACTCCACGTGCGCCGTCGCGATCGTGATGCCCCGCTCGCGCTCCTCGGGGGCCTTGTCGATGTTCGCAAAGTCGACCTTCTCCGCCAGGGACTTGCCGGCCTGACGCGCCGTGATCGCCGCCGTCAACGTCGTCTTGCCGTGGTCCACGTGACCGATCGTTCCCACGTTCACGTGCGGCTTCGTGCGCTCGAACTTTGCCTTCCCCATT
>JAFDEK010000201.1 GCA_019310385.1 Deltaproteobacteria bacterium
GAGACACGCAGTGGATCCTGACCCACCGGCGCGGCAAGTGTGACGATTACCACGCCCTGTTCATGGCAGTCCTCGTCTCGCGCGGGCTTCCCGTCCGATGGGAGCAGGGTTTCCCCCTTCCGTTTCCCAGGGACGGCAAGGTGGAGGCCGGTGAGCTCGCGGGCGACTGCACCGGGGCTCACTGCTGGTTAAGCTTCCACGCGCCGTCGCACGGATGGGTGCCCGTGGACGTCTCCGAGGCCGACAAGGCGGAGGACAAGGGGGATTTCTACTTCGGGAATCTCTCTCCCAACCGCTTCCAGGTCTCCGTCGGCCGCTCCGTTGTTCTGAGCCCGCCGCAGAGGGGTGACCCTTTGACGACCTTCGCGTTCGCCTACGCGGAATCCGATGGCATTCCCCTCGTCTACGACGCAAACTACGAGAACACCATCAAGTTCAAGGTGACGCGTGTGGAGATGGCGTGAGATGACCCGAAGGCGAGTCGCGTCCGCATGGATCTTGCTCGCCGTCGCTGTCACGCTGCAGGGCGCCGCGGCGGCGGAGGTCGCGGAAGTGGGCCGCGAGCCGCCCCTGTTCGCGCTCCCCGACGAGAACGGAAAGGTGCACGCGCTCGCGGACGTGCTGGGGCGGCCAATCATTCTCTACTTCACCCACAACATGTGCCACTACTGCACGCAGGTCATCGCGTTCCTCAAGCGCGCCCACGCCCGGTACGAGAAGACGGACCTCACGATCATCACACTCAACGTCTGGGCGTCGGACGGGAAGCACATTCGCCGCTACAAGGAGGCTTTCGACCTGCCATTCGACATGCTGGCCGGGAAGGATGCCGAGCTGCTGCAGAACTACGAAGTGAACTACGTACCCATCGTCGTCTTCATCGGGCGCGACGGCAAGATCCGCCATCTCTACCACCACTACATCTTGCAGGCTGACTTCGAACGGAGCACGGCCGAGATCGTCCAGGAGAACTGAACTTACCGGGCCTGCATGCTCCGCACATAGCGGATGAGCTTCCAGCGGTCTTCCTCGGAAAGCCGCGCCCGCATGGAGGGCATCGGTGTTCTGCCCTCGGTGATCTTGTAGAAGATCTCTCCATCGGTCAGCCGCTCCCGGGCCTCCTTGGTGGAAAGGTCGGCGGGTGTCGCTTCGAACATGCCGGCGGCCGGGCCATCCCCCTTCAAGCTCTTGCCGTGACACATGAGACACTGCTTCTTGTAATGCACCTCGCCTTGCGCAACGTTCTTGGGGGAAGCCTCGACCGGGTTCTCTCGCTCCCTCGCTTCGTCCGGCACCACCCAATCCTCGGATGCCGCGAGGATGCTCGCGCACAAGGCCATCGATAGAAGGACTCCGGTCTTCGTCGCTCCCTTCATGGCCGTTTCCTCTCCTGGGGCCCGCCTCGCCCGCGCGACGACGCTAGCTGGCGCCCGATCCGCCTGAGTATTGTATCTCATCACGCGTCCGCCCGCGGGGGTGCGAGAATCCGACTTTCTGGGGTGAGATCTACGGAACGGCCTTGAGTTCAATCGGGGTCAAGGCCCGCACGGGCCGCGGATTGGCGCGCTCTGGCTGGAGAGAGTGGCCGGGGTCAGCCGATGACCGGAACTGCCAGGTTGCGCCCGGCGGCGAAGGCGCGCTGGTTCAGCTCGAGGATCTTCGGCTTCATCCGCTTCTCGATCGCCGCCGTCCAGGATTTCTCGCCGAGCGGCAGCCGGGACGACAACGCGCCGAGCAGGGCGATGTTGGCGCAGCGCTGATCTCCGAGCTCGACGGCGGTCTGCAGCGCCGGGACCACGATCACGTCGTATCCCTTGCCGCGCAGGAATTCGGGGACCTTGTCGGGGTAGGGCGGCTCGGGCCCCTCGGCGATGTGGATCGGCTTGATGGCGCGGTCATCCATGACGAACGTCCCGCCCGGCTTGACGTAGTGCGCGTAGCGCAGCGCCTCGAGCCGCTCGCTGGCGTAGAGGAGGTCGACCTCGCCGCAGCGGATGAGCGGCGAGTTCACCCGATCGCCGAAGCGCACGTGGCTGACCACACTGCCGCCGCGCTGGGCGACGCCGTGGACCTCCGACTGCTTTGCTTCGAGCCCCTCGGCGATCGCCGCGAGCGCCAGCGTCTCGCTGGCGACCAGCACCCCTTGGCCTCCGACGCCCGCCATCAGGATGTTGTAGGTCTTGCCCATGACGTCTCTCTTTCCCTCGGTTCCCGGTCAGGCGCCCGCAGGACTCGGGCCGTGCAGGGCGTTCGGGTTGCACAGCTCGACGCACATCTCGCACCCGACGCAGCGGATCTCGTCGATGATCGGGCCCGCGTCATCGCTCCACTCGATGGCCGGGCAGCCCAGGTCGTCGCACAGCTTGCACTTGTTGCAGTCCTCGGCCTCGAACTGGATCGGATCCCGCTTCACCGCCCGCTCCGCCGGGAGCATCAGGCAGGCATGCTCGGTGATCACCACCGACGGGCCCTGGTGCTTGACCGCCTCCTTCATCGTCTTGCGCAGGAGCTTCAGGTCGTACGGGTCGACCGTGCGCACGAACTCGACGCCGATCGACTTGACCAGCTGCAGCAGGTCGACCTTCGGCGCCTCCTCGCCCGACAGCGCCTTGCCGGTGCCCGCATGCTCCTGCTGGCCGGTCATGCCGGTCGTGGAGTTGTCGCAGATCACCAGTGTCGCCGGGCTCTTCTTGTAGACCATGTCGATCAGGCCCGGGATGCCGCCGTGCAGGAACGTGCCGTCCCCGATCACCCCCACCGAGCGCGGCCCGACCTCGTCGGTGATCCCCTTGGCGAACCCGACGGCGGTGCCGACGCTCGCCCCCATGCTGAAGCAGGTCTGGAGCGACGAGTAGGGGGGTAGCCCCCCGAGGGTGTAGCAGCCGATGTCCCCCATGGCGACCACGTCCTGGTTCATCATCTTCTTGAGGACGTAGAACACGCCGCGGTGCGGGCAACCGAGGCAGAACATCGGCGGCCGCGCCGGGATCGAGATCTCCTCCCCGAACCCCTTCGGGATCGGCGTCCCCTCGATGGCGTGGGCGATGATCTCCGGGTTCAGCTCGCCCATCAGCGGGATCTTCTCCTTGCCGACGATGTTGGTGATCCCGTGGATGCGGAGCTGCTCCTCGATGAACGGCTCGCCCTCCTCGATGATGTGCACGACGTCGAACCGCTCGCAGAACGCCCGGGCCTTCTCGGCCGGAAACGGAAACGCCATCGTGAGCCGCAGGTAGGTGGCGTCGGGGAGCACCTCGCGGGCGTACTGGTAGGCGACGCCGCTCGAGATCACGCCGATCTTCGGATCCCCCTCCTCGACGCGATTCAGCTCGAACGACTCGCTGAACTCCAGCAGCTGTACCAGCCGCTCCTCGACCGTCGGCCGGCGCGAGCGCGCGAACGGCGGGACCAGGAATCGATGGATGTCGGTCTCGTACGTCCTCGGCTCGACCGCGCGACGCTCGCCGAGCTCGACCGCGCCCTTGGCGTGAGAGATCCGCGTCGTGGTGCGCAGGAGCACCGGGGTGTCGAACCGCTCGGAGAGCTCGAACGCCAGCGGCACGAAGTCCTTGGCCTCCTGGGGGCTGGCCGGCTCCAGCATCGGCACCTTGCCGAACTTCGCGAAGTAGCGGTTGTCCTGCTCGTTCTGCGACGAGTGCATCCCCGGATCGTCCGCCGAGATCACCACGAAGCCGCCATTGCACCCGGAGTAGGGGAACACCATGAACGAGTCGGCCGCGACGTTCAGGCCGACATGCTTCATGGTCACGAGCGCGCGCTTGCCTGCGAGCGATACACCGATGCCGATGTCGAAGGCGACCTTCTCGTTCGACGACCAGTCGGAGTCGATATCATCATAGTGGGCGATGTTCTCGAGGATCTCCGTGCTCGGCGTGCCCGGGTATCCGGTGGCGTAATGCACCCCGGCCTCCCAGGCGCCGCGGGCGATCGCCTCGTTGCCCGACATCAGCTCTCTCATGGACTTCCTCCCGCTCCAGAAGGGGACGGCCGCC
>JAFDEK010000124.1 GCA_019310385.1 Deltaproteobacteria bacterium
GATGAGCAGGAGCCCTTCCGGGCGCTTGTAGCCCGAGAGCTGCTCCTTGCAGTGGGCGAGGATCGCCTCGGGCTCGGGTGCAGCGCCGGGCTCGACGACCAGAGCCGCGCCCACCACCTCGCCCTTCTCCTCGGAAGGCAGGGGGAAGGCGTGGGCGGCTACCACGCCGGCCAGGGCCACGAGCTTGCTCTCGATATCCGCGGGGGCCACGTTGATGCCGCCGGTCTTGATGGTGTCCTTGATGCGCCGCTCGAAGTGAAGCCGGCCCTCTTCGTCGACGAAGCCGAGGTCTCCAGTGCGGAAGAAGCCCTCGTCGTCGAAGATCGTCGCCGGATCGATCTTGTAGTAGCCGCGCATGACGGCCGGGCCCTTGACGCAGATCTCGCCGGGCTGGCCCGCCTTGGCGAGCTCGCCGCTCTCGATGTCGACGATCTTCAGCTCGTTGCCGGGCATGAGCCCGCCGCAGGTGGTGAGACGCAGGGGCAGAGGCTCGTCGGCGCGCGTGCAGGTGAAGGCCGTGCAGGTCTCCGTCATGCCGTACATGTTCACGCCGCCGAAGCCGTCCTCGGGCGGCCCCCCCTGCATGGCATCGAAGGGACCCGTGCCCTTGTGCAGGAGCGAGTGATCGCGAGTGCCCCACTCCGGGTGCTGGGTCAGCTCCTTCAGGGTGTGGGGCCAGAGGTGCCAGGCCGTGGCCTTCTCGCGCTCGATGAGATCGATCGCAACGCCCGGCTCGAAGGAGGGCTGCAGGATCATGGCCGCACCGTGGGAGAGAGTGCCGAGCATCACGTTGATGCAGCCCGCCGAGAAGAAGAGGGGATAGTAGAACCAGGCGACGTCGCTCGGATCGAGGCACTGGTACTCGCCGATGAGCCAGCCGTTGCGTGCCACGGCCTCGTGCACCTGGATCACGCCCTTGGGCCGCGCCGTGGTGCCGGAGGTATAGAGCAGGTAGCACTCGTCCTCGCGGTCGACCGAGCCGCGCAGTCCCTGAACGACGGCGGAGGGCACGCCCTCGGCGCGCGCCTCGAAGTCCGCCCAGCTCTCGCAGCCAAGCGGCAGCTCTGCTTCGCCGCGCACCACCACCTTGCGCAGCGCCGGCAAGGCCTCGCTGTAGAAGGCGCCGGGCTCGGCGTCCTCCAGCTCGGGGGCCGCGCGGCGCAGCATGGCGAGGTAGTCATTCTTCAGAAAGCGGGCCGAGAGGAAGAGCTGCTGCACATCGGCGTGGCGCAGCTGGTAGTCGAGATCGTCGTCCTTGCAGAAGGTGCTGACGGGGATGAAGAGAGCGCCCAGCCCGGTGGCCGCGAACGCGAAGGCGATCCAGTCGGGCCCGTTCTCCATGAGCAGGCCGACGCGACTCCCCTTGCCAACGCCCTGGGCAACCAGGGCGCGGGAGATCCGCTCCACGCGCTCCGCCAGCTCGGCGTAGGTCCAGCGCTCGTCCGGGGTAATGAGGGCGGTACGCGAGGCCCAGGCCTCGACGGCACGATCCAGCAGCTCGACCAGCGTTTGCGGCTCTTCCTTCAAGTGATGCCTCACCTTCAATTCGCCCGTGCGCCGGGCCTCGCCTCGGCCCGGCCGGGCGCGGGGTTCAGACCAGGACGCCCTTTTCCTTCAATGCCGCGATCTCGTCGTCGCCGAGGCCGACCAGCTCTTTGAACACATAGTCGTTGTTCTCGCCGAGGGTCGGCGTCTTGCGGGTCACCGCGGCGGGCGTCTCGCTGAAGAGCCAGGGCGTGCCGTAGATCCGGCAGGGATCGAAGTCGGCGAACTCGTGCTGGTAACAGAGGCCCCGTTCGACGAAGTGGGGGTGCGCGTTTCGCTCCTCCAGCTCGAAGAGCGGAGACGCGGGCACGCCCCCAGCCACGAGGGCATCGACGGCCGCATCGCGTTCGCGGCCTCGGCACCAGGCCTCGATGGCCTCGTTGATTTCGCCGGCGCGCTCCCGCCTCCCGGGCGCGCTCGCGAGGGAGGCGTCTGCGGCCCAGTCGTCCCGGCCGATGGCGGTACAGAGCCCGCGCCACTCGTCCTCGTCCCGCGCCGCCAGGGCGAGCCAGCGCTCCTCGCCCTCCGCCGGGAAGATGCCGTGGGGGAAGTAGCGGGTGTGGGTGTTGCCCTGGGGCCCGACCCTGTCCCCCGCCAGCTGATGGGCGAGCAGGGGCTCGCCCAGGGTCGAGACCGCCGAGTCCATCTGGCTCACGTCCACGAACTGCCCCTGGCCGCTGCTCGCACGCTCGTGGAGCGCCGCCAGCGCGCCCACCACCGCCTGGATCGCCATGGTGGTGTCGCCCAGGCCGAAGGGCAGCAGCCCCGTCGAGGTGCCGACCTCGGGATAGCCCACCATGAGCTCCATCCCCGAGTAGCCGGTGGCGATGGAGGCGAAGCCCCGCATGCCGCGCAGGGGGCCCTCCTGGCCCGCCATGCTCATGGACACCACGATGATGTCCGGGTTGGCGGCAACCAGGTCGTCGTAAGCGAGAGAGTTCTTCGCCATGACGCCCGCGGCGAAGTTGTCCATCACGATGTCGGCCTTGCGGGCCAGGCGCTGCACCAGCTCCTTGCCCTCGGGCGTCGTGACGTTGAAGGTGGCCGACATCTTGCTGCGGTTGTTGTGGCAGAAGAACCAGCTCGTGTAGTCGAGGAAGCGCATGAGATCCTGGCGCTTGCTGGTCTCGATGCGAATCACTTCGGCGCCCATGTCGGCCAGGAGCTGGCCCGCCATGGGTCCCGCCCAGTTCCAGCCGAAGTCGAGAACGCGCACACCTTCGAGGGCACGCGCCGGCTGCTCGCCCTGAGGCAGCTGGATCGGGTCGGGCAGCTTCTCGCGCAAGGCGCCGCCGTCGGCGTCGAGAGCGGGACCCCGGGTGGCAAGGGCCGTGGGCGTCCGCTTCAGCTGGTAGCCCGGCTTGGGCACCTTCACCGACTCTCCACCGACCTGCAGCTCCGCGAAGAGCTGGCGGAAGGCGTACTGCTCGCTCGCCAGCACTTCGTCGACGTTCTGGGCGACGCCCATGACGATGTTCTCCGCCATGGCCATCTCGATCAGCTCGGCCCGGCTGTACTCCATCAGCCAGGTCTTGAAGTGCTTGTCTACCGGCTTCGAATCGATGAGGCCCAGGTAGACGGCGTTGCCCGCCTGGCCTTCCTTGGCCCACTTCGGGTTGTCCATCAGGGCGAGGAAGGCCTCCCACTGCTTCGGCGTCTGGGAGGCAATGCAGACGAAGCCGTCCTTGCAGGCGAAGAAGCCCGTGGGATACATGGAGCCCTTCATCGACATGCTGCGCTGGCCCCACTTGGCCCCGCCCTTGGCGCCCACCAGGTGCATGCCGCCCACGCAGTAGGCCATCACCTGGGCGACGGAGACGTCAATGCCCTGGCCCCGCCCCGAGGAGCGGCGCGCGTAGAGGGCGCAGAGCGCGGCCGCGAAGGCGTGCAGCGCGGCTTGATAGTCCGCCTGCTCGAAGGGGATGCGCAGGGGCTCACGATCCGGCATTCCCAGGGCGAGGGGCAGCGCGGCCGCGGCCTGGGAGGTGAGATCGGTCCCGGGCCGCTCCGCCCAGTCCCCGCTGCGGCCGTAGGGCGAGAGGGACACGACCACCAGGTGGGGATGCCGCTCGAGGAGCGAGGCGGCGGCGAGGCCGAAGCGCTCGAATTCCCCCGGCTCGCTGTTCTCCACCAGCACGTCGGCTCCGGCCAGCAGGCCGTGGAAGAACTCGAGCTGCTCGGGATCCGCGAGGTCGGCGATCACGCCGCGCTTGCCCGCATTGAGGTAGTGGAAGGTCCCGCTCTCCTCCGCGTCGGCCTCCCCGCCTCCGGAGCCGCCGGAGCCCTGAGGAAAGGGGCCCAGGGCCCGGGAGGGATCGCCACCCGGCGGCTCCACCTTGATCACCTCGGCACCGAGGTCGGCAAAGAGCCGCGCACAGTAGGGAGCCGAGACGTTGCCGCCGTATTCGACCACTCGGAAGTCCTGGAGCGCTCCCATCTATTCGCCCGCCTTCGACGGGAGCTCCACGGTCGCTTCGCCGTCGGTGGTGCGCTCTCCGCGCGGATGGCTCATGGTCCAGATCTCCAGATCCACCAGGTGTTCGTCTCCCTCCACGCGCTTGCCCGTCACCTTCGCGTGCAGCCGGCAGGCATCTCCCTGCCAGTGGAAGCCGCGGAACTGACAACCGAGCTTGCGCAGCTTTCCATGGTCCCCCATCCAGCTGTTGAAGAGCTGGGTGAACCAGCTGAGGCGCTCGAAGCCCGCCTCGTAGGCTCCCGGCATGCCGAGATACTTCTGGCAGCGCTCATTGGTCCAGTGGATGGCCACCGGCGGCTCCGGGACGTTCTCCTCGTTTCGGATCGGAAGCTGAGGCTGCTTCTCCCAGAGCGCCAGCGCCAGCTCGTGCCCCACGAACCAGCCCATGGCGCCAAAGGCCAGCTCGAAGGCCAGCTTGCTGGTCAGGGTCACCGGCCCCTTGATGATGTAGGGGACCTCGTCGCCCACGCTGACGTCTTCGAAGTAGAGGGGCTCCTTGCCTTGCCGGTTCTTCAGGTTCTGGTTGTGGTACTCCTCCCAGACGCCTTCCAGCTCTTCGTCGGTCCACATGTGGCGCTCGATGCCCGCGTACTTGCTCTCCTTCTTCGCCCCGCTGCGCGAGAAGCGATGCCAGGAGGTGCGGTAGGTGGCGATGTACTCGTCCTGCATCGTCTCGATCTTGGTCGCGTAGTTCTGGACCGCGGCCCGTCCGCCGGCGAACTTGCTGTCCTCGATGATGTAGGCGTCCTCGAGCACCGTGGTGCCCTTCACCACCTCGTCGGCGAACATGGGGCGCTTCCAGTCGTACTCGACCCCGCGCCAGATCGTGTGACAGCCCGGAAAGCCGTCCGAGGCTCCGTTGACCGTCTCCGCGTAGCAGAGCACCGTCGGCGGCGAGATGATCCGGCCCCAGGGTGAGGCTTCCGCGTAGGGCTTCTTGTGGTAGAGCGGATTCATGTCCGCGAAGCCCCGCGCGTAGCGGCCCACCGTTTCGGCGCTCATGGCGAAGAGCGCGACCTTGGGCTGCGGCTTCTCCTTCTCGCCCTTCTCCTTGTTCTCGGTGATGGACTGCATGGTTCCGCGCTTGTAACGCGGGAGTCCCTTGCGCTCGAGCAGCCGCGCGAGGCTCGCGTCGGTGATCTCGCCCCAGACTTCGCCTTCTCTCAGATCGGCCATTTGAAAACCTTTTTTCCTTCCGTCTCTTCTAGTCTTCCAGCTTCAGGAAGCGGGCTACGTTGTCATGGAGAACCGCCCGCTTCGTGTCTTCGCGAATGTCCAGCTCGAGGAACTCCCGCTTGCAGCGCTCGAGTCCGAGGCCGTTGGTGCCGAAGAGCACCTTGTCCCGCCCCCGACCCGAATTCATGAACTTCACCAGCCGGTCGTCCAGGCTCTTGGCGTAGTAGGCCGAGATGTCACCGTAGACGTTGGGATGGCGCCAGAGCATGGAGCACCACTCGTCCACCCAGGGCCAGCCCGTGTGGGAGAGGTTGATGCGCAGGTCGGGAAAATCGATGGCCACGTCGTCGGCCAGCATGGGCCGACCGCAGTCCGAGGGCAGCACCTCCGCCGAGTGCCCCACCTGGAAGCCCACGGCGATATCCAGCTCCACGCACTTCTGATACAGGGGATAGAAGCGCCGGTCGTTGGGGGGCAGGCCGAAGGAGAGGGGATGGAACCAGACGTACTTGAAGCCCAGCTCCTTCACGCCCCGCTCGACGTCGGCGATGCTCTGGCCGATGTGGAAGGGGCTGTAGCTCGCCGCTCCGACGATGCGGCCGCCCGTCTCCTCCACCGCCTCGCCGATGGGATCCATGGGATAGTCCATGATGAACTCGTGGTGATAGTGGTAGGACCACATCTTGGTCGCGCAGACCGCGATGTGGGTGTACCCGAGCTCGTCCATGTCCGCGATGCACTCGGCCGGCGAGCCGTGGCCGCTGAGCATGCCTGCGCCGCCTCCGCCACCGGACTTCTTCTTGCCGCCACCCTCACCCTGCGTCCGGCTCTCCGGGGGCTTCTCGGTCAGCTTCTTGAAGGTGGTCTGGAGCATGATCTGGAATTCTTTGAACGCAAAGGGATTGCCGGCAAGGTCCCGGCGGATTTCCAGGATGTGGTTCATGATGTCGATGGAGGGGTATTCCTTCAGGTCGACGCTCATCAGATCTCCATTCCAACACGGGCGCCGTGCTGCGTCGCCTCCGCGAGGTAGCGCGGCACCCAGGCCGACCCGACCAGGAAGAGCCGCGTTGCCGCGCCCGCTCCATCAGGGTCGTTCTCCAGCTCGTCTTTCAGCTCGTTCTTCAGCTCATGATAGAGGCGCGCGTCGGGCGTCGATCCGTACACGAGCACGACGCTATCGAAGCCCTCGAAGCTCTGGATCTGCCCTCCGAAGGCCGAGCGAAACTCCAGCCTGGTCTCGGACACCGAGGCGAGGCGCATGCCGGTGTGGATCTTCACGCCGCCCTGCACGAGGCGGGTCATCACCGGCGCAATGGAGTAGCGATCGATCTGGGAGCCGATCCCCAGATACTTGTGGAAGATCTCCACCCGCTTGCCGCGCTCGGCCAGATAGTCCGCCACGTTGGGCGTCTCGAAGTAGTCCTCCTGGGAGATCACCGCCACCCGATCGCCCACCTCGGCGCGACCGGCCAGCAGGTCCCAGCCCTGGACCACGTTGGGACCTTCGACGCCCGGGGTGTCGGGCCGCCGCGG
Organism: Deltaproteobacteria bacterium; assembly: GCA_019310385.1. Taxonomy (GTDB): domain Bacteria; phylum Myxococcota_A; class UBA9160; order UBA9160; family UBA4427; genus JAFDEK01. The sequence goes on from JAFDEK010000124.1 coordinate 6,734, forward strand.
CCGCGAGCCCGTCGCGCACGCGATGGCGTCGGGCTCGAGGGCCATCACGCTCGCGGCGTCCACCTCGCTGCCCAGGCGCAGATCCACGCCGTGTCGCTTCAGCTCGTTCTCCTGGAAGATCACGAAGTCCTCGAAGGAGTCGCGGCCGGGCGCGGCTGCGGCGAGGTTGATCTGCCCCCCCAGCTTCGAGCCTCGCTCGAAGAGGATGACCTCGTGGCCGCGGCTGGCCGCGACCCGGGCCGCCTCGCTGCCCGCCGCGCCGCCGCCCACCACGACAAAACGTTTCCGCTCCTGGGCGGGCTTGTAGGTCATGGCGTAGTGGAGCTCGTTGCCGACCTCCGGGTTCACCGAGCAGGTCGGCTTCGCGAACATGTCCGGCGCATCGTCGTGGATGGACTTCGCGATGCAGCGGTTGCAGCCGATGCAGCGCCGGATCTCCGCGAGCCGCCCCTCCCGCGCCTTGTTGGCGAACTCCGGGTCCGCGATACCCGCGCGCGTCATTCCCACCAGATCGCAGCAACCCTCCTCGAGCAGCTGCTCGGCGATGCCCGGGTCGTTGACCCGTCCCGAGAAGAGGATCGGGATGCCTGCGAGATCGACCTTCAGGGCCTTGCCGGCCTCGCGATACACCGCATGGCCGTAGTAGGAGGGCTGCACGTAGGAAGGACCGCCCCAGCTGTGGCCGACATCCACGTTGACGAAGTCGAGGGTGCCGGTCTCGGCGACGTGGCTGACCATCTCGCGCAGCTCGAGCAGCTCGTAGCCCCCCTCGCGGCTCTCCTGACCGTTGATCCGGATCCCCAGGGCCAGCGCGTCCCCGACCCGCTCCTTCACCCCGACCAGCACCTCGCGCAGGAACTTCGTCCGCGCCCGGGCGTCGCCGCCCCACTCGTCCCCGCGCCGGTTCATGGCGGGCGATAGGAAGGTCTGGGGCAGGGTCTCGTGGGCGCAGTGGATCTCGATGCCGTCGACCCCCGCCTCCGCGAACTTCGCTGCGGCGTCGGCGTAGGTGCGGATGAGCTGCTGGATTTCCTGCGAGTCGAGCTCGTGGGGGATCCAGTCGTAGGCCTCGACGATGGGCAGCGAGGAGGCCGCCATGGTGAAGTTCAGCTGGGTGAGCTGGCAGACCGTCACCGAGCCCGTCTCGCGCACGGCCCCGGCGAACTTCGCCAGGCTCTCGACGAAGCCGGGCATGTTGAAGAGAGGAATGCGGATCGCGCCCGTGCCGGGAAAGAACTCGTCGGCGGCCTCGTTGGGCAGGGGCGAGTTCAAGAGGAAGGTCTCGCTGCCGATCCAGCCCGTGCCTCCCCGGGCCTTGGCGGCGTGATGGGCGATGAAGGGATCGTCGACGAAGCCGGGCAGCTGGGCCGCGCGGATCGTGTTGGTGGTCTCACAGATGCGGTTGGGCACCGTCATGGGACCGACCTTCAAGGGCTCGAAGAGACGGCGGAACTGATTCGTCGTGGCGCCGGACGCGCTCATGTCTTCTCCGGCGGTACCCAGGATTCGTCCATGTAGGCCGCCACGCGATCGCGGTGATGGTCGGCATCGCCGAGCAGGGCCGCGTTGCAGCGCGCGCGGCGCATGTGCAGATGAACGTCGTACTCCCAGGTGAAGCCGACGCCGCCGTGGATCTGCATGGCGGTCTCTGCGGCCGAGACGGCGGCATCGCTCGTCCAGGCCTTGGCGGCCGACACCAGGGCCGCTGCGTTGTCGCGCTTCTCGTCCAGGGCCAGGCAGGCGCCGTAGAGGAGACTGCGCCCGATCTCCAGGTCGACCAGGGTGTTCGACAAGCGATGACTCACGGCCTGGAAGGCGCCGATCGGCTTGCCGAACTGCACCCGCTCTCCGGCGTACTGCTTCGTGAGCTCGAGAGACGCCTCCGCACTGCCGAGCAGATCTGCCGCCATGAGCACAGTCCAGATCTCGTAGACCTCGCGCAATAGCGCCTCGGCCCGGTCGGCGCCGCCGAGCAGCGCCTCCGCTCCGACCTTCACGTCCTCGAGCACCACCTCGGCACAGGACTGGGCGTCCATCCGGTGCATGCGATTGATCGTCACGCCCTGGGCATCCGCCGGCACGTGGAGCAGGCCGAGCCCTTCAGGCGTGCGCGCGGCCACGAGCAGCGCCGCGGCCTCGTTCGCGTCGGGGACGAGGATCTTGCTGCCCGAGAGCAGCCAGCCGCCCTCGCCGCTCACCGCCTCGGCAGCGACGGCGTCGGGGCCGTAGAGGCCGCCGGGCTCTTCGACGGCCAGGGTTACCCGGGTCTTCCCGCCGATCAGCTGCGGGAGCAGCTCGCCGCTGAGCTCCGGGTCGCCGCTTCGATCGAGGGCGATCGCGGCCACCAGCGAGGACTGGAAGGGCCCCGGCAGCACGCCGCGCCCCGCCTCCTGGGCCAACACCGCGGCGGTCATCACGTCGCCGCCAATGCCCCCGGCCTCCTCGGAGGCCGCCACGCCGAGCCAACCCATCTCGATGATCTCCGACCAGACGTCGTCGTCGATGAGCGCCGGCCGCTTGTCGAGCTGCTCGCGGGAACGATCGGCGGGCCAGCGCTCGCCCAGGAAATCCCGCGCCATCTCCTGGAGGGCCTCCTGCTCTTCGCTGAGGTCGAAATCCACCGTCCAGCTCCCTTCAATCTTCCGACGAGCGCGGCAGGCCCAGGACCTTCTCCGCGATGACGTTGCGCATGATCTCACTCGTCCCGCCGCCGATGGCGTGGGCCAGGGCGTCGAAGTAGGCCGCGTGCCAGCGCCCGCGGTCGACCACGTGGGGCGACTTCTTCGCGATCGGCGCCAGAGGTCCCTCGACCCGCAGCGCGGTCCGGGTCATCTCCTGCCGCAGCTCGGAGGCGAAGAGCTTGCCCACCGACGCGCCGGCACCCGGCGGCTTGCCCGCGATCTGATTGCTGAGGGTGCGGAAGCCCAGGTGCCGCAGCCCCTCGATCTCCATCCAGTGCTGGGCCAGCTTGCGCCGGGTCGCCGTGTCCTCCACCGCCTTGACCTTGCCGCGCTCGACCTGGCCCGCCATGCGCCACAGGCGACCCAGGGTCTCCTCCAGGGCGATCACCCCCGAGAGCCCGCTGCGCTCGTGGTCCAGGGAGCTGCGCGCGATGGCCCAGCCGCCGTGGAGCTTGCCTACCAGGTTCTCCTTGGGGATGCGGACATTGTCGAGGAAGACCTCGCAGAAGTGCTGCCCACCGGCGGCGTTGCGCAGGGGGCGCACGGTGATGCCCGGGGTCTTCATCTCACACAGCAGGTAGCTGATGCCTTCGCGCTTGGGCGCGTCGGGGTCCGTGCGCGCCAGCATGAACATCCAGTCGGAGAGAAAGGCCAGGCTGGTCCAGACCTTCTGGCCGTTGACGACGAACTCGTCGCCGTCGAGCTCGGCGCGACAGCGCAGGGAGGCGAGGTCGCTGCCGGCCTCGGGCTCGCTGAAGCCCTGGCACCAGAGATCGTCGGCCCGCAGGATGCGCGGCAGGAAGCGCTTCTTCTGCTCCTCCGTTCCGTGCTGCACCAGGGTCGGCCCGATGATGGAGAGGCCGATGGTGTTGATGAGGGGAGGCGTGCGCACCCGGGCCATCTCCTGGCCGCAGATCACCTGTTGGGTGAAGGACGCCCCCTGCCCGCCGTACTCCTTGGGCCACTCCAGGCCCACGTAGCCAGCCTCGTGCAGCTTGCGCGGCCAGGCGCGGGCGCCGGCCAGGGGGTCCTTGGCGGCATCCTCGTTGCTCGCCGCGGCCTCCATGGCCGCGTTCGCAGAGCCGCCACCCGCCCCGCCGCCCATGTTCTCCTTCAGCCACTTTCGCAGCCCCTGGCGGTATTCCTCGTCTTCTTCCGAGAACTTGAGATCCATGGTCGATGCAACGAGCCTCGCGTGAAGCTGGCGTGAAGCTGAAAAGTCACGAGCCGGAAGCCTTCCGGCTCGCCGATCTGGCGCTATCTGAACTCGGGCAGGATTTCCTTGGCGATCTGCTCTCGCTGCTGCGACGGCAAGAAGATCATCTCCATTCCGAGCGCCTCGTAGCGCTTGAGCTCCTCCACCACCATCTCGATGGTCCCACAGTAGAGGCTGCTGATGAAGCGCTGGTAGAGCGGGTGGTCCTTGGGCGGGTTGTACAGGTTCTTCCCATTCTCGTCGACCAGATAGCCATAGCCGAGGATGTGCTCGTCATAGAAGCCGTCGATGAGCACCCGACGCAGCCCCTCGGCCTCTTCCACGGTGTTGCCGATGCAGACGTCCTTGAAGGCTGCCACCCGCAGCTGGGAATCGGAGAAGCCCGCTTCCCGACCCGCCTGCCGATACTCCTTGACGATGTTCTCCGAATGATCGAAGGGCGAGTTGGCGAGCCAGTAGCCCAGGCCGGCGGCGCCCGCGCGCCGCGCACCCTGGAGCGAGGTGCCGCCGCAGAACCAGAGATCGATGGGCTGCTGCACCGGCCGCGGGAGCAGGGTCTCGTTCTCATACTGATAGTGCTTGCCCGCATAGGAGAAGCTCTCCTGGCTGGTCGCCAGGCGAATCACCTCCATGGCCTCACGCAGCCGGACGCCGCGGGTGCGCTTCGCCGTGCCCAGGCCATCGAACTCGTAGGGGCGGTAGCCCATGCCGAGGCCCAGGGAGACCCGCCCCTCCGACAGGACGTCGAGGGTCGCGGCGATCTCGGCCGCCTCCATGGGATCGTAGAGGGGGAGCAGCATGGCGCCCGTAGTCAGACGGATCTTGCTCGTCCGCGCCGCCACGGCGGCCATGGCCTGGAGAGGAATCGGGATGAACTCGTCGTACATGAAGTGGTGCTCGCCACTTCCGTAGCCATCGAAGCCGAGGCGCTCCGCCTCGACCGCGTCGTCCACGAACTTCTCGTAGCCATCCGCCAGGGCGTTCGGCATGGGCCGCAGCTTCGCCATCCCCAGGCTCGTGGTCCAGAACTCCATCTCACTCCTTTTCGCTTGCGCCCCTGCCCCCTTGCCGGGAGCCGTCAGGCCTGCAGCAGCACCTGGACTTCGGAGGCAAAGCGGTAGAGGTCCATCGGCGCCGCGGCGCCGCGCCGCCAGACGAAGTGGGAGATCCCCGTCTTCCCGCGCAGGTCGCGAATGCAATCGAGCACTTCGCGGGGTGCGCCGCCGAGACTTCGTTCGTCCGCCTCCCCGTCCAGGGCGATGCGCCGCTCGAGTACCGCCTCCACCTCGCGCGGCGCGCGGCCCGCCTCCCTGGCCGCCGCGCGATAGCGGCTGAGGCGATCCACGGCCTCGGCGGTGGGCATGTCGGCAGTGACCATGGGCGAGATGCCGTGCCGGGCCGCCCACTCGAGGGTCTCGTCGTCGTCGATCTCCACATGGACCGGGGTATGGGGGACGTAGGGCTTGGGCGTGATGGAGAGGAAGTCGGGCGTCTCCGCCCCCCACTCCCATTGGGGCCGATAGGCGCCTTCGGACTCCGGGACGCTGACACCCAGGGGCACGTCGTCCGGGGTATGGGCCGGAAAGCGCAGGTGCTCGCCGCGGTAGCGGATCTCGTCGGCCGCCCAGGACGAGGCGACGAAGTCGATCATCTCGTGCACGTGGCCCGCGGCGACCCCTTGCTGTGAGGCCGGGGCGAAGGCGAGACCTGCCCGGCCGCGGGAGAAGGTGTCGAGCACGGCCACCTCTTCGGCAATGTGGGCCGGAAGCGCCCGGGTGACACGGCGCCCGGCGATTCGCAGCTGCCCGGTCTTCGTTTTCTTCGCCAGATAGGTGAGGAGGATCGACGGTGCAGGGCAGTCGGCGGCCCGCTCGCGCCCCTCGCGGATCCAGAAGCTGTGGAAGCCCATGGCGTCGGCCTGCTCGGCCTCGGCGACGATCTCCCGCCAGCCCGCCGCGGCGTCATCGAAGCGGTCGAGGTCCCAGCTGAGTCCGCACCTCATGACGCGTCTCCTTCCTTCTCGGCCGCGGCACCTTCCTTCTCGGCCGCGGCACCTTCCTTCTCGGCCTGCGGCACGCTCCCGGGCGTCTTCCTGCAGGCTGGCCTTGCGCACCTTTCCGGTGGGCGTCATGGGGAATTCCTCCATGAAGACCAGGTGCTGCGGGTACATGTACTTGGTGACCTTCTGCTCATCGAGCCAGGTCCTGAGCTCGTCGAGGGTGAAGGGATCGCCCTGGGGCAGGATATAGGCGCACACGGTCTCGCCGAGGCGCTCGTCGGGCCAGCCGACGACGGCGACGTCGTGCACTCTCTCGTATCCGTCGAGCAGATCCTCGATCTCCTTGGGGTAGATCTTCGAGCCGCCGCGGTTGATCACCTCCTTGGCCCGGCCGGCGAAGCAGAGGTAGCCCTCCTCGTCCGCGTAGCCGAGATCGCCCGTGTAGAACCAGCCCTCGTCGTCGCGGGTCGCCGCAGTGAGCTCCGGCTGCTTGTGGTAGCCCACGAAGAGGGTTGGACCGCGGAAGCAGATCTCCCCCACCTCGCCCACGGGCAGCTCACGGGAGCGGTCCTTGGGATCGACGATCTTGAGCTCGGCGCCGAACATGGGCTTGCCCACCGTGTCGCGCTGCTTCTCCTCGGGATCCCAGGGCATGGTGCGGGTGTGCATGATGGTCTCGCCCATTCCGTAGGTGTTGCCCGAGCGGCAGCCCCACACCTCCTTGATCCTGTCGATGAGCTCCGGCGAGCTGCGCGCTCCTCCCACACCCGCGCTCTTGATGCTCGAGGTGTCGAACTTCTCGAAGTCCGGGTGATCGAGGATGCCGATGATGTGGGCCGGCGTGCCCGAGATGGCGGAGACCTTCTCGCTCTCGATCAGCTTCAGGACGTCCAGGGGCCGATAGCGGGCGACGAGCACCATGGGGACCCGGCCCAGGGCGGTTTGATAGGTAGTGAAGTGTCCGTAGCTGTGGGTCATGGGCGAGCAGGAGAGGTTCACCATCTCCGGGTCCATGCTCTTCATCGCCCTGGCGGCCATCTTGAATAGGGTGATGAGGGTGTTGTGGGTGTGGAGGAAGCCCTTGGGGTTGCCCTCGGTGCCCGAGGTGAAGTTCAGGTAGAAGACGTCGTCCGCGCTGGGATGGACGCTCTCCAGGCGGTCGAGATTCTCGCGCCCCTCCTCGATGAGGGCGTCGAAGGAGAACTCGCCCTCCGCCTCGCCTCTTTCCTTCCCCACCGCCCCGCCCCGGGCCACGATCAGGCTGCGCAGCCGCGGGAGCCCCCCGCGGAGCTCGCGCATGACCTCCAAATAGGAATAGTCGCCGAAGGACTCGGGTATGACGGCGTGGTCGGTCTCGCAGAACTCGAGCAAGTTGTGGATCTCGCGTTCGCGAAAGACCAGGTGGAGGGGCTGAATCACCGCGCCGATACGGGAAAGCGCGATCTGCAGGAAACACATCTCCGGCCAGTTCGGGAGCTGGACGCTGACCAGATCCCCCGGCTTCACCCCGCAGCCCAGCAGGCCGGCCGCCAGGGCGTCGGAGATCTCCGCGAACTCTCGGAAGGTGTAGCGGCGATCCACGGTCGCGAACGCGAGATCGTCGGGGGCCTCGGCGACGCTTTCGTAGAAGATGTCGTGGAGGGTCTCGTCGCCCCACTGGTTGCCAGACACCCAGCGCTGCCGGTACTCGTCCGGGAATCGGGGGTAGCGCTCGCCCGCCTCGCGCTCGCTCTCGGGGGCAGGCGGGGAGGATTTCTTGCTCACGTCTCACCCCTGGTGTGGTAGGGTTCATTTTGCACGGGTTAATTATATTGCATCTGTTAAAATCCGGCTCGCAAAAACGTTCTCCCGAAGGTGCTTCGCTCCTTCGGCCCCGGCACGGGAGACCCATGCGGCGCAGATCGGACAATAGGGCAGCGCTTCGAGACGGCGCCGGCGAAGGGCCGACGGCGGAAATTCGACGCGAGCTGTTCCCAATCCTCTTCCCCGTGTGTCTGTGTCGCTTCCGAACGCCCTCGCCCGGGCGATCATCCACCCCCCACCGAACGAGGGTGCTCTCATGATTCTCTGGTCCAAGGGGCTGGGAAAGCTGGTCCTCAACATGCGACTCTCCGAGCGCTCCTCCACCGAGGACCAGGGCGAGAAGCTGGTCATCGATGGCACCATGGGGCCGCCCACCCACTGGGACTACGCGGTGAAGATGAACGAAGAGGACGTGCTCGACTTCGTCGAGCTGCTGAAGCAGCCAGCCCCCGTACGCTTCCTCGTCGAGGGCGAGCGGCGCGGCGCGCTGATTCGCACGGCCCTCGTCAGCGGGGTCGTGTTCGCCTGGAACACGATCCGCTGCTTCCTCGGCATGGAGGCCCGCGGCCCTGCGCCGGCCGAAGAGGCGCAGGGTTCGCAGACGACGAAGAATGCGAGCTAGTAAATCGGCAGACCAGCATCGGAGCGACTAGAGAACATGGCGGGGCCCGAAAAAGAATACGACGTCATCGTCGTCGGAGGCGGGATCAACGGCCTCACGACAGCCATCTATCTGCAGAAGTCCGGCCTGAAGGTCGCGTGCTTCGAGCGCAAGCTCGAGGCGGGCTCGGGCTGCTGCACTGAAGAAGTCATGCAGCCCGGCGTGAAGGTAAACCTCTGCGCCTGCAATATGGTGACCCTCTGGTCCCCGGCCTATGGCGACCTCGAGCTCGAGAAGTTCGGCCTCGACATGCTCACGTCGAGCGAATGGGGGATGTTCCATCCCTTCAAGGACCGCTCGGCGGTGATGTTCAACTCCTTCCACTCCCAGAAGACCTACGAGCACTTCAAGAGCATCAACGAGCACGACGCCGAGATCTTCAAGACCGCCCTGGGCTCGACCCTGCGCATGATCATCCCCGAGATCCCCGAGAACGTTCACGAGCTGAACGGCCTCGAGCTCGCCGAGGCGATCTATCACGACGACAAGATCCGCACCGCGATCCTGGGCAACTGCATCATGGCAGGCTCCCACCCCTGGGACCGGGGGATGGCGACCCTCATGCCCATCGTCTTCCCCATCATGCAGTCGATCCAGAGCGTGACCTGGACCTGCCGGGGCGGCAGCCACTCCCTGGTCCACGCCCTGGCGTCCTGCTTCGCCTACCACGGGGGCCGCATGTTCACCGGCTGCCCGGTGGACAAGATGATCGTGGAGAACGGCGAAGCCAAGGGAATCGTGCTCTCGAAGCACGCCATCTTCCCCGAGGCGGAGGTGCGCGCCCGGCGCGCGGTGGTGAGCAACCTCTCCTGCCATCCGACCTTCCGAGACCTGATCGGCGAAGAGAAGCTGCCGGATTGGGTGAAGGAAGGCGTCGACAACTACAAGAACGACGAGACCGTTCTCTTCTGCAACTACTGGGTGCTCGACAAGCCGCCCCACTGGGAGGGCTACCCCGAAGAGATCAACGATGCCTACGGCTTCAACTTCGGGCTGGAGAGCTGTGACGACATCCGGCGCCTCGAGCACTGCCTCGAGAACGACCTGCTGCCCGATCCGCCCATCGTCTCGGGCCTCTCGGTACAGGGCTTCGCCCTGGCGGATCCGACCCAGGCCCCGAAGGATCAGTACACCGTCATGGCCTGGTCGAACGTGCCGTACAAGCTGCCCGAGCTCGGCGGCCCCGAGAAGTGGGATCAGATCCGGGAGAGCTACGGCGACAAGGTCGACGCCCTGCTGCGGGAGTACAACCCGGGGATGATGGACTCGGTGATCGACCGCTACTGCAACTCGCCCCTCGACTACTACCGCAAGAACCCGAGCCAGGTCATGGGCAGCACGACCAGCGGGGCCACCAGCCTCAAGTGGTTCGGCACGGCGCGGCCCTTCCCGGGCTGCGGGGCACCGCGCACGCCCTTCGGCAACCTCTACCTCTCCAATTCGATCTGGCCCTTCGGCACCACGAACCTGGGCGCCGGCTACGTAGCGGCCAGCATCATCGCCGAGGATCTCGGGGTGCGCGAAGGCCAGGACTGGTGGCGTCACAAGAACCTCGAATCGGGGGTCGAGCTCCTCAAGCGCCGCGGTATCGAAATCGACTTCAACATCCCTTGAGACCTGGCTTCGCCGGGCGTCCTTCGGAGTGTGTGGGTGGCCAATCTCGACAAGAACTACGACGTGATCATCATCGGCGGTGGCCCCAACGGCTTGACCGCCGCCGGCTATCTGGCCCGGGCCGGCGCCAAGACCCTCCTGCTCGAGCGGCACCACGAGGGCGGCGGCGGGCTGGTCACCGAGGAGTTCTCGGGCTTCCGCTTCAACACCCACGCCAAGCTCATGCTCATGATGGACTGCATGCCCCCCTACGCGGACATGCAGCTCGACAGCTGGGGCTGCCGCTACGTCATCCCCGACGCAGCGATCTCCCTGCTCACCCGCGACGGCAAGGCCCTGACCCTCTACAGCGACATCGAGAAATCGGCCAAGAGCATCGCGAAGTTCTCGCCAGCCGACGCCGAGCGCTACGTCGGCGTCATGAAGGACTGGTACACCATCGTCAACGAGGCCCTGATCCCCGCCACCTATTCCCTGCCCCTCCCGATGCTCGACATGGTGGTGAGCTATCAGAAGAGCCAGATTGGTGAGGTCGTCAACGAGATGGCCGAGGAGACCTTCCTCGAGACCCTCGACGCGGCCGGCTTCGAGAACGATCTCCTCAACGCGGCACTCCTCTTCATGGGCACCATGTACGGCATCGACCCCGAGGACGGCCTGGGCTTTCTGCTCCCCCTCTACGTCAACCGCGTCCTCCACTCGGCCGTGGTCCTCTCGGGCTCCCACCAGCTGGCCGCCTCCCTCTCACGCTTCGCGAACAAGTCGGGAGCCAGCCTCGAGCGCGCGGCGGAGGTGACGAAGATCCTCTGCGACGGCACCAAGGCGGTGGGGGTGCGCCTGGCCAGCGGCGACGAGGTCTTCGCGAAGAAGATCATCACCACCACGGACCCCGAGATGACCTTCCTCGACCTGGTGGGTGAGGAGGTCTGCAACGCCGCCTCGCCGACCCTGGTCGCCCAGACCAAGGAGTGGGAGTGGGAGTCCACCAGCCTCTTCAACGTCCACTTCGCCCTCTCCGAGCGCCCCGTCTACACGGCGGGCCTGAACGACCCCGATGTCGATCGATCCCTGATCAAGGTCATGGGCCTCGAGTCCGTGGACGAGGTGATGGCCCACATCAAGAAGGTCAAGGCCGGCGGCTTCAGCCTGGCCGGCTCCGGCATGACCTTCACCGACTACGACCCCATGCAGGCCCCCGTCGACATCGAGCCGGGAGCCGCGGTGGCCTGCTTCGAGACCCTGGCCCCCTACGAGAACAGCGAGGGCGACTGGGACGATCTCCAGGAGGGCTACACCAAGCAGGTGCGCGAGCTGTGGAGCCAGTACGCGCCCAATCTCCGGGACGCCACGGTGGTGCGGCAATACGTCAACCATCCGAAGGCCATCGAGGCCAAGCTTCCCAATATGAAACGGGGCTCGATCAAGCACGGGGCCTACCTCCCCACCCAGATGCTCTCCAACCGGCCCAACCCGGATTGCTCTTCGTACCGTACGCCCATCGAGAACCTCTACGTCGCCGGGGCCAGCGTGTGGCCGGGCGGCATGGTGCTGCTGGGCGGCGGGTACAACGCCGCCGGTGTGGTGGCGGACGACCTGGGCGTGGAGCGCTGGTGGAGCGAGCCCGATTACGTGGTCGAAGCGCGCAAGAAGGGACTGGTGGGCTGATGGAATTCTGGTCGAAGGGTCTGGGGAAGAAGACGATCGCCATGGGGCTCACCGAGGGCGAATCGTCGGTGAGCGAGGACGCCCTCTGCCTGAAGGGAGTCATGGAGGCGCCGGTTTCCTGGGAGTACGTGATGCTCCTCGACGAGGCCGACCTCATCGACTTCTTCGCGCTGCTCCAGGAGCCGCGGCTCGCCGCCTACGTCCACAGCTCGCCCAACCGCTGGAAGTTGTATGCCGGCTTCGTGGTGGGCGGTGTGCAGATCGCCTGGCTGGCCATCCAGGCCCTGCTGCGGCGCAGCTTCGGGGGCGCGGCCCAGGAGGAGCGGCTCGTCATCCAGCTTCCGCCCCCTTCCGTGGCCAGGGACAAGAAGAAGAAGAAGGTCCTCTACAAGCGTCGCCTCGACACCACGAACCTGAAGGCTCCGACGCACACCTTCCGCGACGCCCTGCGCAGTGGACCCGCGGAGCGGCTCCGGGCCGAGGGCGCGTAGATGGCCGAGACCACGAGCGAGATGGCCGCGCCCCTGGAGAAGGCGCTCAAGAGCAATGCGCCCCAGCTGCAGGTCGAGCGCGTTCTCAAGGTGGAACGCTTTACCAGCGGCCTCTCCTCCCAGAGCTACTGCATCTCGGTCGAGAACGCCGAGGGCCCCACCCGCTGGGTGATGCGTGTCGAGCCCGAGTTCGGCGTGATTCCGCCCTACGACATCGGCCGGGAATACCGCCTGCTTGGCGAGGCGGGAAAGGCCGGACTTCCGGTGCCCGGCGTCCTCCACCTCGAGGAGGATGCCTCGGTGGTGGGGGGCCGCTTCATGCTCATGTCCTTCGTGGAGGGGGAGATCTACAAGAGCATGGACCCCCGCCTGGCGGCCGACGCCGAGCTGACGACACGCGTGCAAGAGCGCTTCGTCGAGATGCTGGCCCGCATCCACGAGACGCCCCAGGGCGTGCTGCCGAGCTACGCTGACGGCCCGGAGTCGGCGCGCGGCGAGGTCGCGGTCTGCCGCCGGCGGCTGCTGGAGACGGAGCTCCTCCCCTCCCCCATCATGCGCCACGCCCTCGACGTGCTCGACGAGCACGCCCCGCCGGCCCAGCGCATCGCACTGCTCCACGGCGACTACCGGCTCCCGAACCTGATGTGGAAGGACGGAGAGATCTCGGGAATTCTCGACTGGGAGCTGGCCCGGGTGGGCGATCCCCTGAGCGACCTCGCCTTCACCCAGACCATCGGCCGGGGACCCTGCTCCGTGGAAGGCGAGCTCGCGGCCCGCTACAGCGAGCGCACCGGTATCGAGATCGACGACCGCCGCCTGCTCTACTACCGCCTGCTCGAGATGGTGAAGGGATCGATCATCGGCCTGGCGGGCGCCTACGACCTCGCCAACGGCGGCTGTGACCTGCGCCTGCTCTCGGTGGCGCGAATCGCCGCCGCCGGCCAGGCGATGATGGGGATCCTGGAAGCGCAGCTCGAAGAGTTCCTGGAGGCCTGAGCCATGATCGTACTGGATTCCATTCAGATCCTCTCCGCCGTGCAGCGCTCCCTGGAGACCCACGTGCTGCCAGAGCTTCACGACGACTTCGCCCGGGTGCAGGTGCTGTCGGCGTTGAAGGCGCTGGCCGAGGTGAGCGACCGCCTCGAGCGCGGCGACCCCAGCCAGCGCTCGAACGACATCATCGAAGCCGAAGTACGCGCACTCGCCGATGCTGTGCGCTCGAGCTCCCCGGACTTCGCCGCCGGCCTGGACGCGGCCCTGGCCGCCGTGCCCCATGGCGACGCGCCCCGGGACCGCGGGCGACAGCTGGGCGAAGCGCTCTGGGGCCTCGTCTCCGGCAGCGAAGACCCCGCTGCGGCGCAGCTCTTGGCGCTGCTCCAGGCCGAAGCGCTGCGAACCATGAGCGAGGACAACGCCTGGATGTGCCCCGAGGCGATCGCGTCCCTCACCTAGGAGGGCCCGCAGAGGAAACGAAGGAAGAACGATGTCGGCTTCGACGCTGGAAGCGCTCGCGCCCTATTTCTACCAGGTCGCCTACGTGGTGCCCGACCTCGCGGCCAGCGAGGCCTGGTTCCAGAAGATTCTCGGCGTGCCCTCTTGGGTACGCATGGAGAACGTCGCCTTCGGCGCCGACTGCAGCTACCGCGGGCGCCCGTCGGACTCCGCCGCCCATCTCTCCATCGGCTTCCTGCGCGGCAGCCAGATCGAGCTGATCGAGCCAGTGCGGGGCGAGAGTCTGTACACGGAGTTCCTCGCCGAAAAGGGGCCGGGCCTGCACCACCTGGCCTTCGACGTGCCCGACTTCGCCGGGACCGTGGCCGCGCTGGGCGAGCAGGGCCTCGAGCTGCTCGCCCAGGGGCGTGTCGGGCCCGGCAGCGAATTCGCCTACTTCGACTGCGCATCGGCCGGGACCTCGGTCATCGAGATCCTGGGCTTCGACGAGGGCGTGCGGGCCTTCATGAAGCAGCTCGAGGAGCAGAGCGCCGAGGCCGCCCGAGCGCAGAAAGAGACACGAGGCCCGGCCACGTGAGCAACGACCTCGCCTTCGGACTGGTCACCACCAACCAGGGCTGGTTCAGCGACGAAGTAATCGCAGCGTCGAGGCGCCGGGATGCCTGAGCATCGGTCGGAAACCGCAGGGTGCGGTGAAGCGCGAGGGCGCCTCTCCATGGCGCGCCTTCCACACAGAGGACCACAGCATGGCTAAGCTGCAGGACAAGATCGCAATCATCACCGGGGCGGCCTCCGGGCTGGGCAAGGGCATCGCCGAGCTCTTCGCCGAAGAGGGCGCCACGGTGGTCGTGGCCGACATCGAGGACACGGCGGGCAAGCAGCTCGCCGAGACGATCGGCGGAATGTTCGTCCACGTGGACGTCACCAATCCGGCCTCCGTGGAAGCGATGATCCAGAGCGCCGTCGAGCGCTACGGTCGCATCGACATCCTGCTGAACAACGCCGGCATCGACGGCGATCAGGCCACGACGGCAAACAGTACCCTGGAAAACTGGAGACGGGTCATGTCCATCAACATGGACGGCGTCTACTACGGCATGAAATACGTGCTGCCCGTCATGGTGTCCCAGGGAGGGGGCGTCATCCTCAACACCGCTTCGACGGTGGGGCTCAACGCCATGGGCGCCCTTCCCGCCTACAGCGCCTCGAAGGCCGGCGTGATCCACCTCAGCAAGTCGGTCGCCATCGAGTACGCAACCCAGAATATCCGGGTGAACGCGATCTGCCCCAGTGTCGTCGAGACGCCTCTCCTGAAGCACTTCATCGAGAACACGCCCGACCCGGAAGGGGCGCGCCAGGGCTTCGCGTCGCTGAACCCCATGCCCGGCATGGTGACCGTGGACGCGGTCGCCAGGGCAGCGCTATTCCTGGCGAGCGACGACTCGTCATTCATTACCGCCGTGGCTCTGCCCATCGACGGCGGCTACACGGCTCGCTAGGAGCTGGACACAGGGAGGAACCACCATGGACGAAGCCAAGCTGCAGGCGCTGATCGAGCGCACCGAAGTCGTCGATATCTTCAACCGCTACGCGACAGGCATCGACCTGCGCGACCGCGAGCTCTACCGCTCCTGCTTCACCGACGAGCTCGAGGTCAGGATGGGCGGCGGCGAAGCAAAGACCTGTTCGGCCGAGGAGTGGGTCGAGCAGGCCTTCACGGCCGTGGGCTCCTTTCAGTCGACCCAGCACATCATCACGAACCACGTGATCGACTTCGAGGGAGACCGTGCCGACGCTGTGGCCTACCTCTTCGCACAGCACTTCAGCCCGGGAAACATCTTCACCGTCGGCGGCTACTACTCGAATCGCTTCGCTCGGGGCGCCGATGGTTGGAAGATCTGCAAGCTGGGGCTGACCGTTACCTGGACGGAAAACAAGTAGAAGAACAGAAGCAGCAAGTCGTCGCCGAGGCCGCCACCCCAGGACCGGGCTGATGGGAAGGGCGCGACGAAGGGAGAAAGAGACGTGACTGGTAAGCTAGAGGGCCACGCGGCCCTGATCACGGGTGGCGCGAGCGGACTCGGCGAGGCGACCGCCCGCCTCTTCGCCCAGGAGGGCGCGCGGGTCGTCGTCGCGGACATCCAGGACGAGCGCGGCGAGCGAATCGCCGGGGAGCTCGGCGACGCGGCGGTCTTTCAGCACACCAACGTGTCCGATGAAGCGTCCGTCGCGGCGGCGGTCGATCGGGCGGTGAAGGAGTTCGGTCGCCTCGACTGCGTGTTCGCCAACGCGGGAATCGTCGGCGCCATGGGGCCCATCGACGAGACTCCCGTCGAGGAATTCGACGCCACCATGTCGATCAACCTGCGCGGCGTCTTCCTGAGCATGAAGCACGCCGCGCGCGTCATGAAGCCCCAGAAATCCGGCGTGATCCTGTGTACATCCAGCATCGCGGGCCTGCGCGGCGGACTCGGACCCCACGTCTACGCGACCGCCAAGGCCGCCCTGATCGGCCTCACGCGGAACGTCGCGGCTGAGCTCGCCCCCTTCGCGGTGCGCGTGAATTGCATTGCGCCGGGAAACATGGCTACGGAGATGATCGCCGGCCTGGTGACCGGCGATCCCGACAAGGTGGCAGAGGTCGGGCAGGCCATGGCGGCGGGCTCGCCCTTTCCCGGCCGCAGCGGCCTGCCTGACGACATCGCCCAGGCAGCTCTCTACCTGTCGAGCGAGGCCGGAGCCTTCGTCAGCGGTCACACCCTGGTCGTCGACGCCGGGCTCACCACGGGCAGCGGCCAGGCCATGCCGCTCTTCACCAGCTACTCACCCATGGTGCGTGAAGCAGGCCGCCGCGGATTGCCCGAGGCCTGAAGCATGGATGACACCGGCATTCCCAAGACAGTCGATGAACTGAGCGCTGAGTGGGTCACGAACTCCCTGCGCGAGACAGGCGTCCTGTGCGACGCGCGGGTCAACAAGATCGAGCACCAGATCCTGGGCGAGGGCGAGGGCTTCATGGGGCAGGTGATTCGCCTGCGTCTACACCTCGACCAGCCCGAGGACGGAGTACCGCAGACGGTGATTGCGAAGCTCCCGACCCTGGTGCGGGAGAATCGCTCGATCGGCGAGCTGCTCGGCGCCTACGAACGCGAGATCCTCTTCTACGACGCACTGGCGCCCGCCCTCCCCCTGCGCACGCCCCGGGTCTACTACTCGGCGATGGAGGGCAGCCGCACCTCGGAGCAGGAGGCCGAAGGCGCGGCAAAGCTCGACACCTTCCCCATGTGGTTGATCCGCTTGGTCATGCTCCTCGTCACCTGGCTCGCCTCGCGTAGGACTCGCAGCTACGTGATCTTGCTCGAAGACATCGCTCCTGGGCGAGTGGGTGATCAGGTCGCAGGCTGCACCACCCAGGAGGCCGGACGCATCCTGGCTGAGATCGCGAAGGTCCACGCCCGCTACTGGGAAAAGCCCGAGCTGGGAGAATCCTACTGGCTGAGACGCCAGGTTCTCAATCCCCGCACCATGCACAGCGTCTTTCTGAAGAATCTACCCGGCTTCAGCGAGCGCTTTCGCTCGAGCGCGCCCGAAGGGTTCGAGTCCAGCCTCCGCTGGCTCGAAGAGAACGCCGTGAAGCTCATGCGAGCCTTCGGTGACTCGGCGCCCGAAACGCTCCTTCACGGGGACCTGCGACTGGACAATCTCGGCTTTTCCCAGCCGGCCAACAGCGGGCCGGGTTCGATCATCTTCTTCGACTGGCAGCTCGCGGGGCGCGGCCCCAGCGCCTACGACGTCGCCTATTTCCTGAGCGGTGCGCTCACCCCCGAGCTTGCCCCCGAAGTCAGCGTCGAGCTGGTCCGCGACTACCACGCTGCTCTGGTGAGCGAGGGCATCGAGGATTACTCCTTCGAAGACTGCCTGCGGGACTACCGGCGGGCCCTGCTCAGCGTCCTCCATCGCATCTCCAGCACCGACACCATGGATCTGGGCGGCGGCCGCGGCAGCGAGCTGATCGGGATCTGGCTGGAGCGCACCCTCGCGCGTCTCCACGGCGTCGACTACGCATCGCTCCTCCCGCGAGCCTCGAGCTGAGTCCGACGACCGCTGCTCCGCCAGAGTCGGCTCGCGCCAGTCGACCGGCAAGTTCACCGGCACAATAGTGCCGTGATCATGTGCAGTTGCGTGAAACCTACGCATGTTTTTCGATTCCGATCTGCAGCCTGGCGAAATCAAACGCAATTCCAACTAGTTAGAGATCTGGCCTAATCCGCATTTTCGTGTACCGAGCCGAGCAAGGCATATATAATGAAATGGTTTCTCAGCTCGGCGGTGATTCTGCTGGGGATT
The DNA here is from genome assembly GCA_019310385.1 of Deltaproteobacteria bacterium. Classification (GTDB taxonomy): domain Bacteria; phylum Myxococcota_A; class UBA9160; order UBA9160; family UBA4427; genus JAFDEK01. The sequence goes on from JAFDEK010000124.1 coordinate 24,663, forward strand.
ACCCTCGCGGCCGTGAAGCTCCAGCGGGTGCATGCGGACATGCGATGTCGCTGTGTCGTGGCCGAATCGCCGAATCGACTCTTGCGAGATCCGGGAAGAATCCACCGCCTTTCCGGACTCGTTGACATTGCCAGGATGCCGTCGGAATGTTTCCGCGCTCACTCATAACGCTCCTTCTCTGCGTTACCGCGGCGCTCCTGCCCCGCCTTGCGTCCGCGGTCTGCGACATCCCTCAAATGGGCCAGATCACGCTCGCGGAACGTATTCGCGACCTCGAGGTGATCGACGATTACGTGTATCTGGCCGCGGGCTACGATGGACTGCTCATCGTCGATGTTTCGGATCCATCGACACCCTTCGTCTCCGGCAGCCTCGAAGTGGATGGCTTCTTTCAGGACGTCGAAGTGGTGGGCAGCATCGCCTATGTCGCCGCTTCTCACTTCGAGTATCCGGGTGGCCTGCTCGTCATCGACGTCTACGATCCCCAGGCGCCCGTGGAGCTCGGGCGCGTGGGCCAATCCTTCACGCGCGTCGACCTGCAGGACGGGCTGGCCTACGCCACGAGTCCCGCGTCCGGGCTGCACATCATCGACGTGTCCAATCCGACCGACCCCTTCGAGGTCGGCGCCCTCGACCTTCCCGGCGACGAGAGCGACGTACACGTAGCGGGCGACCTGGCCTACTTGCCCCTCGGTTCCTCGAACCAGTCTTCGACACTGCGGATCGTCGACGTCTCGGACCGAATGGCGCCCGTCGAAGCCGGCTCCATCGAGACCGGAAACAAGCTCCCCTTCGACATCGAGGTCAACAACGGCATCGGCTACGTACCCGTGATCGGCACCGCCAGCCGGGGACTGATGGTCTACGACGTGGCGGACCCCGCCGCTCCCGTCGAACTGGCCTTCCTCGTGCAACCGAGCGCACGAGACGTCCGCGTCATGGACCAGCGGGTGTATTTCGCGTTCGGCACGGACGTTTCCTTCGGCGGCAGCGGGAGCGGGATTCGAGTCATCGATGCGTCGCTGATCACTACGCCTGTCGTCGTGGGCGGGGTCGACAGCGCGATCGTGGAAGCGGCGGCGCTCGATGTCGTAGAGGACACCGACGGCCACTGGGTCTACGTCGGCACCAGCGGCCCGGGCGGCGGGCTCCAGATCTTCCGCGTATCGGACTGCCCGACGGTCCTTCCGACCTTCCTGATGCCGTCGTCGCAGCAAAACGAGATCCCCCTGACCACCGACATGCCGGTGCCGATGGGCTTCCTCGGGTCCCCATCCCTGGACGTGACGAAATTCGATCTCGCATCCCTGGCATTCGGGCCTGCCGGCGCCACAGCCATGACCGAGCCCGGCTACGAAGCGATCATCGACGACTTGAGCGCGGACGGCCTCGACGAGCTCCTGCTCCACTTCCGTGCCAGCGATGCCGGACTATCGGCCGACGACCAACAGCTCTGCCTCGAAGGCATCTATGACGGCAGCTCCTTCCTGGCATGCGCCTGGGTGATGATCAATCGACCGCCAT
>JAFDEK010000202.1 GCA_019310385.1 Deltaproteobacteria bacterium
CCCTCGAGGATCGCGTGCCGCGCCTCGGCGACGAGGTGCTGGTAGAAGTGGACGTTGTGGATCGAGCACAAGATTGCGGAGAGGATCTCGTTGGCGGCGAAGAGGTGGTGGAGATAGGCGCGGGTGAAGCCGCCCTTGCAGGCGTAGCACGCGCAGGAGGCGTCGATGGGATAGGCGTCGTGGCGGTAGCGCCGGTTTGTGAGGCGGATGCGGCCGCGCGCCGTGAAGACCGTCGCCGAGCGTGCGTAGCGGGTGGGGATGACGCAGTCGAACATGTCGATTCCGTAGCCGATGCAGGCCAGGAGGTCCTCGGGGAGTCCCACGCCCATGAGGTATCGGGGCTTGTCTTCCGGCAGCAGCGGGGCGGCGTGCTCGGTTACCCGACACAGCAGCTCGTGGCCTTCGCCCACACTGACCCCGCCGATCGCGTAGCCGGGAAGATCCATGGCGACCAGTGCGCTTGCACAGGCCTCGCGTAGGTGGGGATAGGTGCTGCCCTGCACGATGCCGAAGAGGGCCTGCTCGAGGGGGCGCGCGTGGGCACGGACGCAGCGCTCCATCCAGGTCAGCGTGCGCCGTACCCCGGTGGCGGCCTGCTTCTCGCTGGCGGGGTAGGGGGTGCATTCGTCGAAAGCCATGATGATGTCGGCGCCCAGCCGGTTCTGGATTTCGATGGAGCGTTCGGGCGTGAGGTCGATGATCTCGCCCGTGATCTCGTTGGCGAAGCGCGCCCCCCGGTCGTCGATCTCCACCTTGGGGAGCGAGAAGACCTGGAAGCCCCCGCTGTCGGTGAGGATGGTGTGGGGCCAGCCCATGAAGGCGTGCAGCCCGCCGAGCTTCTCGACCAGGGCCTCGCCGGGCCGCAGGGTGAGGTGGTAGGTGTTGCCGAGCACCACCTGGGTCCCCGTGGCTTCGGCGTGCTGAGGTGTCATGGCCTTGAGGGCGCCGTGGGTGCCGACGGGCATGAAGGCCGGGGTCGTAATCTCGCCGTGGGGCGTGGTGATGTGGCCGGCACGCGCGTTGCCGGAAACGGCCTCGAGGCGAAATCTGAGCGGTCGGGCCACCAGTTCCTCGTCGCTTCTCATTTCTCCCGTCCCCGCCACACGGCAATGCTAGCAGGGTGCCACTCGGGGATTTGGGGCAAATCGCAGCAGGGCGCTAGAGTGGCAGCCGGCCGCGCATCCCGAGTCCTGCGATTTTTTGCAAAACGTCGCGGGCGGCCAGCGAAGTTTCGATAGAATTTCCGGGCATTGAATCGACAGAGGGCGCCGAGCCCTGCGGCGGGTGTCCGCCGGGCCGGCCAGAGGACAGGCTTTGTGAACGAACCCCAGAGCGAAACGAACGACAGCGTGCTCTCCACCAGCCCATCTCCACAATCTTCTCACTTCGCTGATCGCCTGATCGAGCGGCTGCGCGAGCTCGGACATCCGCTCTGCGTCGGTCTGGATCCGCACCTTGGGCGGATTCCGCCGCTCTTCCGCCGCGGCAGCATGTCGCCCGCGGACCCCGAATGCGCCGACAGTGTGCGCGATTTCCTGCTCGCCCTGCTCGATCGCCTGCCCGGTCGGGTTGCGATCGTGAAGCCCCAGATCGCCTTCTTCGAGCAGCTCGGTTGGCGCGGCATGCAGGTCCTCGAGACCGTTGTGGCCCGGGCCCGTGAGCTCGATCTGCTGGTTCTCCTCGACGCAAAACGGGGCGACATTGGCTCTACCGCCGAGGGCTACGCGCGCTCCTACCTCGAGCCCGATTCTCCGGTGCTTGCCGATGCCATCACCCTCAACCCCTACATGGGGCTCGACACGCTGGAGCCCTTCGCTGAGCGGGCCGAGGAATACGGTCGTGGGCTCTTCGTTCTCGTCAAGACGAGCAACCCCGGCTCGGGGGACGTGCAGGACCGCGAGGTCGCGGGAGGCTGCGTGTACGAGGCCGTCGCGAGCTCCCTGGGTGAGCTGGCGAGCCGCCTCGAGGGGCCCCGAACCGGTTGGTCTTCACTCGGCGTGGTGGTGGGTGCGACATATCCCGAGCAAGCGGAGCGGGTGCGCGAGCTGCTGCCCCGCGCGCTCTTCCTGGTGCCCGGTTACGGAGCCCAAGGGGGCAGCGCGGCGGACGCGGTGCGGGGCTTCACCCAGGGGCCGCGCTGTCTCGAGGGCGGCATCGTGAATTCGGGCCGCGCGATCCTCTTCCCCGACGACGGCGTAACCTCGGACGCTGTGGAATGGGAGAAGGCGATCGACGGCCGTATCGATGAGGCGATCGCCGAGCTGGGCGAAGCGGTGACGGCCGAATAGCCTGCGCGTTGGCGGTTGGCTGGCGGCCAGTCTTCGCGCAGGGTGCGTGAAACGGTCCCGTGGCCTACGGAGCCCCACTTCCACCCACACTTCCACCCACACTTCGGCACACACACTTCGGGCCCGCGCACGGCTCGGTGCGGCGGGCCCGTTCAATGCTCGGAACCCTGGCTCAGCGATAGTACTTGCGGCCGCCCGACTGGCGGCGGCGGGTACGCTGGTGCTTCTGCTTGAGCTTGGCGCGGTAGCGGGAACTCTTGTTGCGGCTACGGTTGTTCGTGCCCTTTTTCATGACGGCCTCTCACTGACTTTTGGGGGCAGCACTCTATCCGAGGATGCGGGAGAAGTCCATGCCCCGCGGGTGCCGAGCGCCAGGTGCCAGGTGCAAAGTGCCGGACCCTGCGGTCCAGCTAAAGTAGCGACACCTCGCGACTCGGGAGCAGCATGACGACCCCCCTGGAACGGATGGCGGACTTCGACCTCAGCGACCACCAGCGCGAAGTGCGGCGCAGCGTGCGGGCCTTCGCGGAGGCCGAGATCCTTCCCCACGTCGAGGAATACGAACGCGAGGCCCGCTATCCCGTGGAGCTGGTCGCCAAGCTCGCGCCCCTGGGCCTGCTGGGCCCCATGATCCCCGAGCGCTACGGGGGCTCGTTCAGCGACGTCGTGACCTACGGAATCATCTGTGAAGAGCTCGCGCGGGTGGATTGGGTGGTGGCCTCGGTGGTGTCCGTCGCGAACTCCCTGGCGGCGAGCTCGATCCTGAGAACCGGCACCGAAGAGCAGAAGGAGCGCTACCTGCCCGGCATCGCCAAGGGCGAGATCCTCTGCTCGGCCTGCCTCACCGAGCCCGGCGGTGGCACCGACTTGGCCGCCATGCAGACCACGGCGAGCAAGGTGGAGGGCGGCTACCTGCTGCGCGGCACCAAGGTCTTCATCTCGCACGCGGAGCACGCCGGGCTCTTTTTCGTGGTCGCGACCCTCGACCGCAGCAAGGCTCACAAGGGAGTGACGGCTTTTCTCGTGGATCCCCACTCCACCGAAGGCATCACCATTAGCGACTTCCCCATGCGCACCCTGCGCCGCGACAACCTCGCCGAGGTGCACTTCGAGGACGCCTTCGTTCCCGAAGACGCAGTGCTCGGCCAGGAGGGTCGAGGCTTCCCGGTGCTGGGTGCGGCCCTCGACATGGGGCGTTTCTCCGTGGCGGCGCGCTGCGTGGGTCAGGCCCAGCGCTGCCTCGACCTCTCCATCCCATATGCGATGGAGCGTGAGGCCTTCGGCCAGAAGATCGGCGAGTTTCAACTGATCCAGCTCAAGGTGGCGGAGATGGTGAGCCGCACCGAGCAGGCGCGGCTGCTCGTGTATCGCCTGGGGCGCATGAAGGATGCGGGCCTCGAGCGCTGCAGCATCGAGGCGAGTCTCGCCAAGCTCGCAGCGAGCCGCGCCGCCGTGGCGAACGCCCTCGACGGCATGCAGATCTTCGGCGGCTACTCTTGCACGGCCGAGGCCGAGATCGGGCGGCTCCTGATGGAGGCCAAGGCCCTCGAGTTCGGTGAGGGGACGAGCGAGCTCCACGTGAAGCTCATTGCCGAGTATGCCCTCGGTATTCGCAAGCACTGACGGGCTGCGCCACGCGCAGCCATCGATCGAGCTGTCGCGAAGAAGCAGCTGT
>JAFDEK010000125.1 GCA_019310385.1 Deltaproteobacteria bacterium
GCATAGCCCCGATTCGCGGGTCCATCTCGAATGCGGGAAGAGGCGAGCTGCGGCGTCGCGCGCCGTGATATTCTGGAGCTGGATCGCGAAGGGCCGGGCCCCACCCGCCCGACGCAACGCCGCGGGCTTCTGCGATCGGAAGGCCCGCATGGAGGGAGAAAGCCGTGAACTACTTCGTGACCGGCGGCACCGGCTTCATCGGGCGATTCCTGGTGGCGCGTTTGCTGGAGCGGGGAGGAACCGTCCATGTGCTCACGCGCGAAGCGTCGGCGCACAAGCTCGAAGCGCTGAAGCAGCGCAGTCCGGAGGCGGCGGAGCGGATCGTTGGTGTAGTCGGCGATCTGGTCGAACCCTCCCTCGGGCTGAGCGACGCCGATCTGTCGAGCTTGCGGGGGCGCATCGATCATTTCTTCCACGTCGCTGCCATCTATGACCTGGCGGCGTCGGCGGAGAGCCAGTGGGCCGCGAACGTAGAAGGAACGCGCAATGCGGTGGCCTGCGCCGAAGACCTGCAGGCGCAGCGCTTCCACCACGTGAGCTCCATCGCGGCGGGCGGTCTCTACGAGGGGACCTTCCGCGAGGACATGTTCGAAGAGGCCGGAAGCCTCTCCCATCCCTACCTGCGCACCAAGCACGAATCCGAGGCAGTGGTTCGCCGGGAGTGCTCGATTCCCTGGCAGGTCTACCGGCCCTCGTCGGTGGTCGGGCACTCGCAGAGCGGCGAGATCGACAAGATCGACGGTCCCTACTACAGCTTCAAGCTGCTGCAGAAGCTGCGCAAGGCGGCGCCCCCCTGGTTCCCCCTCATCGGCGTCGACGCCGGCAGCTTCAACGTCGTGCCCGTGGACTACGTGGTCGATGCCATGGACCACATCGCCCACCAGGAAGGCCACGACGGCGAGTGCTTCCATCTCACCAACCCGGACCACTACAGCGTCGGCGAGATCGTCAACATCATCGCCGACGCCGGTCACGCGCCGCGCTTCGCGGTACGCCTGGATACGAAGATCTTCTCCTTCGTGCCGACGGGCCTCATGGAGACCATCGGCAAGCTGCCGCCGGTCAAACGCCTGATCGCCGCCTTCTTCGGCAGCATGGAAGTTCCCGAAGGCGCGGGAACCTTCCTCAACTGGAATACGCGCTACGACAACCGGGCCACCGAAGGGGCCCTCAAGGGCAGCGGGATCGAGGTTCCCAAGCTGGCGAGCTATGCGGGCAAGCTGTGGGACTACTGGGAGCGGAACCTCGACCCCGATCTCTTCGTCGACCGCTCGCTGCGGGGGAACGTGGCTGGCAAGGTGGTGGTCGTCACGGGGGCGGGCACGGGAATCGGCCTCGCCACCGCCCGGCGCCTGGGCCAGGCCGGCGCGAAGGTGATCCTGGCCGGCCGCACCCTCGAGACCCTGGAAGAGGCCCGGGGCGCCATCGAGGAGAGCGGCGGCCAGGCTTGGGTCCACTCCTGCGACGTCTCCGACATGGACGCCTGCGATGCCTTCATCGCCGGGGTGCTGGCCGAGCACGGCCGCGTGGACATCCTGATCAACAACGCCGGCCGCTCGATCCGGCGCTCCATCGAGCTTTCCTATGACCGCTTCCACGACTTCGAGCGCACGATGCAGCTCAACTACTTCGGGGCCATGCGCCTGATCCTCCGGCTGCTTCCCGGCATGAACGAACGCCGCAGCGGACACATCGTCAATATTTCGTCCATGGGAGTGGTCGGGCCGCCCGCGCGCTTTGCCGGCTATGTGGCCTCGAAGTCCGCGCTCGAGGGCTGGACCCGCTGCGCCGAGGCGGAGTTCTGCGACCGGGGCATCCACTTCACCAACATCAACATGCCGCTGGTGCGAACGCCCATGATCGGTCCCACCAAGGTGTACGAATACGCCCCCACGATTTCACCCGAGGAGGCGGCCGACATGGTGGTGGAGGCCATCCTCCACAAGCCCAGCCGGGTCACGTCGGGGATGGGCAAGCTCTTCCAGGGCTGGGGAGTCGTAGCACCGAAGCTTCTCGCAACGGCGATGAATATCGCCTACCGCATGTTCGACGACTCCCACGCCGCCAAGGGGATCCAGCGGCCGGAGTACGTCGAGCCCACCAAGGAGCAGGTCGCCCTGGCGGCGCTCATGAAGGGCTTGCACTATTGAAGCTCAGACAAGATCCCGCGCGGCCTCGCTCAGGATCTGCTCGTGGTAGATCTCGAGGGAGTCGAAGACGCGAACGGGGTTCGCCATGGCGCCGGCGGCATCGGGGAGCGGCCGGACCTGGTCGCGTTCGAGGAAGGTCGCGAGCAGGGTGCGCAGGGCCTCGATCGCTCCGCTGGCCTTCGGGACCAGGCTGCGGGGATCGAAGCGATTGCCCTGGAGGCGGATCACGCCCAACGGCCTCTCGCTACCCCGGCCATCGACGAGCAGGTCGATGAGCAGCACCGGCTTGGCTCCGAGCCCGCGCACACCGGCGAGCGACACGGCTCGCAGGCGGGGCCAGGCCAGCACACTCGGTCCCAGGCCCGAGATCTCGATCCGCAGCCCCGCGGCCTCGACGGCCAGTGGAGTGGCCTCGATGACGGCGCCGTCGGGGAAAGTCGGGAGGGGTTCGGAGAGGTCATCGATCTCGCCGACCCCGTCCAGCAGGTCGGGCTCGCCGATCTCGCCGATCTCGTCCGCTTCGCCGATCTCGTCCGCTTCGCCGATCTCGTCCGCTTCGCCGATCTCGTCCGCTTCGGCGATCTCGTCGGCCTCGGCGATCTCGTCCGCGTCGGCGATCTCATCCGCCTCGATGATCTCGACCGCCGCTGCGATCTCGTCCGCCAGGCCAATGGCATCGGTCTCCCCGATGTCGCTGGGGTCGGGCTCCTCGAGCAGCTCGGCGAAGGGGGGCGCCTCATCGGACTCACTTTGCAGCGGGTCGGCGGGGCCTGCGAGATCCTCGACGTCGCCGAAGACTGCTGCGCTGGGCTCCTCGAGCAGCTCGGCGCAGGGGGGCTCCGCAGGGGGCCCGCTCTGCAGCGGGTCGGCGGGGCCTGCGAGATCCTCGACGTCGCCAAATTCCGTGCCGCCCGGCTCGTCGAGCAGATCCGCGAAGGCGGGCGCCTGCTCGGTCTCGAGCTGCGTTGGATCGGCGGGGCCGGCGAGATCCTCGACGTCGCCGAATTGCCCGACCTCCGGCTCTTCGAGCAGCTCCGCGAAGGCGGTCGCCTGCTCGGACTCGAGCTGCGTCGGGTCGGCGGGGCCTGCGAGATCCCCGACCTCGCCGAAGCCGGGGCTGTCGGGCTCTTCTCCGATCGGCTCCGCAGAAGCAGCTTCCTCGGCCGGCTCGGCCGGCTCGGTCTGCGCGGACTCGTTGGCACCGCTCAGGTCTTCGACCTCACCGCCGAAGCCGCTGCGGTCCGTCTCTTCGTAGAAGACGCTCGGGGCCGGCTTCTTCGCTCGACGCTCCTCCAGGCTGGGCTCGTCGGGTGCCAGCGCGGCGGCGAGAGTCTCGAGCTCGGAGCGCTGCCTGTCGTCCAGGCCCGTCTCGCGCAAGGCCTTGTGTGCCGCCATGCCGGCAAGCTCGGGGTCGATCTCCATGGCGAGCTGCGACACCCGCATCCCGACGGCCGCAGTGAAGCCCCGGTTGCTCGAGTCGAGCGCCTGCTCGAGTGCCAGGACGGCGCATTCGGTGCCCTTCGAGCGCCCGATCGCCGGCGCGAGCTGCACGAGGGTCTGGGGAGCGAGCAGCTGCGACGGCACATGCTTGGCGAGCTCGCTCCAGAGGTCGACCGCGACCTCCTCGGCGCCGCGGCGCAGCTCCTCTTGAACCAGCCGCGCCATGGCGGTCGCAGCCCGGTCGGGCTCCCCGAGCTCGAGGGCCATCTGCCAGAAGGTCGTGACTGCGTTGCGGTTGCGGGCGCTGCGGCCGACCTCGTCTTCGAGCAGGGCGAAGGCGCTCGCCATGTCACCCTGTTCGCGAAGCTTGCGCACCTTGGCGAGATCCAGGGGCTGGGGCCTGGCTTTCGGTCTGCTCCTTCACGAGTCCCAGCTTGGTGACGGCGAATGCGACCGCGCATCCGAGCACAGCACCGGCAGCGTGGGCCGGATAGCCGACTGCACTGTCGACGCTGCGGGGCAGGCTGCCTTGAATCGCCCACCACAGCGCCAGCTCGTAGAGGGCCAGCGGGACTGCGAGGGTCCAGGCCGGTGCGATCAGCTCGCCGCCGGCCAGGGGTCCCAGCCATCCCAGGAAGTCGACCTCTTCGTTCTCGAGGGTTACGACGCACGCCGCGACGAGCCCGGCCACCACGGCGGAGCCCCCGACGAAGGCGCGATTCGCCGTGGGATTCACGGCGTAGAAGACAGCGCCCCCGGCCAGCGCCAGCAGCACGATGGTCCCGCCCAGGAGTGGACGCCCCCAGCGCTCCTCCAAGAGCGGGGCAGCGAGCAGGAAGAGCAGCACGGTCGCGAGCAGGTGCAGCCAGCCGGCGTGTATGAGGACATGGGTCGCGAAGCCGCCGAGGGAGAGCTCGGCCGGCAGCACGCCGAGGGTGCGGGTAGGGTGGCTCTCGAGCAGCTTCGCGGCCGTGGCAGCGACCTCGTCGAAGTGGGTCTGGAGCGAGGCGACCTCGCCCGCGGCCTGGTTCTTGCGCAGGAAGCCCAGGAGCTCGTCGTTCTCGAAGCGGGGCAGGACGGCCCGCACGATGGGGAGGTAGTGGCCTGGCACCTCCACCACGGGGTTCGAAACGGCGATGCTCGTAGCCCGCTCCATCTCGGAGCGAGTCAGTCTCAAGTGTCCAGGAGAGCTCAGCTGCACCCAAAGGGCGGCGAGGAACCACAGAGCCACGATGCTCAGGCTCAGGATGGGCAGCGCCTTCAGCTCGGATCCGGTCGCGCGAGACGACAGTCCTCCGAGGCGGGTCGCGATTCCCGCGCCCCGCTCCCTAACCCAGCTACCGACCGGCCGAAAATCGAGCTTCACCACCGCACCTCTGGCAGGCTTCACCTATCGGCAAGTAGCCTCCCAAACCCAAGTCCCGCGGGGCGTCGTGGCGACGGGAGGCGGCGATTCTGGGGGGCCTTCTTCGGCGAGCGGGCGAGCGAGGTAGGAGGCGATCCGCCTCAGCTGGAGCTGAGCAGGCCCGCGAAGCCCATGAAGGCCAGGGACAGGCTCCCGGCGATGATCAGGGTCAGCGCCGTGCCCTTGGCGACCTCCGGAACGTCGGCGAGCTCGGTGTTCTCTCGGATCGACGCCATCAGCACCAGGGCCAGGGTCAGCCCCAGCCCGGCACCGAGGGCGAAGAAGAGCCCCTGCACCAGGTCATAGCCCCGGTTGGTCTGGAAGATCGCCAGGCCCAGGATGGCGCAGTTGGTGGTGATGAGAGGCAGGAAGATGCCGAGCTGCTCGAAGAGCGTTGGGCTCACCTTGCGGATCACCATCTCGACGATCTGCACCAGCGACGCGATGACGACGATGAAGGAGATGAGGCGCAGGTAGGGGGCGTGGATCAGCACGAAGGTGTTGAGGAACCACGCGCAGGCCGAGGTGATCGTGAGAACGAAGATGTTCGCGGCGCCCATGCGCAGGGCCGTGGAAACCCGGGCCGAGACGCCCATGAAAGGGCACAGGCCGAGGAAGAGGGCCAGGGTGAAGTTGTTCACCACCATGGCGGAGAGCAGGATCCAGGAGAGCTCACCCATCACGCCGCCCTCTGGGTCGAGACGTCGTCGTCGGCTTCGCGGTCGAAGCGCAGTGGCAGCCCCGTGCTCTCCTTGCGGCCCTGGTACCAGCTCAGCAGGAGAATGATGCTTCCCAGGGCGAGGAAGCCGCCCGGCGGCAGGATCATCACCACCCAGGGCTCGAAGGAGGGGCCGAAGAGGGGAATGCCGAGGAAGCTCCCGTTGCCCAGCACCTCGCGGAAGGCGCCCATCAGAGTGAGGGCGATCAGGAAGCCGAAGCCGGTCCCTACCGCGTCGAGCAGCGCCCGGCCCACGGGCCGCTTGGACGCGAAGGCCTCCTGGCGGCCGAGGATCATGCAGTTCACCACGATCAATGCGATGAAGGCGCCCAGGGCCTTGTGGATGTCGGGCACCAGGGCCTCGAGGGTCATGTCGGCCACGGTCACGAAGGTGGCGATGATCAGGATGTAGGTGGAGATCCGCACCTCGTGGGGGATCACCTTGCGCAGGCTCGAGACCAGCAGGCTCGACCCACACAGCACGAAGAAGGTCGCGAGTCCCATGGCGAGGCTGTTGGCGACGGTGTTCGTCACCGCGAGTGCGGGGCACAGGCCGAGTAGCTGGATGAGGACCGGATTCTCGCGCCAGATGCCCCGGACGAGGTCTTCGTTGGGAGAGGTGGTCCTCATGGTTGCCACGCCTCGTGGACATCGACGAGGGGGCCCAGCTCCTCGAGGGCGCCGCCGATGATCTTGATTATCGCCCGGGAAGAGATCGTGGCCCCGGTGATCATGTCGATCTTGCTCCGGTCTTCTCCCGCCTGCCCCTGCTTGACACCTTGCAGGGGCGGCACGGCGCCGTCGAACTGGCCCACGAAGTCCATGTCCTTCTCGATCTTGTCGCCGAGGCCCGGCGTCTCCTTGCTCTCCAGCACCTTCATGCCCAGGAGCCTGCGGGTGGCGGGATCGTAACCGAAGATCAGGCGGATGACGTCCTGGAAGCCCGGTGCGCCGGCCACCATGGCGGCGCCCACCGGCTTCCCCGCGCCGTCGTAGCCAACGAAGACCTTCTGCAGCGAGCGCGGGTTGCGGCCTTCCGGCAGCTGCGAGGCGAGCGCGCCGTCGATCACGTACAGGGTCTCGTAGCGCTCGGGGTCCTTCAGCACCTCGTGGATCGCGAGGCGCAGCATCTCGGCCTTGTGGGCCTGGATGGCGGGCTCGGTTGCCTGGAACACGAAGACGATCAGGGTCCCGGCCAGGGTCCCGGCCACGGCCAGGGTCATGACCAGGCGCCACGAGGGAAGCTCGGGGCGGACGGGGATCTCGATGCTCATGAGGCCGGCTTCCGGGCCGGCGTGCCGAAGACCCGCGGCTGGGTGGCTCGGTTGATGAAGGGAACCAGCGCGTTGAGGAGCAGGATCGAGTACATGACGCCCTCGGCGAGGCCACCCCACACCCGGATCACGACGACGAGCAGGCCGATCCCCACGCCGAAGACCCAGCAGCCGAGATGGGTGACGGGCGAGGTCACCATGTCCGTCGCCATGTAGACGGCGCCGAGCATGAGCCCGCCGGAGAAGAGCATGAAGAGGGCGTCGGGATAGCGCTCGCCGTCCAGCAGGTGTAGCCCCGTCGCGAAGAGCGCCACCGTGAGGAAGATGCTCGCGGGAATGCGCCACTCGAGGTGGCCGCGCAGCGCGAGGAAGATCCCGCCGAGCAGGATCAGTACGGCCGAGGTCTCGCCCAGGGAGCCGGGGGTCGAGCCCAGCACCAGCTGGGATAGGGCGGTGTCGGTCTGCTCGAACTTCATCAGACCCAGAGGCGTCGCGCCCGTGGCGCCGTCGGCGAGCTGGGGGCTCATGAGCGGCCAGGCGAGGTTGTCACCGCGCAGGCTCCACCAGCTCGTACTTGCCGCGGGCCAGGTCGTCATGGCGACGGGGAAGGCCGCTTGGAGAAAGGCGCGCCCCAGTAGCGCGGGGTTGAAGACATTCTGACCCAGGCCGCCGAAGACGAGCTTTCCGAAGCCGATCCCGAAGGCGCCGCCCACGAAGGCCATCCACAGGGGAATGCCGGGCGGCAGGGTGAGGCCCAGGAGGAGGCCCGTGATGGCCGCCGAGCCGTCGCGCAGGGGCCGCATGCCCGCGAAGGAGCGCTCGGTGAGCAGGGCGCCCGCGCACGCGGCCAGCAGCACGAGGAGCGCGCTCGGGCCGAAGAAGTAGATCGAGGCTCCCACCGTGGGTGCGAGGCTCGCGACCACGGACCACATGATGGTGGGCGTGCTGTCCGGAGCCGCGAGATGGGGAGAGGCGCTGATCAGCAGTCGGGGCGACTTCACGCGGCGGCGCTCCTGCGCAGGGCCGCCTTGGCGAGGGCGAAGAGCTGGCTCAGCGGGATCTTCGAGGGGCAGGTATAGGAGCAGCAGCCGCAGAGCATGCAGTCGAGGAGGTGCTCCTCCTGCATTTCGTCCCAGCGCTTTGCCATTGCGAGGCTCCCCAGCAGTTGGGGATTCAAGTAGACCGGGCAGGCGTCGAGACAGTGGCCGCAGCGGATGCAGGGATGGGGCCGGCGCTCTTCTACCTCCGCTGCGTCGAGGACCACGATGCCCGAGGTTCCCTTGAGGACCGGGACGTCCAGGTTCGCCTGGGCGGCGCCCATCATGGGGCCACCGAAGATCACCTCCCGGGCGTCGTCGGTGAGGCCGTCGCAGGCCTCGAGCAGGTCGCGGAGCTTCGTGCCGACGGGGACGATCAGGTTGCCCGGCCGCTTCACGCCGCCTCCCGTCACCGTGACGATGCGCTCGATCAGGGGGAGCCCGGTCTCGAAGACCTCGGCGATGGTCGCCACCGAGGCCACATTCTGCACCACCACGCCGACTTCGATGGGGAGCTTGCCCGAGGGCACCTCGCGCCCGACCAGGGCCTCGATGAGCATCTTCTCGGCGCCTTGGGGGTACTTCACCGTGAGAGGACACACCTCGACGGGGATGTCCGAGGGCAGGGTCCGGCGGATGGCCTCGATGGCGTCGGGCTTGTTGCGCTCGATGCCGATCAGGGCTCGCTTCGCACCCAGGCAGCGCATCATGATGCGGGTCCCGAGCTGCACGCGCTCGGGGTACTCCACCATGCTGCGGTGGTCGGTGGTGAGGTAGGGCTCGCACTCGCAGCCGTTGATCACCAGGGCGTCCACCACCGAGCCCTCGGGCGGCGAGAGCTTCACGTGGGTGGGGAAGGCGGCGCCGCCCAGGCCCACCACGCCGGCGTCGCGGATCGCCGCGACCATCTCCTTGGGCTCGAGCCCCTGCCAATCGGGAACCATGCGCGGCCGCGGGGCCTGGGCGGAGAAGGGCTCGACGGCAATGCGAACTGCGGGGGAATGGCTGCCGTTGGGGTGCGGCCAGAGCCGTACCTCCTTCACGGTCCCCGCCGCCGACGCGTGGACGGGCGCCGAGATGAAGCCGTCGGCCTCGGCGAGCAGGTCGCCGCGCTCGACCCGCTGGCCGGGCCGCACCACCAGCCGAGCAGGCTTGCCCGCGTGCTGCTGCAGGGGCAGCACGACCTCGTCCGGGAAGGGCATGCGGCGGATCGGCACCTCCGCCGTCAGCTCCTTGCGGTCCGGCGGGTGGACACCGTGTCGGAAGCTCAGAGATGCGCGCATCGAACTCTCGAGTGTCGAAGTTTCAAGTGTTGAAACGCTCGGCGCGCTTGATCCACTTCTTCAGGTTCTTCTCCTTGGGATTGAGCGGCGTGCCGGGGTGGATGATGCTAGCCGGGCAGCGCTCTGCCGCCATGACGAGCTCGCGGAAGGTGCCGGCCTTCGGGTCCTTGATGTAGGCGTGCCGCGCGTCGTCGTAGACGAACATCCTGTCGTTCAGGTTCGTACACTCGTCGCAGGTGGTGCATTGGGCCGGGTCGATGTAGGGCCCCATGCCGAGAGGCGCCTCTTCGGCGGGGGCAGGGGGTGCCGCTGGGGCGGGCTCGACTACTGAAGCCGGCTCGGCTGGCAGCGCTCGGGGGGGCAGCGCTCTTTCGGCCGCCGCGGGCGCTGTCGTGCCCGCGAGCGGACCGCCCAGGCTCTCCATGCGGGTCAGGAAGTCTGCGGCCGTGTCGCGGTAGGCGGCCTTGAGCTCCTCGAGTCTGGCCTCGTACTGCGTGCGCAGCGCGCTGGCCTTCTGCTCGAACTCCGCCTCGTACTCGCCCTCGACCAGCTCGCGTACCGGCGGCGATGCTTTCTGGCCCGCCAGCTCCCGGAGCTCGCGCCAGACGCTCAGGCGCTGCTCGGCCAGCTCGACGATCTCGTCGGCGATGAGCAGCCTTTGCAGGCGCTGGTCCTCACCGAAGCTGTAGACGAAGGGCCGCCGGCTGGCGCGCTCCTCCGGCGTCGCCTCGACGTACTCGTGGAAGGGCAGGAGCTCCTCCTCGTCCACGTCCTCCGGCATGGGCCGGATGTGCTTGCGGAAGCGGGACTCGGTGGCGGCCCAGTCGGCGATGGTGAAGGGCACAGACATGCTCTCCTCCTCCCCCGCGTCGTTCTTGTACTTGAGCGTGACCGTGGGCCAGCTCTCGTCCGGGGAGGGGTTGCCGTCGAGGTTGAGGCACTCCGCGATGCTCTCTCCCTCGTCGGGGTCGAAGACCAGGAGCGGGAAGGCCCGGCTCTCCAGGGCCATCTTCGCCGCCGCCGCTGCCGACTCGTCTCCGATGCCGTGCTCGGGCGGGCAGGGGCAGTGGAGCAGGAACATGGCCGGGCGCCTCGCTCGCAGGCCCTTGAGGACGCCGCCGATGAGGTGCGATGCCAGCGCCGCCGACGACTGCAGCACGTAGCTTCCACGATGCGCCATGGCGATGAGCGCCAGCTCCTTGCGGGTCTCCTCCTTGCCGTGTTGGGCCTTGCCGAACTCCGCCATGTCCGACACCTGGGCCATGAAGCCACTCGTGCAGGCCTGGCCGCCGGTGTTCGAGTAGACCTGGGTGTCGAGGACGATCACCCGGATGGGCTTGCCCGAGGCCAGCACCCGCGAGAGGTTCTGGAAGCCGATGTCGAACATGGCGCCGTCGCCGCCCACCGCAAAGATCGGCGGGCACAGGTCGAACTCCTCGTCGCTGAACTCCTGCCAGTCGAAGGTGGAGAAGAAGGCCTCGTGCTTCTCGGGGTCGTACTCCTCCTTGAGCTGCAGCTCGGCCCGGCGTACGGAGATGAAGCCGTCGGCCATCTTGCGCATGTTGCCTTCGAAGAGCCCCACCGCGATGGAGGGGGCGTCCTGGAAGAGGTGGTTGACCCAGGGGAAGGGGTAGGGGTTGTAGGGATAGGTGCTGCCCCACACCGAGGAGCAGCCCGTCGAGTTCGCGAAGCCGGTGTGGGCCCGCCCCTGCCCGCTGGGCCCCTCGGTGTAGCGCCAGTGCAGGTCCTTGAGCTCGTGGATCATCTGGGTGATGCGATCGACCTGCTCCTGCTTGGCATCGTCGAGGGGAAGGTCGACGTGGCCGGGGTGGTCGTGGCTCACCGCGTCGAGGTCGGCGTCGGAGGCGAGGATCTGGCGTGCCTGGGCGTCGAGGCCGGCGATCAGCTCGTCGAGCTTGCACACGAAGCCCTCGACCCGCGGCAGCATGAGTGAGTTCACGGTCGAGAGCACCAGGTGGATGGCCGTCTTCTCGCCACAGCCCATGCAGGCGCCATCGCCACCCGTCATGGAGCGGTAGTTGGCCTTCTTGAGCAGCAGCGAGGAGAGCACACCGATGCCCTCCTCGAGATCCGGGATGTTGATGTAGCGGTCGTGGGTATCGGGCAGCGTCTGCCAGAACTCCCAGTTGCGCCGCAGCTTTGCGAGGTTTTCGTCGTCCTGCTTCACGGTGACCAGGGCGCCCTCCGGACAGACCGCCACGCAGAGGTTGCAGCCCTTGCAGGCCTCGGGGTTGATGGTGATGGAGAGCAGGCCCCCCGAGCCGGCCTCCTTCTTCTCCGGAACGTCGAAGAAGGGTGTGGTCCTGGCCAGGGGGAATTCCGCCAGGATCGCGGCCACCGCCGCCAGCTGGGCGTCGAGGGCCCTGCGCGGGGTGGCGTCCAGGCCGAGCCGCTCCGCCACGCCGTCGTAGGCCTGGGAGAGCGTGTCGGCGAAGGTCGTGAAGGGCGTTTCGGCCAGGAGCTTGTGCGCCTCCTTGGTGAGATGGGGGACGATCTGCCGGAGCTTCTGGAAGTCTCCCTCCTCCTGTACGGCGGCCCTGCTGATCGCGGCTTCCAGCACCTGGTCGATTCCGTTCACCAGGCCGGGGATGGCGGCGTCGGGGCATTCGACCCAGCACTGGCTGCAGCCCGTGCAGCGATCGGCCACGAACTCGGGCACCTCGAAGCGCACGTCGGTCATGTCGCGAATCGAGCTCGTCGCCGCCGGGATCGCGCTGATGGCCGCGAAGGGGTCCGCGATGCCGTCCTCGCCAGTCTTGCAGAGGTGGCAGACCTGCTCCCAGAAGCGACCCGGGTCGCCGATGCCGTCCTGCATATTCTCCCGCACCATGGCGGCGGGAATGCTGGGAAGGGCCGCCGCCTGGGACGAGGTGGAGTCGTGCAGCTTCGAGTAGTCCAGCTTGCGCAGCTCCTCGTAGCCGCGGCGGATCACCCGCAGGTTGTCCTCCACCGTGCGCTCGCCCAGGTGCCCGAACTTCTTCTGCAGCTGCTTGCGGATGCCCTCCATGAGCTGCTCTTCGTCCAGCTGCGCGCGCTTCACCATGGGGGCGACGTGGAAGAAGGCGCCCATGAAGGCGGCGCCCTGCATGCGGTAGCGCAGGCCGGGATCCGTCGCCTCGTCCGAGGCGATCTTGAATGCGTCCAGGTAGTAGACCTCGATGCTCTTGGTGCGGATGTCGATCTGGGCCGTCACCGGGAGGCTGGCCCACAGATCCTCGGGCGAGAGGTCGCTCTGGATCACGAAGACCCCGCCCTCCTCGGCGAAGCCGAAGAGGGGGTTCGCGTGGTGGAAGACGTTGGGATCCGGCGAGAGCACGATGTCCACGTGGTGCAGCTCGCAATTGAGCCGGATGGGCTCCGGTGCGAGTGTCGCGTAGAAGGAAGTGGGCTGGCCCTTCTTCTCGGAGCCGTACTTCGGGTTCGCCTTCACGTAGAGATCGAGCAGCTCGCAGGTCGTGACCGCGAGGTTCTTCCCCATGGTGATGGCGCCCCAGCCGCCGACGGAGTGGATGCGGATGGAGGTCGCGCCCTCGGGCATGAGGTCGATCTCCTCGCCGGGCCGCAGCGCCAGCTCGCCGAGCTGCGGGTAGCTCTCGAGTAGCTGGTCCTGCCAGATCTGCAGCTTGGGGAGCCGCGTCTCGGGGCGCACGAAGTCGATGCCCAGGTAGTACTGGCGTCGCTGCTTCCCGCCATCGAGCATGTTGTCCACGGCGGCGACGATGTCGGCGGGTTGCAGGTCGCGGCTGCCGAGCCCGAAGCAGCCCGAGTAGAAGTCCGGCACCTCCTCGGCGCTACAGGCCGCGACGGCGGGGTAGGGGGCCTCGCCCGAGGCTCGCTGGTTCTCGATCGCCTTCCCCATGGCCGAGCGGATCTCCCGCAGCAGGGGTGCGTCGACGGCCAGGGGCTGATCCACGCGCTCCAGCACCGTCGCGGCCCGCTTGCCGCGCAGCAGGCGGCTCACCCAATCGTCGGGGAAGGGGCGGAACATGGTCAGGTTGAGGACGCCGATCTTCAGTCCGCGGCTGGCGCGCAGGTGGTCGCACACCGCTTCGGCGTTGGCGCACACGGAGCCCTGGCCGACGATCACGTACTCCGCGTCGTCGAGGCGGTAGCCCATCGCTCGTGCGTAGTGCCTGCCCGTCAAGGCCGCGTACTCCGCGAAGGCCCGGTCGGTCAGCTCGACGATGTGGTCGAAGTAGAAGGGCCGCTGGGCCGCGACGCCCTGGGCGTAGCTGTCCTGGTTCTGTACCACGCCGAGCATGGCGGGGTAGTCGAGGTCGAACATCTCGGGAATGCGCCGGCGCGTCTCGCCGAAGACCAGCCTCTGGGCCGGGGTCGGCGATTCGATCACGTCCGCGGGGCTGCCCAGGTACTCCTTCACGAGCTCGCGCTCGGGGATCCGTGCGGACTCGATCACATGACTGGTGAGGAAGCCGTCCTGGGCGCAGATGCCCGGGGTGAGGGAGAGCTCGGCGATGCGGTGGGAGACGAGGTTGAGATCCGCGACCTCCTGTACGTCCTTCGCGAAGAGCTGAAAGAAGCCCGTGTCGTCGATGGCGTGGTAGTCGTCGTGGCCTGCGTGGACGTTGAGGGCGTGCTTCGTCATGGCGCGGCAGGCCACGTTGAGCACGTAGGTGAGGCGCTTGCCCACGGCCGCATAGAGCGATTCGTGCATGTACGCGATGCCCTGGCCGCTCGAGAAGTTGGTCGAGCGCAGGCCCATCATGCTCATGCCGGCTGTCACCGCCGCTGCGGCGTGCTCGCCCTCGGGCTCGAAGAAGAGGAGGCTCCGGCCGTTGACGTTCAGCTTGCCCTGGGCGACCGCGCCCGCCCAGCCCTCCCCCATCTGGGTGGAGGGCGTGATGGGGTACGCGCCGGCCGCCTCGCTCGCCGCGGTCTCCATGGTGACCACCGCGGCGCTGCCGTCGTCCGCGAAAGGCAGGCCCGGGTACTTGGGGGCCTTCGCCGCGCTCGTCTTCTTCTTGCCGAACTTCATCTCGCAGCACTCCTGGCGGGCTCGGATGGCTCCGTCCCAGCGGTGAACTGGGTGCCCACCACCCACACGATGGCTCCCGTCGGGCAGCGGGCCGTCGCGCCCGGCTCCGCCGATTCGTTCTTCTCGTAGTCGACCACCGCGAGGCCGTCGACCATCTCGACGAGTCCCGGCGCCGCGTCCAGCGCGCACTTGCCACAGCCGGTGCAGGCCACCCGGCAGAGTGCTTCGGCTTCGTCGCCCTCGAGCAGGCTCTTGCACTGGACCAGGAGCTTCTGCTCGATGGGCATGATGGTGAACAGGTCCAAGGGGCAGGCCTCGACACAATCGCCGCACGCGGTGCAGCTCTCGGGAATCACGGTCGGCAGGTCATCGCGATTCATGAAGATCGCGTCGAAGTCGCAGGCTTCCGCGCAGTCGGCGAGGCCGAGGCAGCCCCACGAGCAGCTCTTCCCGCCTCGGGCGACTTGCGCCGCGGCGCCGCAGCTTTCGAGGCCCCGGTAGTCGGCGCGCTGCTGCGCAACGTCGCTTCCGCCGGCGCAGAGCAGTCGCGCGACCCGCTTCAGGGCCTCTCCAGCCTCGACACCCAGAATGCTCGCGACCTCCTCGATGTCGCCGGCGCCCATGACCGTACAGGTGGCCGGCTGCACGCTTCCCGCGACCAGCTCCCCCGCGAAGGCGTTACAGCCCGCCTGACCGCAGGCTCCGCAGTTGGTGCCTGGCAGCAGGCCGCTCACCACATCGATGCGTGGGTCCTGCCAGACTGCGAAGCGCCGGTTGGCGACGGCGATGAGGACGCCGAACGCGAAGCCGAGACCGCCCAGCGTGGCGGCCGAGACCAGGACCGCCCCAATGCTCATGGGTTTCGCCTCCCGCGCTTCGAGCTGCTCCCTCGTTACTGGGTACTCTATCCGGATACCGAAAGGTGTAGCAGGAACCATGCCCAAGCTTCCCGCTCGGGTCCGAGCCTCAGGGGCAGCGCCTTCCCTGTCTCTCGGCTGGTGGCGTGTGCTTTCTTCACACCTCTCGGGCGAGTGGGTAAAATTGCCACACTGGTCCCCGGGGGCAGCGGCTGACCCAGTTGGGCGTGATAGTCTGCTCGAATGGGTGAAGACACCGGGCGGACGCTCGCCGCGGCCGCGGTGATCGCGGCTCTCGTGCTGCTCGTCCTCTCGCTCCTGAGTCGCCGGCGCGGACGGCGGATCGATGCCCCGACGCACGCTGCCTCCCTCGGCACGCGGGTCGGTCCTTGAGTCTCGCTTCGGTCCCCGACGGCGGGGGTTGGCGTCCTTCCTTCTGGGCACTGGCCGCGATCGCCACGGGGCTCTTCGGCCTGAGCTTCTTCGCCCATGCGGGGGTCCTCGACGCCGGCTTCCTGGGCTGGGACGACCCCTGGTATGTCAGCGAGAACCTGCGCATTCGCTCCTTCGACGCGGCCAACCTGCGTTGGATGTTCACCAACACCGAGATGCACAACTGGCATCCCCTCGTATGGGTCTCCCACGCGATCGACTACGCGCTCTACGGTCTCGATCCGCGTGGCCACCATCTCGGCAACGTCGTGCTTCACGGTCTCAATACCGTGTGGGTCTTCGTGCTCGCCATCGCGCTCTTGCAGGGGGTCGGCGGCCGTGAACCCTGGAGCATGCGGCCCTCGCAGCTCCCTGGGGAGAAGGTGGCTGCCGCGGCCATCGCCGCGCTTCTCTTCGGAGTCCACCCCCAGCACGTCGAGTCCGTCGCCTGGGTATCCGAGCGTAAGGACGTGCTCTGTCTCTTCTTCCTCTTCCCGTCCATCCTCGCTTATCTCGTCTATGTGAAGGAGGCGAAGGAGGCGAAAGACGCGAAGGACGCGGGCGGCCGCTGGCGCCGCGTCTTCTATGGGCTCTCCCTTCTCTTCTACCTCCTCGCCGTGATGTCGAAGGCCATGGCGGTCACGCTGCCCGTGGTGCTGTTGATCCTCGATCTCTATCCGCTCGAGCGCCTGCCGCAGGGGGCGCGACGTTGGCCCGATGCGGCCGAGCGGCGCGAGTGGGTCAGGCTGCTCCT
>JAFDEK010000126.1 GCA_019310385.1 Deltaproteobacteria bacterium
GCCGTCCCCGCCCTCTCGCGACCCGCCCTCGGAGTCCTCTGCCTCACTCTATTGCTCGCCGGCCCATGGCCGCGCCGACGGACGCGCCAGTGAGCACGCCCCCGGACGGTCCCCGGCACGTGGCAATCTTCATCCGATCACTCTACGGGAGCGGCGGTGGCGGAGCCGAGCGGATGATGGTGAACCTCGCCACCGGCCTGGCCGAGCTCGGCCACCGGGTCGACCTCCTGCTCGGCCGCGCCGAAGGTCCCTATCTGGACGAGATCTCCTCCTCGGTGCGCTGCATCAACCTCGACGTCGGAGGCGCGGTCACCGCGATCCCCACCCTCGCCCGCCGGCCGGACCTGCTCCGGGGCCTCTGGCCCCTGGGCTTCGGCGCGATCGCCCATTGGGCCTTCGGCGCCATTCCGGGGCTGGTCCACTACCTGCGCGAGGAGCACCCTGCAGGCATGATCACTGCGCTCAACAACTCCAACATCGCCGCCGTGTGCGCGCGTGAGATCGCCGGAGTCGACACGCGCCTCATGATCACCGAGCGCAACACCCTGAGCGAGGTCGTGCGCCAGGTCCCCAAGCTCAAGAACCGGGTCCTGCCGCGGCTGGTTCGCACCTACTATCCCCTCGCCGACGTGATGGGCGCCGTCTCACAGGGAGTCGCCGACGACCTGGCTCGCGTTCTCGACGTGCCCGCAGAGACCGTTCACGTCACCTACAACCCGGTGGTCGACTCCGACCTGCCCAAGCGCGCCGCCGAGCCGGTGGATCACCCCTGGCTCCAGGGCGAGGGGCCGCCGGTCTTCCTGGGAGTGGGGAAGTTCAAGGCGCAGAAGGGCTTCGACCTGCTGATCCGCGCCTTCGCGAAGGTGCGAGCCGAGATCCCCTCGCGCCTGGTGATCATTGGCGAGGGGAAGCAGCGGGCCGCGCTCGAGGAGCTGCGCGACGAGCTCGGGCTGAGCGACGACGTCGACCTGCCGGGCTTCGCGAACAACCCCTTCGCCTACATGGCCCGCGCCTCGGTCTTCGTGCTCTCGAGCCGCTTCGAGGGGCTGCCGGGCGTCCTCATCCAGGCCATGGCCTCGGGCGCGCCCGTCGTAAGCACCGACTGCCCGAGCGGGCCGAGGGAGATCTTGCGGGACGGCGAGCTCGGCCCCCTGGTCCCGGTGGAGGATGTGGAAGCGCTGGCGGCGGCCATGAAGACGGCCTGCGCAACGCCCGTGGACACCGGGCGCCTCCGGGCGCGGGCCGATGACTTCAGCGTCCGACGGGTCGCGCAGCACCACCTCGACCTCTTGTTGGGCAAGGAAGCGGCTGCCGGCTGACCCGCGAAGCGACGCGATAGCGGGCGGGCGCTGAATCGCGCTTCACCCCGAGTCCGAGCGCTCCTCGATCCGCGCCTTGCCGTCTTCGATGCGATAGACCCGGTCCGCCACTCGAGCCAGCTTCGGCTGATGGGACACCGCGAGGATCGTGACCTGCCCCTGTAGCTGCAGCAGCGACTCCCACACCGACGCCTCCGTAGCGGGGTCCAGCGCGGTCGTCGCCTCGTCGAGTACCAGCAGGCAAGGCTCGTGCACGAGGGCCCGCGCGATGGCGATGCGCTGGCGCTGCCCCCCGGACAGCCGAGCGCCGCGCTCTCCCACCTTGCTGTCCATACCCTCGGGCAGCTTGGAGACGAAGTCCCAGCCGCCCGCCTTGCGCAAGGCCTCCTCGACCTGCTCTCGACCCAGGGAGCTCTCGCCCAGCGTGACGTTCATCAACACGCTGTCGTTCAGCAGAAAGAGCTCCTGGGGCACATAACCGATGCTCTCCCGCCACGCCCTTGTATCGATGCGGGAGAGGGGCAGGTCGTCTACGAGAATCTCGCCACGATCGGGAGTGATCAGGCCGATCACGAGGTCGCTGATGGTCGTCTTGCCGGCTCCCGAGGGCCCGACCAGGGCGGTGATCCTGCCAAAAGGGATCTCCAGACTCGTGTCCTCGAGGACTGCGTGACCGTCGTAGCTCACGTCGACTCGAGCGAGCCGGATCTCGTGCCGGAAGCTCGGGCACTCGCCGCCCGAGCTCGGCTCCACCTCGAGCTCGGCCTCCTCGATACGGTCGAGCAGGGACCAGAATGCGCTCTCGTTGGCCGCGAAGGCCTGGTAGCGGCGCTGCACCTTCGCAAGCCCGAAGAAGACCCGCGCCAGCACCAGACCGAGCCCGGTCAGAGTCTTCCAGTCCATCTCCATGTAGAAGAGCGCGATGGCCGCTCCCAGGGCGAGACACGAGACGACGAGGGGCTCCTGGGCTGCGGCCAGGGCTTCTGAGGACAGGACCCGCTTCTGGGCCACACGGTTGAGTCTGAGGATGGCGTCTTGCAGGATGGGAGCGATGCGCCCCTCCCGCGCCATCGCCTTGAGGGGTTTGAGGCCCTGGAAGGTGTCACTGACCCGTGTCAGCAGCGACCGCAGCAATCGGGTCTGCTTCGCCCCGGCCCTGCGAGCGATCCCAATCAGGCCGCGCAGCAGGAACAGGCTGGAGAAGGCGATGACGAAGCTCCCGAGAGTGGCCTGCCAAGACACCAAACTCGCAAGGGCCGTATAGAGCGCGATCTGGAGCAGAAGCGCGATCAGGGTCGAGATCTGCAGGTAGGCGTTGCCGGCCCGCTGGGGCTCGGTCGCGAAGGCGTTGGCGACGGCGCCAACCGGCTGGTGGACGTAGTAGCCCCAGCGCGCCGCCATGAGAGCATCGAGCAGCCGAATGCGCAGGTCGGTTGCCACCCGGGCCACCGAGTAGCCGACCTGTCGCTTCGCAAGGAGTGCCAGGACCGCCTTCAGCCACATTGCGCACACGATCGTGATGAGGAGCGCCTGCAAGGTGAGCTGGACACCGAGGGCTCCATAGAAGGCAAAGATCTGCTTCTGGAAACCGCCTTCCAGGCTCTCGATCTCGCTCTCGCTCAGGGGGAGATCCTCGGCCAGGCTGAACAAGCCGACCACCGCGGACATCCCGATGCCGTCCGCCAGGGCGGCGAGCAGGAGGGCGCCGATCATGAGCGCGCTCGACGTGGGATACACCCGGGCGAAGTAGAGAAGGATCTTCATGCTCCGCCTACCAGTCCGCCATCGCCGCCGCACGCGCCCGGTGCACACCCGGATTGCCGAGGAAGGCGCGGTCGAACATGGCGCGCTTGAACCAGATCTGGAGATCGCACTCCCAGGTGAAGCCGATACCCCCGTGGAGCTCCACCGAGTCGCGCGCGACCTGCATGAAGCGGTCCGTGATGTGGGACTTGGCGATGGCCGCCGTGCGCGGCGCATCGTCGCGGGCGTGGTCGAGGGCGTGGGCCGCGTACCAATAGAGGCCGCGGCTGGGCTCCACCTCGAGGGTCATGTCGGCGAGCTGGTGCTTCACTGCCTGGAACTGCGCGATGGGGACGCCGAACTGCTCGCGGTTCTTCGCGTACTCGACGCTCATCTCGACGCAGCGCGACGCGCCTCCGAAGGCATCGGCGGCCAGAAGCACCAGGGCGATGTCGCGCACACGGCCCGCCACTGAAGCGCCCTCCGGCAATAGCTCGCAGGGAGCCTCTTCGAGGCGAAGCGCTTCGAGGCGGCGCGTGCGGTCCGCTACGTCGACGGACTCGAAGGAGAGGCCGCCCCCAGCGCGCTCCACCACCGCAAAGCCCCCGCCCGCCACGCCGACGACGACGAGGTCGGCGAGAGACGCAAGGGGCACGTGACGCTTGACGCCACTGAGCGTCGTGCCCGCCTGGAGCGTCCAGTCCTCGGGCTGCC
Organism: Deltaproteobacteria bacterium; assembly: GCA_019310385.1. Lineage (GTDB taxonomy): Bacteria > Myxococcota_A > UBA9160 > UBA9160 > UBA4427 > JAFDEK01. Next base: position 3,777 of record JAFDEK010000126.1, read on the forward strand.
AGCCGCCTTCTTCCGCCAGCGCGATGGTCGCGATCGCCTCGCCCCCGGCCAGGGCGGGAAGCCAGCGCTGCCGCTGCTCCTCGCTTCCAGCAAGCTGGATCGCCAGGGATCCCACGGCGTGGTTGAAGAAGGGACCCGGCATGGCGCCATGGCCCAGGGTCTCCGCCACGACGGCGAGGTCCAGCATCTGCAGGCCGGCGCCGCCGTATTCCTCGGAGAGCGCGAGACCCGCCACGCCCATCTCCGCCAGCCCCTTCCAGAGAAGGGGATCGTGGCCCTCGTCGCCGTCGAAGATCTCCCGCAGGCGGGCGGCGGGACACTCGTTCGCGACGAAGCGCCCTACGGTCTGCTGGAGCAGCTGCTGCTCTTCGCTGAGATCGAAGTTCATCGGCCCGCGCTCCTGTCCGCCTCGGCGTCCCGGGGCAGGCCGAGGCCGCGCTCGGCGATGACGTTACGCTGGATGTTCGCCGTGCCCCCCGCGATCGCGATGCCCAGGGAATACATGTACTGGCCCACCCACATCTGATTGCCCGGCGGCATCTTGCCCATGCCCGCCCCGCCGCCACTGAGCAATCCTTCGTCACCGATGAGGTCCATGGCGAGCTTGGCCACTTCTTGTCCGATGTTGGTGGAGAGGAGCTTCATCATCTTGCCGACGGGCCCCGCGTCCTCGCCCCGGGCATCCTTGGTGAGCTGACGGTATCCCGAGTACTGGTGAGCCTTGACGTAGCCCTCCAGGGTGAGGAGGCGTTGGCGGATCTCGTCGTCCTCGATGGCGGGACGCCCGCCCCGCCGGGTGCTCTTCGCCAGGAAGACGAGGCCCTGGAACTGCATGCGGGTCTGCTGGGCCGAGCCGATGGTGTTGCGCTCGTGCTTGAGGGTCGTGCGCGAAACATTCCAGCCCTCGCCGCGTTCGCCCACGATCCAGTCCTTCGGCGTGCGTGCGTCGTCGAAGAAGACCTCGTTGAAATCGACTCCACCGGTCATCTGGCGCAGGGGCCGGACCTCGATGCCGGGCTGCTTCATGTCGATGAGGAGGTAGGAGATCCCCGCGTGCTTGGAGGCGTCGGGCTCGGTGCGAATCAGGGCGAACATGTAGTCGGCAAGGTGGGCATCGCTGGTCCAGATCTTCTGGCCATTGATCACCCACTCGTCCCCGACCCGCTCGCCCCGGGTCTTGAGGGAGGCCAGGTCACTGCCCGAGCCCGGCTCGCTGTAGCCCTGGCACCACTGGATCTCGCCCATGAGGGTCGGGCGAACGAAGCGCTCCTTCTGCCATTCCGCGCCGCGCTCGAGTAGGGTGGGGACCAACATGATGGTTCCGATCCCCAGGGCCTCCCGGGGCGCGCGCTTCTTGCGGAACTCCTCGCGGATCACCTGGGCCTTGAGCACGTCCGGCGCCTGCTCCGAGCCGCCGTAGCGCCGCGGAATGCTGCGGTAGAGATAGCCGGCCTCGATCGCCCGGGCCCGGAACAGGGCCTCCTGCTCGCCGCGCGGCAGCTCCGCCTCCGCGCCCTGCAAGGGCCAGCTCTCTGCGAGGAAGCGTGCAACCTCCTCGCGGAAGCCCTCGGCCTCGCTGCCATAGCTCAGATCCATGCTGCGCCCTCCACCCACGGAGCAACCATTCTCGGGAGCGCCGAGAGCCGGGTCAAGGGCAGAGTCGTCCCGTGGCCCTTCATCTACTGCGTGCCTCCGCCGCCCGCCGAGCCACCCACCGAGCCGCCCTCCGATCCGCCCTCCGATCCGCCATAGAGGGCCGCGCTCCGGCGCCGCAGCGCCTCGGCAGCGGACCGTGCTCGCCGGCCGCGCCGGCTCTGGGGCCCGACCAGCTCGGCCACCATGTCCTGGTACATGGCCGCCTGGGCGTAGCGCTCCTGGTAGGCGAAGAGATCGGCCACCAGGCTCGCGACGTCGGCGAGCTGGGGATCGAGAGCAACCGCTTCCCGGGCTTTTTCGTAGGCGATGAAGCGCGACTCCTGGGCGGCCTCCTCGGCGTCCTCGATGCCTTCGCTGCGCAGCTTCAGGTTCACCCGCAGCGAAGCGACGTAGACCTTCGTCAAGGTTTCCGCGTCGATATAGGGAAGCACGTCCCGATCGACCCGGCCGGCGGCGAAGCGACGATCGCGCACCATCGCAACGATCTGCTGATTGACCGGGTCGAGGACCAGGGACTCGCCGCCGGGGTTCATGATGGAGACCATGCCCTCGGCGACGTGTACGGCCCCGTAGATGTGGAGCAGCTCGTGGATCAGGACCCGGCTCTCGAGGGCATCGGAGTCGATCCGCACCAGCAGACGCCTTCCCAGGAGCTGGGCCTGTCCGCGACGATGAAAGCCGCCGTACTGCGGTAGCGGACGCTCGGTGAAGCCCGCGAGCAGGCCTGCTGCGGGCCAGCGCTTCGCCCGCCTCTGCCAGGCGGCGTCGATGGAGCCCAGATCATCGCCACTCTCCCGGGACGAGAAGATCGCAAAGGAGACCGGCACGAAGACCGTCGACAGCACGGGATCCAGGCTGCCGCTGGTCCCATCCCAGAGCAGGCGCAAGCGCATCTTCCAGTCGGGGTGCCGGCTCAGGGTCTGGTCCGCGTAGCTGTGGACGGGCACCACGCGGCGCAGGGCAAAGTCGGGATCGAGCTCGCGCAGGAGCTCCATGCCCGCCAGCGCAGAGCGCGGGTCGAGATCCGCGTAGCGAACTCCCTGCCACAGACGCAGACGCGCGCGCTCCCGCTCGCCGGCTGCCAGGAGGGCCCGGCCAGCCCGAAGCTGCGCCCACGGGTCGTAGGGGTGGGCATCCGCGAGAGCAAGAGCTTCCTCGAGGCTGGCCGGCCGGGCCGAACGGGGCGCCAAGCCGGTGAGCCGCAGCAGAGCGGCGTGGATCTTCGGGTCTCGGGGCCGCGCTTCGAGGGCCCGGGCCAGGAGCCGTCGAGCCTCCTGGGACTCCCCGACCTCCCCATGAAGCGCCGCCATGGCGGCCAGGGCGTCGCCGTCGTGGGGTGCCTGAGCCAGGGCGGCCTCGAGCCAGCGACGCTCGCCCGCCGTGTCGCCGCGCCGGCGCGCCACCGCGGCCAGACCCAGGCGCGCCATGACCGAAGAGGGATGGGCGACCAGAAGTCGGGAATAGCGATTCTCGGCGCCGGCGAGATCGCCCTGCTCGAGTGCGCTCGCGGCCAGGCTCTCCAGGGATCGAGCAAGCTCCGAAGGTGGGGTGGAGGGCGAAGCGGGAGGCAAAGTGGAGGGCGAAGCGGGAGGCAAAGTGGAGAGTGGAGCCGGCTCGGGCTCCACCGGCGCGCCCGAGGCGCAGGCCATCGCCAGGCACGCCACCACGACTCCGACCGGGATCGTCGTTCCCTTCCCCGCGCGGCACGAGCTCCTGGGGATCAGTCGAGCCCCCCGAACGCTGTGTCGATCAGGGCCTGTTGCTCCCGGCGGTGAACCCGCATGGAGCCTGCGGCGGGGCTGGCGGCGGGCACGCGGCCCGCGTAGGCGAGCTTCTCGTCGGGCAGCAGGACGTCGTGGATGCGTTCGCGAACGAAGCTCCAAGCCCCCATGTTGGCCGGCTCCTCCTGGACCCAGAAGAGACACTCGGCGCCGCTGTAGCGTCGCACGGCCGCCTCGAGCGCCTCCCCGGGCCAGGGGTAGAGCTGCTCGACCCTCACCAGGGCCACGCGTCCCGCCCGCTCGCCAAAGCGCTCGGCACGCGCGGCAAGCAGGTCGTAGTAGACCTTCCCGCTGCACAGCAACACCCGGCGCACGGCCTCGGGCGCCTGTGAGGCGATCGGATCATCGAGAACATGCTGGAAAGATCCGCGGGTGAGCTCCGCCACCGCGGAGGTCGCAGCGGGCAGCCGCAGCAGGCTCTTCGGCGTGAATACCACCAGGGGCGCGCGGTAGGCCCGCCGCATTTGTCGGCGCAGCACATGGAAGAACTGCGCGGGCGTCGTGCAGTTCACCACCTGGATGCTGTCCTCGGCGCAGGTCTGCAGGAAGCGCTCGATACGGGCGCTCGAGTGCTCCGGCCCCTGGCCCTCGAAGCCGTGGGGGAGCAGCATCACGAGACCGTTCATGCGCGACCACTTCACATGGGCGGAGCTGATGAACTGGTCGATGATCACCTGTGCGCCGTTCACGAAGTCACCGAACTGAGCCTCCCACAGCACCAGGGTGGCGGGATCCGCAAGGCTGTAGCCGTACTCGAAGCCCAGCACCGCGGCCTCCGATAGCAGGCTGTCGTAGACCTCGAAACGCGCCTGGTTCTGGGCCAGGTGTGCCAGGGGGGCGAACTCCTCCCCGCTCTCCTGATCGACCAGAGCCGCGTGACGGTGGCTGAAGGTGCCCCGCGAGCTGTCCTGGCCGGAGAGACGAACCGGCGTACCCTCGAGCAGGAGTGAGCCGTAGGCCAGGGCTTCTCCCATTCCCCAGTCGAGGGCTGCGTTCTCCACGACGGCCTTGCGCCGCTTGTCCAGCAGAGTCTGCAGCTTCGGGTGAACGTGGAAGTAGCCCGGCACCGTGCCCAGCCCCTCTGCGATACTCGCCAGCACATCCAGCGCCACACCCGTATCGGGCTCGTGTTCGGGGCGGGTTCGCGAGAAGCCCGTCCAGGGGCCGTGGGGATCGTAGGGCTCGAAGGGGTTGGTGGACTGATCCTGGATGGCCTCGAGGGCCTCGTTCAGCTCTTTGTGGATGGCGTCCTCGATTCCCCTGGCATCGGCCTCGCCGAGATGGCCCTGGGCGACCAGATGATCGGAGTAGAGCTTTCGCACCGAAGGTCGCGTGCGGATCTTCGCGTAGAGGCGCGGCTGGGTGAAGCTCGGCTCGTCGCCTTCGTTGTGACCGTGGCGCCGGTAGCACACCATGTCGATCACCACGTCGTCGCCGAAGCGCTCCCGATACTCCATGGCGAGGTCGACGCAGTGGACCACCGCCTCGGGGTCGTCGCCGTTCACGTGGAAGATCGGGACCTGGATCATCTTGGCGACGTCGGTGCAGTAGAGCGTCGAGCGCGCCTCGGCGGGGGTCGTCGTGAATCCGATCTGGTTGTTGATGATGACGTGGATGGTGCCGCCCGTGCAGTAGCCGCGCAGCTGGGAGAGGTTCAGGGTTTCGGCGACGATTCCCTGCCCCGCGAAGGCCGCGTCCCCGTGCAGAATGACCGGGACGATCTGCTCCCCGTCGAAGTCGCCGGCGCGCACCTGCTTGGCCTTGGTGCGTCCTTCCACCACCGGGTCGACGGCTTCCAGGTGGGAGGGATTCGAGGTGAGGGTCAGGTGGACCCGCTCCCCGCTGCGCACGAAGCGATCGTTCGAGAAGCCCTTGTGGTACTTCACGTCGCCCGAGCCGAAAGGGGAATCGAGCAGCGGGCTGTCCTCGAACTCTGAGAAGATCGCCTGATAGGACTTGCCGACCACGTTCGTGAGGACGTTCAAGCGGCCGCGGTGGGACATACCGATCACGAACTCGACGATGCCGTAGCGCGGCGCCGTCTCCACCAGGTGGTCGAGGAGGGGAATCGTCGACTCGGCCCCCTCCAGCGAGAAGCGCTTCTGTCCCAGGAACTTGGTGTGCAGGAAGCGCTCGAAGAGCTCCGCGGCCGAGAGCTTCTCGAGAATCCAGCGGCGCTGCCCCTCTTCGATGCGGGGGATGTTCTCGTTGCGCTCCATGCGCTGCTGCAGCCAGGCCTTGCGGCCGGGATCCTGGACGTGGGTGAACTCCGCGCCCAGGGAGCCGCAGTAGGTCTTGCGCAGGCGCTCCAGGATGGCGCGCAGGGTCTGCACCGAGCCTCCCGGCAGATCACCCGCCGTGCAGAAATCGTCGAGATCGACGTCGCCGAAGCCGTAGTGGGCGGGATCCAGCTCGGGGAAGTAGCTCGAATGGGCGCCGAGGGGATCGCTGTTGGCGATCCGGTGGCCGCGGGCCCGGTACGAGTGGACGAGGCGCAGCACCCGGGCGTTCCGATCGGCGGCCTGCAAGCTGACAGGGTCGGCGGCGGCCACCCGGGACGGCGGCGCGGCCGAACGGGCGTGAAGCGGAGGCGGGCTGGGCGCCGTGGCTGGGATGGGCGCCGCGGCTGGGTTGAGCGCCGCGGCCGGGTTGAGCGCCGCGACCTCGGGAGCCGGCGAAACGACCGCCGGCCGAAGCGGTGCGGAGACGCTGACCGCGCCCTCCCCGGTGAAGGTCTCGCTCCAGCTCTCGTCCACCGAGCCCGGGTCCACCTGATAGCGCTCGTGAATCTCCTCGACGACGCCCGCGTTGATCCCGAAGCTCCAGAAGTCGCTCGCCGGCGGCTCCGGCTCGGGCGACGCACCCTCCCCTTCCCGCTCCGGCGGCGGACTCGGCATGGAAGGGGCCCCGGGCCCGCGTATGCCTTCGCGATCCATCGACTACTCACTCCTCCGTGGGGAGCTCGATTGCCCCCCGATCCCCTTCGATCCCCACCGCGTGCCGCGGCTTCGCCCGCCCGCCTCTCGCACGGCCTCGCGCGAGCTAATCTCGCACCGTGCGTCACGGAAAGCGACTCTCCCGTAGCTTCTTCGAGCGGCCCTGTCTCAGCGTCGCGGCCGACCTCGTCGGTGCCGTCATCGTGCGTACGCTGCCAGACGGGAGCCGGCTGGTCGGGCGGCTGGTCGAGGTCGAAGCCTACCTGGGTGATGGCTCGGATCCGAGCTCCCACTCCCACCGTGGCCCCACACCGCGCAACCGCAGCATGTTCGGACCACCAGGTCGGATTTACGCATATCGGAGCTACGGCGTCCATACCTGCGTCAACGTAGTCTGCGAAGCCAGGGGCCGCGGCGCGGCGGTGCTCCTGCGCGCCCTAGAGCCCCTCGAGGGGGATCCCGTCATGCGCCGGCTGCGCGGCCTCGCGGCCGAGCGCTCGCCCAGGGAGATCGCGCGGGGCCCGGGCCGCCTCGCCCAGGCCCTGGGACTCGGCCTCGAGCACGACGGTGCCAGCATCCTGCGCGGCTGCGTCGCATTGCGCGCGCCGCCCGCGGAGCTGCCGCTCCTGGCCGTCGCCAGCGGACCGCGCATCGGCATCAGCAAGGGTGCCGAGCTCCCCTACCGCTTCTACGCGCGCGGCAATCCCTGGGTGAGCCCGTGGCGCGGGACGACCCCGCGCAGGAGCCGGAGAGTGAGCGCCCGAAGCTGATGGCGGATCAGCGCTCCCGGTGCTGCGAACACCGAGCCGATCGACGTCGGGGCGCTCCGTCGAGCCCGGATCGGAAACGGGGACTGGCACCCCCTCTGGGAATCGGTCGCTTCGGCACCACCCAGCCTTTCTGGTGGTACCATGTCGCGCCCTGGGGGTTCTACCCCGAGAGCAGCAGCGCCATGTCGTGGCCTGGGCGGACAAACGAGGCTTCATGCAGACGCTCCTCCTCTATCTCTTCGCCTTCTCGTCCGGCTTCGCCGCGCTGATCTACCAGGTCGCCTGGTCGCGCATGCTCTCCCTCACCTTTGGAAGCTCCACCCTGGCCGTCAGCGCGGTAGTGGCGGGCTTCATGGGGGGCATGGGGATCGGAGCCTGGCTCTACCACCGGGTGGGAGACCGGGTGAGCGTCGCCCTGCGCGCGTACGGATTCCTCGAGATCGGCATCGCGCTTTCTACGGCGCTCTTCAGCCTCCTCTTCCTTCGCCTGCCCCAGTGGTTCGCGGCGGTGGCTCCCATGCTGCCCGAGGGCACCGGGCTCGACGTGTTCCGCGTCCTGAACGTGTTCCTGCTGCTCTTGCTCCCCTCGGCGCTGATGGGCGCCACCTACCCCGCCCTCTGCCAGGCCCTGATCCACAGCGCCCACGAGGTCGAGCAGCGCCTGGGCTGGATCTACGGCCTCAACACCCTGGGGGCCGCCACCGGGGCCGTGGCGGCGGGCTTCCTCTTGATCGAGTTCGTGGGCTCGAGCGGGGCCGTCCTCGTCGCCAACGCGATCAACCTGGCGGTGGGCTGCGGAGCGCTCCTGCTGGGGCTGCGGGTCACCCGGAGCGGCGGCGACGACACGGTGGTGGACGAGAGCCTGCCGAGCAATCTGCCCTACTGGCTGGCGGGCCTCGTGCTCTTCGGCTCGGGCTTCGCGACCCTGGGCTACGAGATCGTCTGGTTCCGGGCGCTGCACTACCTGCTCGGTCCCGGCACCTACGTGCTCAGCAGCGCCCTCACCATCTTCCTACTGGGCCTCGGCTTCGGCGCCCTCTTCTACGGCCCGGCCGTGCGCTGGGGCCGGCCCGAGTGGAACCTGGGTCTGTGCCAGCTCGGCGTCGCGATCCTCGCACTCCTCGCCATCGGGGCCGAGCACTGGCTGCTCATCACGCCCGGGATTTCGGAGCAGGTCAGCGCCTTCTCTCCGAAATTCGCCGACAGCTCATGGCAGTGGCGCCTGGCGGTGGGCTGCGGGGTGGCCCTTGCCATCATGCTACCCGCGACCCTCTGGATGGGCCTCACCTTTCCCCTGGCCAGTCGGCTCTTCATGGGCAGCGTGGGACGACTCACCTCCCGGGTCGGACTCGCCTATCTGCTCTCGAATCTGGGCAGCATCACCGGCGCCATCGCGGCGGCCGTCTGGGTTCTCCCCAACCTGGGAACCGTGGGGGGCACCAAGCTCTTCGCGGGCGTCAACGTCGTGCTCGCGGTCCTGGTCCCGTCCTGCTCGCCATGGCGCTACCGCCGCGGCTCGTCTTCCTGCCCCCGCTGGTGCAACACCATGCAAAGGTGCTCCAGATGCCCTTCCAGGAGGAGACGGACCTCGGCACGGTTCAGGTCTTCTCCGCGCTCCAGCCTACGAGCGCCCGCGCCATGGCGATCGACGGCACCATCATTGGCGTCACAGCAGACTGGAACGAGGTGCTGTACACGAA